>JBKQJL010000179.1:0-6521 GCA_052147975.1 Myxococcaceae bacterium
CCGGCCTCGAGGGCGAGGCGCAGGAAGCCCCGGTCATGCACCAGGTTGTGCGTCATGACGACGGCCGCGGCCTCCGGGCCAAGCGTCACCCGGCCGAGCACCGCCTCCGGGGTGGAGGTGAGACGCACGTCGGCTTCGCGGAAGGCCTCCGGCGGTACCCCGGTGGGGCGGTTGGCCACCAAGGTGGTGTGGAAGCCCAGCTCGGCGGCGAGCCGTACCAGCGGGACGGCGTCCTGCCCGGCGCCAAAAATGACGAGCGGCCGGGGCGGCTTCACCACCTCCACCAGGGCGTCCACCGCCGTCTCGGCCTGGCCCGAATGGTGGACGGTGCTGCGTCCTGCCGAAAGGGCAGCGGCAGCGTCGGCCCGCAGGCGCTCGCGCAGCCCGGCGTCGGCGACGTCGGTGCGCACCCCACCCTCGTCGAGGAGAAGTCGCTGCCCCACCTGGACGCCACTGTGGCGTCCGGCGCGAAAGACGGTGGCCAACACGCCCGGCCGACGGGCGCTGAGGCGGCCAAGGAGAAAGTCCAACGGGTGGGTGGGGTGAGTGGTTGCCAGGACGCGCTCCTGCAGCACCTCCACCCGTCCGTTGCAGCCCAGCCCGAAGCTCCAGGACACCTCGTCGTCGGTGGTGGTGGAGTCATAGCTGACCACCACCGGCCCTTCGGCCGTCCGCCACCAGGCCTTCTTGAGCAGCTCTCCCTCCAGGCAGCCGCCGCTGACGCCGCCGGCCAGCCAGCGGTCCTCGGACATGAGCAACCGGGCCCCCGGCCGTCGGTAGGTGGAGCCCTGCGTCTCCACCACCGTGGCCAGCAGGGCCGGCTGCCCACGCTGGCGCAGCACCTCCCAGGCCTCGGCGATGCGACGCAGCTCCTTCATGCCGCCACCCTGACGCTCCTTCCAAAGCGCACGCCAGGGCCCACCCCGGTGGGGCAGCCCGTGGCGCCCGTGTGGTGTGCCCCGGGGCAAATATGTAGCGCGGCTTCGGCGCCAGGGCGACACCGTGTGCTTCGGGAGGTGTGGGACAGGCCCGCTGGCGCGTGCGGTGGGGCCCCTTGTGTCGTTGACGCCCAGTGGAACAGGCCGGTAGAACGCCGCGGGGGCCGCGCCACGGCCCACTGCGGGCCCAAGGTTTCGAAAAAAAACGCTGTCTCGGCTGCCCCGAGGTTTTCACCACCGTGAGTGCCTTCGCGCTGGACCGCATCGCCAAGCTGGTGCCGGAGGCTCTCCTTGAGCGCCCAGTGGACAGCACCGGCGCGCACTGGGGCGTCGTCCGGCCCGAGGCCTTGCCGGCCGTGGCGCAGCTCGTCAAAAGCGACGCGGAGCTCGCCTTCAAGCTTTTCCTCTCCATCGACGCGGTGGACCGCCTGCAGCTGCCGCACAACACGCCGCGCTTCGAAGTCGTGTACTTCGCCTACTCGGTGAGCCGGAACGAGCACCTGCGCCTGAAGGTGCGGGTGACGGAGGAGCGCCCGGAGGTGCCCAGCCTGACGGGCGTCTACCAGGGCGCCAACTGGTGGGAGCGCTTCGTCTGGGACTTCTACGGCATTCGCTTCCTCGGCCACCCGGACTTGACGCGCATCCTCATGTACGAGGAATTCAAAGGCCACCCGTTGCGCAAGGACTACCCGCTGCGGGGACGGCAGCCGCTCACGCCGGAGCGCCCCGTGGAGGACATTTTCCGGGGCCCGGGCACCTCCGGCGTCGGCTGAAGGCCCAAAAGCGACCGCACCTCCCCTCCTCCACCCGTCCCTAAGCTTCCTACAGAAGACACCCCGCCATGGCAGACGCAAAGGACACCGCTGGGCCGCAGGCCGAAGAGGGCGAGCTCGAGGCGCACCTTCACACCAAGCGGATGCTCATCAACATGGGCCCTTCCCACCCCGCCATGCACGGCACGGTGCGCACCCGGGTGGAGCTGGAGGGCGAAACCATCGTCCGGGCCATTCCGGAAATTGGGTTTCTGCACCGGGGCTTCCAGAAGAGCTGCGAGAACGTCACCTGGAACCAGTGCCTGCCCTACACCGACCGGCTCAACTACGTCAGCGCGTTGATGAACAACTTCGGCTTCCTCAAGGCCGTCGAAGCGCTGGCCGGCATTACCATTCCCGAGCGAGCCCAGTACATCCGCGTCATCGCCTCGGAGCTGCACCGCATCCACGACCACCTCACCTGCGTCGGCAGCATCGGGCTGGAGCTGGGAGGCTTTGCTCCCTTCCTCTATGCCATTGAAGGCCGGGAGCTGGTGATGGACCGAGTCACCGAGCTCACCGGCGCACGGCTCACCACCAGCTTCGGCCGGGTGGGCGGCCTCAACCGTGACCTGCCCGAGGGCTGGACGGAGCGCGTCTACAAGACGCTCGACAAGTGCCACGAGCTCATCGGCGAGATGGACACGCTGCTCACGGCCAACCGCATTTTCGTCGACCGGATGCAAGGGGTGGGCGTCATCACCGCCGAGGACGCGCTCGACTTCGGCTTCACCGGGCCCTGCCTACGGGCCTGCGGCGTGGCCTATGACGTGCGCAAGGCGCGCCCCTATTGGGTCTACGACCGCATGCATTTCGACGTGCCGGTGGGCGTCAACGGCGACAACTTCGACCGCTACCTGATGCGGCTGGAGGAACTGAAGCAGTCGGAGGCCATCGTCCGCCAGGGGCTGAAAGAGATTCCGCCCGGACCGGTCATCGTCGACGACTGGCGGATTGCGTTGCCGCCCAAGTCCGAGGTGTACGGCACCATCGAGGGCGTCATCGCCCACTTCAAGCTGGTGATGGAGGGCGTGCCGATTCCCGCCGGCGAGGTGTACGACTCCTCCGAGGCGGCCAACGGCGAGCTGGGCTGGTACCTGGTGAGCGACGGCTCCGGGCGCCCCTACAAAGTGCACGTCCGCGCTCCGGGCTTCGCGCTGTTGTCGGGGCTCGCGCGCATGGTGGAGGGCCGAATGCTGGCCGACCTCATCCCCACCTTCGACACCATCAATATGATTGGCGGCGAGGTGGAACAGTGAGCCCGAAGGACGACAAGCCGAGCGCCCCGCCGCCGCCCCCCAGTCGGCCCGCTCCCAAGCACCCCGGGATGGTGACGCTGAGCGTGGATGGCCAGGAGGTGGTGGCCAAACCCGGCACCAACCTCATCACCGCGGCCAAGACGGTGGGCGCCGACATCCCGTACTACTGCTGGCACCACCGCCTCTCCATCGCCGCCAACTGCCGCATGTGCCTGGTGGAGAGCAGCACCTCGGCCAAGCTGGTCCCGGCCTGCCAGACGGCGCTTCAGGAGGGCATGAGCATCCGCACCGACACGGCGCGGGTGGCCGAGAGCCGGCGCTCGGTGATGGAGTTTCTCTTGCTCAACCACCCGGTGGACTGCGCCATTTGTGACCAGGCCGGCGAGTGCAAGCTGGAGGACTACTACCAGCGGATGGACCACAAACCCTCGCGGCTGGAGGGCGGCAAAATCCTCCGCAGCAAGCGCAAGGTGCTGGGCCCGCTGGTGGTGCTCGACCAGGAGCGCTGCGTGCAGTGCACCCGCTGCGTGCGCTTCATGGAGGAGGTGGCCAAGGAGCCGCAGCTGGGGATGTTCGCCCGTGGCTCGGCCGAGTACATCGACGTCTTCCCAGGCCAGCAGCTCACCAGCAACTACTCCGGCAACGTGGTGGACCTTTGCCCGGTGGGCGCGCTGCTCAATCGCGACTTCCGCTTCCGGGCCCGCAGCTGGTTTCTCTCCACCGTCGCCTCGGTGTGCACCGGCTGCGCTCGGGGCTGCAATATTTTCGTGGACTTCATGGGCCAGGACACCTACCGCTACCGGCCGCGGGAAAATGACGCCATCAACCAGAGCTGGATGTGCGACCAGGGCCGGCTCTCCTACAAGCCGCTCAACTTGGACCGCGTCCCGAGCCCCTCGCTGGGGCGGCTGCAGGACCGGCGCGAGGTGACGGCCGCCGAGGCGCTGGCCTCTTGTACCCTTCAACTCAAGGCCATGGCCGGGACGGCGGAGCTGGCGGTGCTGGTCTCGCCGGTGTGCTCCAACGAAGACTTGCTGGCCGGCCTCACCTTTGCCAAGGACGCGCTCGGGGTGCGCCAGCTGTACGTCGGGGGCCGTCCGGAGGGCGAGCAAGACGCACTCCTCATGCGCTCCGACAAAAATCCCAACCGCAAGGGGTTGGGTTGGATTGCCGGCGCGCTCGGCCTCAGCCTGTTGCCCTTCGAGGCCCTGCTTCAGGCCGTCGGCACCGGCACGGTGAAGGCGCTCTACGTGCTGGGAGCCGAAGTCCCCAAGGGCGAGACAGAGGCTGCCCAGACGCTTTCCCAGGTGGAATTCATCGCCGTGCAGGCGGCCAATGCCTCTGCCCTCACCGACGCGGCCGACGTGCTGCTTCCGGCCGCCGCGCACGTCGAGGACGAGGGAAGCTTCGTCCAAGAGGACGGCGTGGTGCAGCGCTTCCGCCGCGCTTACCCGCCGCGGGGGGCCACCCAGGGCCACTGGAAGTGGGCGGTGGACATCATGCGCGAATTCGGCTTCCCCCTCACCTATGCCTCGGCCCAGGACGTCTTCCGCGAGCTCTCGGGCGAAGTCCCCGAGCTGCAGGGCTTCGCCTGGGAGAAGGAGGCGCCGCCGCTGAAAACCAGTCGGGGCCTGCAGCCCTTGCCCTCCGGCGCCGACGGCCGGCCGCCGGGCTACCGCGAATTCGGCGCGCCGCGCATCCGCGGCATTTGAGCCGCACCACGGGCCCCACCGCACGGGAAGACGAGCGCCATGAGCCGCACCCTCAAAATCCTCTTCGTCATGTTCCTCCTCGTCCCGGGGGTGCTGTTTCTCCTCGGCTGGGTGCAGTACCGGCTGGGCGGCTGGCTGGCCGGCGGCTGCAGCCTCTTCGGCCAACGGCTGTGTGACATCTCGGGGACACCGCTTGGCTGGCTGAGCGCGCTACTCATCCACCTGCTGCTCTTCGTCATGGTGCTGGCCACGCTGCTCACCGTGGCCGAGCGCAAGTGGAGCGCCTTCACCCAGGACCGCATCGGCCCGGAGCGGGCGCGCGTCGGCCCGGCGTGGATGAGGAAGTACTCCTTCGGCGGCGTGCCGCACGTCGCGGCCGACGCGTTGAAGATGATTTTCAAGGAGAACACCCGGCCCAAGGCCGCGGACCGGGACAAAATTCTCTTTTGGCTCGGCCCGGTGCTGGCCTTCGCCCCGGTGTTCGCCCTGGCCGCCGTCATCCCCTTCGGCCCCACCGTCCCGGTCAACGGGTACGCCGTCTCGGCCCAGGTGGCCAACCCCAACTTCGGCCTCCTCTACGTCTTCGCCATCGCCTCCTTGGCCGTGTACGGCACTTCCTTGGCCGGCTGGGCCAGCAACAGCAAATTCGCCTTGCTGGGCGGGGTGCGGGCCGCCTCGCAGATGGTGAGTTACGAGGTTGCCCTCGGCCTGTCGCTGGTGGGGATGATGGTGGCCTTCTCCACCGTCCAGCTGCCGGTGCTGATTGGCTCCGCCGCCGCCGGCACCGGCCAGGCCCAGTACTTGTGGGAAGCCCGCCTGGGCGGTTTGGACTTCGGGCTTCCGGCGTGGGGCATTTTCCTTCAGCCGGTCGGCTTCTTGCTCTTCTTCGCCGCCGCCTTCGCCGAGACGAAGCGCGCGCCCTTCGACGTCCCGGAAGGCGAGAGCGAGATTATTGGCTACTTCCTCGAGTATTCGGGAATGAAATTTGGAACCTTTATGATTTCCGAATTCATCGAGGTGGTGGTCCTCTCCGCGCTCATCGCTGCCATTTTCCTCGGCGGCTGGCACCTCGGCTTCGCCGGCGACGTGGCCCTGGCCGAAGGCCTCGGCACGAGCCACCCGGTGCTCTACGGGGCGCTGTGCGCCATGGTGTTTGCCCTGAAGGTGGTGTTTCTCTGCTGGTTTCAGCTGATTATTCGCTGGACCTTCCCGCGCTTCCGCTACGACCAAATCATGACCCTCGGCTGGAAAATCCTTCTGCCCCTCGGGCTCCTCAACCTCTTCCTCTCCGCCGCGCTGGTGCTGCTCGACTCAAGCCTCCACTGGCTGGCCATTGTTGGGCTGCTCGAGATGGCCGTGGTGTTGGGCCTCACCCTCACCTCCAAGGCGAAGAAGCCCGTGGCCCACGCCCCGGCGCACCCCCTCCCGGCAGCGGCCGCCTCCGCCCACCACTAGAGCAACTCTCCCCATGGCCTACTACCCGGCAAGCAAGGACCCCACCCGCGACGTCCGCGAGCGCACCTACGTGCCCGAGCTCGTCCACGGGCTGACGGTCACCATCCGCCACTTCATGCGGAACCTCTTCTTCCCGCGGGACACCAACACCGACGTCCTGCACCGCAAGGGGACGAGCCAAATTACGACGGTCAGCTACCCCGAGGAGCAGATGACGTACCCGGAGGGGTACCGGGGGTTGCACCGGCTGGTGCCGCGGGAGGACGGCAAGCCGCGCTGCGTGGCCTGCTACCTGTGCGCCACCATCTGCCCGGCGCAGTGCATCCACATTGAGGCCGGCGAGTA
>JBKQJL010000180.1:0-7659 GCA_052147975.1 Myxococcaceae bacterium
GGTAGAAAGCGAGTCAGCCCATGGAAAAGAAGCCCGACGAAGCGGTGGCCGTCCCAGCAGTGACTGGTGGACCCCGGGAGAAACGGAGGCGTCGTTACTCGGCGCCGGAGAAGCTCGGGCTACTCGCCGAGGCTGAGGCGCCAGGCGGCAGCATTTCACTGGTGTCGAGGATCGGAGGAGCGTCGCCGCATGGCACCTCACCAACGAGTGCAGCCCGAATTCCCGACGTCGCCACAAACGCGCCCATAACGCCCGCTGTGAACCCAAACTGGTCGGGTGTCCTCCAATAACAGCCCGTCGTTGCGGACGGTTACGAAATCTCGTGGTTAGAGCGATAGATGTGTCGCCTAGAAGGACCTACCCTCGAAGCGAAAGAGATGTAGCGTCCGCGCTTCTCAGCGTCGGCTGTGAACTGGACCTGACGGAGCGGCCCCTTCCATGCCGCGCAAGCGACGCCGGTGACGCGACAGCCCAGGTGCAAGAGCTTTTTCAGCGACTCTGCAGGTGCTTCAGACTGTGTCGACCTCGTCGTTACGGAGGCAGAAAATGGCTACCGACGGTTGGAAAAGCCGCACCGCGTTGATTCTAGCTCTTCTAGGTATTCCAGCCCTCGCAGGAGTCATCATAAGCCGTCCATCGAAGGCCACCTCTGTGGCCTCGGCGCCCGAGGACCCGGCCCGAGTCACTGTGAATCAGCAAGCTTCGGTGATACCTGATATTGGAACCTGCAGTCCACCGACCAAACCCTGCACGCTTGCGAGTGGCTGCCCAGGCGTTCAAATCTGCGTCAACGGTGTGTACTCGGCATGTCGATGTCTTGGCGGAGGAGGCACAGCGTCCTGCTCAGTTGATGGGTATCCGGGAACCGAAGCGTGTTCCTCGACATGTGTGCCCGGTGCATGCAATTCGCAAGGTGCAGCGATTGAAGCCTGGCGTGCAATCTTTCCGTTGCCCTCCGGTGTTCCAGCCGAATCGCTCGGCTTTAACACAGGACTGGCTGTGCCCTACGCCCTGCAGTGCTCCGAGTTTCAAGCCTTAGGAGTCAAGTGGGTGCGCATCAATTTTCAGTGGGCAGACATTGAGGGGCCCAACGCAGGTCAGTACACTTTCTCTACTTACGCTTCCTTTGTTCAGGCCATGAGTAACTGCGGCATAAGAATAGTTGGTATTCTGGGGTCCGGTCCCGGTGGCGAGTTACAGAATACGTATGGTGAAGTCAAGGGCCCCCCGACTGCGTCAACTACACCTACTCAAATCACCGCATTTACTAACTATGCCATCGCAACCATGTCTAACTTTAGGGATGCCGGTGTGCTTTGGGAGATGTGGAACGAGCCAAACGCCAACACATTTTGGAGCGGGAGCGCTGCGCAATACGTCGCTCTGGCAAACGCTGTTGGTGTAAGTGTTCGAGCCAATCTCCCAGAACAGTATTTCGTTGCTCCGGCACTCGCTCATTTTGAAGAAATGGCGAATCAGACTGTTTTGGAAGGATATTTCAACGACGGGCTAATGGACTGGTTGGACGCTGTGACGGTTCACCATTACTATGATGGATCACCGCCCGAGCAGATATCGCCTTCATGGACGTGGCTGCAGACCCTAATCCCGAAATACGTGTCGGAGGAGCCGTTCCCAATTGCAGCCTATGAAACCGAAACTGGATATTGTACGCCTCATGCGACGCTCAACGGCAGCGCCTCGGAAATCCTTAAGGCCGCGTGGATCGCACGGGCCTGGCTCGCTAATATCGCTTCAGGTGTGCCGTTAACGATGATTTATGATTTTGACGACGATCCGTATGACGCAAACATTTGCATCAATTCACCTGGGCAGCCGCCGAACGCTTCGTTCGGCGTTGCGGAGGACGCTGGTGCGGAGTTACTGCCAGCCTATTACGCTCTACAGTTCGTCGCAGACCGTCTTCCCTATTTTACTTATACGTCAGGAAACATTGCGAACGCTAATGACTCAACCGTAGTAGTGGAAAACTTCGTTAACAATAATAATGGATCTTGTGAGGCGTTTGTGGCGAGCGATACGAATGTCCCGAGGTCGATCCCTATTTCTGTCCCCGATGGGACCTGGTACGTCGACACTTTGAATCTAACTACCAGCCCGCCTACCGTCACGACCCAGACTTTGGTGTCAGTCCCGGAAACTTTGAATAGTGTGACCGTTACCATTGATAGCACACCGATTGCCTTAAGGTCGGATGGACCGTTGTGCCAGCCGTGAGGTCCGAGGCCAGTCGTTCAATTTGCAGAAATGTCCGCTCCGCCGAGCCAATAAGCCACAGGAGAGTTGCGGCCTATGCCACGGAGCTGATGTAGTGACAGCGACTCGTGAGACTTTTTTTCGGTACTCCCTTGGGCTCGTGTCGATGAGCGCCTGGTGCGGTGGGCCTGTGTTTCACCAGTCGATCCACTGCGTCAGATCGAAGCGGGCGTCCACGAAGCTGCTGAAGTTGTGCTGCCATGCGCACTCGCCCTTCAGAAGCGACGGCTTTGGAAGACTAGCCCGTTGACTGCGCCAGCACATTTGGACGCCCCGTCCCAGAGTACGTCGTGGCGTGAGAATTCACTCGCTTCCGCCCCACGAGAGAAGTAGTAATATTCTTTATGTTCGGAATCACGCTCAGATTCTTCGGGTTCTCCAACGAAACCTCCGTCCAAAGAGCCGAAAAACTCGACTTCCAACGTGGCGAACGCGCGCACCTACCTGCCTTGCCCGCCGTTCTTGTGGAGGCCGTCCGTAGAGGCTTGACCGGGCTTCTGGGCCGCGAAACATGCCTCGCCGGCATCAACCCCAAGACTGCCTACGGCCCCGTCTGGCTTTAAGGGTGCGAGGGCGCACTAGTCTCCAATCCTGCTCGCCGGTTGCCCCAGCAGCCTCGACCGTTCACGACTGGCGATAGTATGCGGCGCTCATTCACGCTCGGCCCCTGAGAATTTCCTGACGACGCCGCTCTTACCGATGACTGCACCCTCAGCCGAGGCACCGAAACCCCCTTCCGCCACGCGCGAGGGCTTCCCCATCTCTCCGAAAGGCATTCGGGATGGAAGGCGCCCCGCCTTCCAACAGTTTGTGTCGCTCGCGGCGGCTGTGGCCGTGGTGCTGGCTGTCGTCTGGGTCCGAGTTGGTCCGGCCCTCCTCCTCGGAGCCGACTCTGCCTGTTATGCGCGCGTGGCGCGGGAGGCGGCCGAGCGACCACTTTCGGCGATTGCCGAGCAAACGCTAGGCGGTCAACCTTTCCTCGAACACCCCCCCCTCGCGCTGACGGCCGAAGGACTCTGGTTTCGCGCCTTCGGTGCCTCGGCGGCTACAGCACGGAGCTTTGGGCGATTCATCGCCACACTGTTAGCGCTCCTGACCTTCTTCGTTGCCCTTAGTGTCGCCGGTGCCCGTGCGGCCGCTTTCAGCCTCCTCGCACTACCGCTGCTCTCGGGCTTCCTCTTTGAGTCGCAGATCGCGATGCTCGAGTTGCCGCTGACTCTGGGACTAGCCGTGGCGACGCTCGGGGCTGTACTTCTCGGCCGGAGACCCGCTGCCGGCACAGTGCTCTTCGCCACAGGTTTCGTCGGTGCGGCACTTAGCAAGGGCCCTCCGGCTCTCGCCGCGTTCGTGATCCTGAGCTGGGCCATCTGGCGAATGCGCCTCCCGCGCCGACGGGCGCTTATCGCCGCCGCGCTCGCTCTTGCGAGCGTGGCTGTGGCATTGGGCGCGTACGAGGCGGCACGCCACGCAAGGGGGCTGGTTCCCTTTCTGCCGACGTATCTTTCGGTGCAGGTACTTCCCTCCATCGTCGAGGGCAGGGGACAGCAAGACCGTTCGCTATTGTTCTTCGCCAGCCCTCTTGTCTCGTGGTACCTCGCTGGGCTTTTGATGCTGGCGCCCGCGGTGTGGGTCTGGTCACGAAGGACGACATCGGTTGAGACGCGTCTCCTCATCGAACTCGGCTTCGTAGTGCTAGCGGTGATTGTTTTCGGACAGATGCTCCCCGCAAAGAAGGCTCCCTGGTACATCCATCCCACGATGTTGGGCTTCGCCTGGATAATTGGAGGAACCGCCTCAGCCATTCGCCCGAGCCGGGTCGAGTTCTGGCTAGCCTCAGCGGCTCTCGGATTTGCCGCGCTCTGGACGCTCGGCGTCGGGAAAACATGGTCGATTGCTCAGCCGAGACTGCGTGAGGAATTGGTAGTCCTGCATCGTCTTCCTCCGCCGGATTTTCTTCCTGGAGTTCCACGCGATGTTGCCAATTGCGCCAAGCTTAACGACTGGGCCGCGGAAAACACTTTCGCTTTTGTGTGGCGGGCGCGTGCTGTGCCATGTGGAAGCAGAGCCCCATTCATATTCGATGGCCACGCGCTCCTTCCGGGGACTTCCGAACTGCCCTGACCGACCTCGCTCCTCTTCGTCGCCTAGTGCCGACCTCAGAATCTCCCGAGGCCTGGTCGGGCTTTCGGTTCTAGTTGACGTGGTTACCCGGTCTGGCTGCCCCGGGGCCGAACGCCTTGTGTCTCGTGGCTTCCGCAAACCCCGGTCTTAGGCGAGCGGGCCAGGCGTTTGCGGGCTTACGGTCCTAGCAGGAGCCTCATCATGAGCGTGGGAGAGTATACAATGCCTATGCCAATCCGTCCGGTGTCCTCAACCCGGTGAGCCCGAAAGTGCTGCGCGAGCGGTTGAACATCGACGCCAAGAATGCGCGCACCAAGTCATGGGATGGCTGTGGTCGCAGTGCAGGGGCTGAAGGACGCCTGCGCAGCGACGGCGCTGACCCGTGCGGGCCAAAACCTTCACCTTTTGCGCCACCCCACTGCTCAGAGGGGGCCAAGCCCCGTTTTCGGGCCCAGGGTTTTGCGCCAGAACCCAACCGGCCTTACAGCCTTTCGGCCTTAGCCGAGTTGAGACTCGGGGACTTTCCTCGGCTCTTCCAGGCGCCCCGCTACGTCCCTGAAGGAGAGGTGGTCGAGCGAGAGGAAGACAAGACCGAAGCCAATCTGCTGGCCTATTTGACAGAGCCAAAGCACGTTGGCGTAGGCCAGCCCCGCCCCCCTCACCAACTCATCGGGCAAAAAGAGAGCAAGCCCCACGCGGATTGCAGCTTGAAAGGCGCCCATCATCCCGGGCGCTCCAGGAATCATCGCTCCCACCACGAGCACACAGAGCACTACGAAGCTCTGAAAAAGCGTCAGCGGCAAGTCGAACGCGCGCGTGGCGACCATCCACATGCCAAGGCCGTTCACAGCCCAGTAAGCCACCGTCCAGGCGAAGAAGGCCACCAGTTGCATCGGTCCGGCTAGATTCTTCAGGGCCCCGACGAAAGAGTCGACGACGCCCGCCACCTTCTCGGCCAGCGCGGGGCTCACCCAGCCCACCACCGTTCGGACCAGCGCCACGGCGCGGTCGCGGTGCCAGGCGGCGAACAGCAGGAAGAGCAGCCCGCCGAAGAAGATGGAGAACATGACATTGGCGCCGATGCGCACCAAGCGCACGTCGGGCGCACCGGCCGGGACGAAGAAGAGCAGCGCGCGCAGCAGCACGGCCACGAAAACGCCGTCGGCGATGCGCTCCAGCACTACCGTCGTCATGGCGGCGCTGCGCCGGACGGGCGTGCGCTGCGCAATGAGGAAGGGACGGGCGAATTCGCCCAGCCGGAAGGGAAGGACGAGCAGCATCATAAAACCGATGGCGCTCGCGTCGTTCAGGGGACGGAAGGGCACCCGGGCCAGCCCCGACAGCAAGCACCCCCAGCGCAGCGTCCGAAACAGGTGAATCAGGGTCAAGAACAGCAGGTACGGCAAAAGCCACAGGTAGTGCGCTGCCCGCAGGCTGGCCCACTGGTCCGACCAGCGAGTGTCACGAAAGGCCCACGCTGTGAACGCTATTGTGACGGCCAAACTCGCAGCAAGTTTGATGCCTCGCTTCATTCAAAGGCCTCTTCGCGAGAATCAACTGTGCGCTCTGCACCACCGGCGCTTGCACTGTCTCGGCTCCGGCCCTTGCCAGCAGTTCCACCAGCGCTTTGGCCGGCCAGGCCCGGGCACCCATTGGGCCGTGGACGCGGGTCACCGGTCACTCTTCGGCGCGTTGTCTGGCGTGTCGGAGAGAAACATCGACGGTGGGCGAACGTAGAATCCGACGACCGTGCGATTGCCTTGGATGGCCCACTGTTCTTGCAGCGACCCGTCCCCATGTGTCCCCTTGAAGGTGCGCAAGTAGACGAGATTGCCCGAAACGTTCTTCACGCTCTCCGCCAGTAGGTCGCCGGGGCCACCGGCAATCGAGAGAATTTTTTCCCGCGCCGCCGCCAGCCCGGAGACATTTCCGCCAAGGGCCTTTTGCATTTCGGGACTCATCCGAGTCCACACGGCGTCAAGTCTACCAGCCCAGAAATCCGCACTGAGGGTTCGTCCAAGCGTGAGAACGGCGTCGTCTGTCGTTCCGCCGTCACCGAACGCCTGGGCGCTCACTGCCGTTGCGATGAGTACGCCCTTGAGCATGCAGTTCCCCTCCCATGCGTCAGTGGTTATCGCGTGGAGCGAGCGCGCTGGCAACTTAGCCCTGAGCCGGTAAGCTACCTCGCGCTGAACACCCGCTCCAGCGTCCGCCTCGGCACCTTGAGCGCCTGGGCGATGGCTCGCCAGGACCTGCCCTCTTCTCTCATCGCGCGAACCTGGCGCTCGTCCACCTGTCGTCGGGGTCTCCCGACCGCCTTCCCACTCCTGGTTTTGCCCGTGGCCTTCACGCGGGCAATCCCAGCTCGAACCCGTTCCCTGATGAGTTCGCGCTCGAATTCGGCAAGGGCGGCCACGAGGTGGACGAGCAGTCTCCCCGTCGGCGTCGTGAGGTCGAGCGACTCGCGTAGGCTGATGACCGCGCAGCCAGCGGCAGACAGTTCATCCAGCAAGAGGAGAAGGTCCCGGAGCGAGCGCCCCAGTCGGTCCAGGGCAAACACCATGACCTGGCGGACCTCCCCGCGCCTGGCAGCGTCCTTCAAAGCATCAAGCGCTGGCCTCGACGCCTTGGCCCCACTGTGGCCGATGTCGATGAACTCGACCGTCTTCAGCCATCCACGTGCCTCGGCCGCGCGTCGAAGGGCGTGGAGCTGGGCGGCACCGTCCTGGTCGCTGGTGCTGGTGCGGATGTAGAGGGCGAAGCGGCCGGTCTTGGGCATAGCCGGGCTGCTCCCGGGTGAGTGGGCCATGTCCGGGTACCAGGCGCGACTCCGCGCCCGCAATGGGTGCGGGAGGACCCTCAGCGCAGAAAGGCCGTTTCCAGCCCAGGCCGCGGTTTCGCTCGCGTGCCAGGCAAAATGCGTCGGACCGGAGGTGTACGCCGCCCGTCGGGAAGAGCGAATGACCGGAGAGCAGAGCCAGGAAGTCCCACAAGCCCCTGGGCAACAACAAGCCGCCGTGGCGACCGTTACCAGGCGAGCACGGGTCCTCCTTGGCTGGTTGACGGAGGACGAGGCTCGGCTGTTTCAGAACGGTCGCCGCCTGGACCCCACCGTTCCAGAACACGAGGCGCGCGCAAGACTGGCCCGCAAAGTCGTTAGTGAACGCCCCATTTGGGCCCTTGATGGCAACACAGTCACGGAAGCTCCGGCGGAAGCGCAGGAGCGCCTCGCCGCCCTTCGGGCCCATCCAGGGGTCGGTC
>JBKQJL010000181.1:0-19554 GCA_052147975.1 Myxococcaceae bacterium
CGGGGAGAACCAGCTATCACGGAGTTTGATTGGCCTTTCACCCCTACACACAGCTCATCCCAGAGATTTTCAACTCTCACGGGTTCGGACCTCCACGTGGTTTTACCCACGCTTCATCCTGGCCATGTGTAGATCACCCCGCTGCGGGTTATAATACACGCGACTAATTCGCCCATTTCGGACTCGCTTTCGCTCCGGCTCCACCTATCGGCTTAGCCTCGCCACGTACATTAAGTCGCCGAATCATGATGCAAAAGGTACGCTCTCGGACTTGCCTTGCGGCGTTGTCCTCGAACTGCTTGTAGACATGTGGTTTCAGGATCTTTTGACTCCCCTCACAGGGGTTCTTTTCACCTTTCCCTCGCGGTACTAGTTCACTATCGGTCGCTCAGTAGTATTTAGCCTTACCAGATGGTCCTGGCAGATTCAGACAGGATTGCACGTGTCCCGCCTTACTTGGGTACCCCGCTCGGCCTCTCGCTGCTTTCGCGTACGCGGCTATCACGCTCTATGGCACGCCTTTCCAGGCGCTTCCGCTAGCTTGAGAGGTCCTACTGCGGACCCGCAACCCCGAGGGCACTTGCGTGACCTCGGTTTAGGCTTGTTTCTCCCGGTTCGCTCGCCACTACTACGGGAATCACTCATTGTTTTCTTTTCCTCAGGGTACTGAGATGTTTCACTTCCCCTGGTTCGCTCCTCCGACCCTATGAATTCAGGTCGGGGTACCGCCGCTATTCGCAACGGTGGGTTTCCCCATTCGGACACCTCCGGATCAACGTCTGGTTGGCAACTCCCCGGAGCTTTTCGCAGCCACCCGCGTCCTTCATCGCCTCTGAGCACCTAGGCATCCACCACACGCCCTTAGTAGCTTACTTACCTTTGTTTCTCGTGTTTCACGCCCCTCCGGGCCGTAGCCCTGGGGATTGTTGAAACTCGAGATCAAGGTCCAGGCCCCTGGCTCTTCGCCACGGGACGCCTGATCGAGAATAATCCGTCCAGCCGTTCCTCCTCCCGGAGGTACGTCAAGACGGCTCCTCAGCAAAAATTGAATTGTTCTACCCTTCGTATGCGGTTTTCAAAGAGCGAGTCACCAAGGAGGCCGCAGGGCGGCGCTCCTAGGGAAATTCGCGTCACAGGTTGTGGAGCTGATCGGGATCGAACCGACGACATCCAGCTTGCAAAGCTGGCGCTCTCCCAGCTGAGCTACAGCCCCGTACGGCAGGACCAGCATGGTAGCACCGCATCGGCCGACCCATCCAGGTTCGGCGATGGGCCTAGGTGGACTCGAACCACCGACCTCGCGCTTATCAGGCGCGCGCTCTAGCCAGCTGAGCTATAGGCCCGTGGTCCGGCCCGTGGGCGGCGCTTCCCGTCGGGACAACTCCCCGAGCAGGACGCATCCGCACCCGATTTAAGACTCCCCTGTTTCAAAGAGCGAGCAGGCTGACCCTTTTTTTAGCAAAAAAAAGGGCCGGCTCGGCCTCTCAAAACCAAATAGCAAGTCCCGTTTGGATTGCACGAACTGGAAACTGCACGTTGACCAAGTAGACCGAAAGCAACCCCGAAGGGCTGCCGGGATGGGCCATGTCCCCGCCGAAGCGTGGGACCCCATCCCAGGGTCTCCTTAGAAAGGAGGTGATCCAGCCGCAGGTTCCCCTACGGCTACCTTGTTACGACTTCACCCCAGTTACCAACCACTCCTTGGGCGCCTGCCTCCTTGCGGTTGGCACGGCGACTTCTGGAGCAATTGACTCCCATGGTGTGACGGGCGGTGTGTACAAGGCCCGGGAACGTATTCACCGCGGCGTGCTGATCCGCGATTACTAGCGATTCCGCCTTCATGGAGTCGAGTTGCAGACTCCAATCTGAACTGAGACCGGTTTTATGCGATTGGCTCCCTCTCGCGAGTTGGCAGCGCTTTGTACCGGCCATTGTAGCACGTGTGTAGCCCTGGTCATAAAGGCCATGAGGACTTGACGTCATCCCCACCTTCCTCCGGTTTAACACCGGCAGTCCCTCTAGAGATCCACTTGCGTGGCAACTAAAGGCGAGGGTTGCGCTCGTTGCGGGACTTAACCCAACATCTCACGACACGAGCTGACGACAGCCATGCAGCACCTGTCTCTCGGTTCCCTTGCGGGCACCCCGCCTTTTCGGGCAGGTTCCGAGGATGTCAAGACCAGGTAAGGTTCTGCGCGTTGCGTCGAATTGAACCACATGCTCCACCGCTTGTGCGGGCCCCCGTCAATTCCTTTGAGTTTTAGCCTTGCGGCCGTACTTCCCAGGCGGAGAACTTAATGCGTTGGCTACGGCACCGCGGGGGTCAACACCCACGACACCTAGTTCTCATCGTTTACGGCGTGGACTACCAGGGTATCTAATCCTGTTTGCTCCCCACGCTTTCGCGTCTCAGCGTCAGTATCCGTCCAGATGGCCGCCTTCGCCACCGGTGTTCCTCCCCATATCTACGAATTTCACCTCTACTTGGGGAATTCCGCCATCCTCTCCGGTACTCAAGCTCAGCAGTTTCGGGCGCACTTCCTCGGTTGAGCCGAGGGCTTTCACACCCGACTTGCTAAGCCGCCTACACGCGCTTTACGCCCAATAATTCCGAACAACGCTTGCACCCTCTGTATTACCGCGGCTGCTGGCACAGAGTTAGCCGGTGCTTCTTCTCCCGGTACCGTCAGGCTGCTGGATGTTAGCCAACAGCGTTTCTTCCCGGTCGAAAGTGCTTTACGATCCGAAGACCTTCATCACACACGCGGCGTTGCTGCGTCAGGCTTTCGCCCATTGCGCAAAATTCCCCACTGCTGCCTCCCGTAGGAGTCTGGACCGTGTCTCAGTTCCAGTGTGGCTGATCGTCCTCTCAGACCAGCTACCCGTCATAGCCTTGGTGGTCTTTTACACCGCCAACTAGCTGATGGGCCGCGGGCTCATCTCGAAGTGATAGCTTATAAATAGAGGCCACCTTTTCCTTCAGGTTCCGAGGAACCCGGAGGCTTATCCGGTATTAGCTTGCCTTTCGGCAGGTTATCCCGGGCTTCGAGGCAGATTACCCACGTGTTACGCACCCGTGCGCCGCTCTACTAGGATTGCTCCGTTCGCGCTCGACTTGCATGTGTTAGGCACGCCGCCAGCGTTCGTTCTGAGCCAGGATCAAACTCTCCAATTGAAAAATATGGATGTTTGAACTGGCGTCTTCACGGTCCCCGAAGGGCCCATGACACGCTGTTCGTACTACCACCCATGTGCCTGCTCGCCTGCCCTGTCACCAGGAGGGCGAGTGGCCATGGATGTCCTTGAATTGACTGCGGTTTCCGCAATCTTCTTGGACTTGCTATCCGGTTTTCAAAGACCGAGCCGCTTCCCACCGACAGTTCCGAGCGGAACCGGCAGTTGTACGCGTCCTGTAACAACTCCGTCAAGCTGACCCGCAAAAGGGGCCTCCAATGAGGCACTTGGGCGGGGGGGCGGTGTCTAGCGGACGGCCGACCCCCTGTCAACTTCACCGTATTCGGGCTGTGGCCCTCGGTAGAGCCACCGCGGCCAAGACGGGCCCGGGTGGGAACCACGAAGGGGCGCGGTGTCTAGCGGACGAGTGGGCCCACTGTCAACCAGCGGGCCTCTCGCGCTTTCTGCGACGCAGAGCCACCCAGGGCCCAACCCAACGAGCCGGTGGAAACCGCGACGCTACGAAAGAACGTAAGCACGCCACGCCGGCTGTCAACCCGAAGGCCCGGCGTCCTTCGCCCGGCTAAGGGCGACGTGGCCGCCGGGTGGCCCGTGGCCGCGGCCTCACCCCGGGCACTTTCCGAGACAGGGCCAGACGGAGCCCCTCCAGGCGCACCCGACCCCGGCGGCAGCGCTCGGCGACGAGAATGGCGCGGAGCTCCTCGAGGGCGCGGTCCACCGCATCATTCACCACCACATAGTCATAGGCGGCCAGCCCCTGCTCAATCTCCGCCCGGGCCGTCAGCATCCGCCGGCGGATGGTGTCCGCGCCGTCCGTCCCCCGGCCTCGGAGTCGTCGCTCGAGCTCGCGTAGGGACGGCGGCAGGACGAAGACGAGCACCGCCTCGGGGTAAAGGCGTTGGATGCTGCGGCCACCCTGCACGTCGATGTCGAAGACGATGATGCGTCCGGAGGAAAGCGCCCGCTCCGCCGGGCCCCGCGGCGTGCCGTAGAAGTGCCCGTGCACTTCCGCCCACTCGAGGAAGTCCCCCCGCTCGATTTTCCGCAGGAACGTCCGCTCGTCGACGAAGTGGTAGTCCACCCCGTCCCGCTCGGCCCCCCGCCGCTCGCGCGTGGTGATGCTGACCGAAAACTCGGCGCTCTCCACCTCCTGCACCAGGCGGCGGGCCAGCGTCGTCTTCCCGGTGCCGGAGGGTGCGGAGAGGGCCAAGAGGAGGCCCGGATGGAGCTCGGGGCCCATCACTCGACCTTCTGCCGCACAAGGCCGCTCACCCGGAGGCTCCTTTGGCCGGGGCTCCCCCCCTTCGGGTGCGACGTCCAGCACGCGCCTGCGGCCGGGGGCGGGAAGAAGGGCCGCGAGGCGACGGGCCCCCTCACCCAAGGCAGTCTTCGTGCGCTGGGCACAGAGGGCATGGGGAACGGCTTCCTACCCCAAGCACCGCAAGCGGGCAAAGTGACAAGCGGCAAGCGAGAGGCCGTTGCCCGGGCCCTCGCCCACCCGGACGGCCGGCCCGCGGGCCCACCCGCTTTTAGTGAAGCCAGGGTTTGTAAAGCTTTCCGTCCTTCATGAGGCGGGAGAGGCTTTTCGCGAGCACCTGGATGTTGAAAAGGCCATCCACCCAGAAAGGTTTGCCGGCGGCGTTGTCGGCCGTCGCCCTCGGGCTGAAGAGCCTGTCGGCACCTCGTGCTGCTTTAATTTTGTATTTCTTTTCCCACGCCGTGGGCGGCCCGACGCTGCCCGGTTTTGCTTTCCCACCCAAAAGCGGCGGGCCTTCTGTAAACGTTTGAAAGTCACTCGCCGGCGGGGCGCCCCAAGGGCTGGCGCGGCGGAGCAAGGGGCCAGGCGGTGGGGGGGCCTACTCGACGTTTTGCACCTGTTCTCGGATGCGCTCGAGCTCGGCCTTCAGCTCCACCACGCGGGTGGAGGCCTCGGCCGACTGAATTTTGCTGCCGGCCGTGTTGACCTCGCGATTCATCTCCTGCAGCAGGAAGTCCAGCTTCCGCCCCGCGGGCTCGTCGGAGGCCAGCAGCCCCCGGAATTGTCCGAGGTGCGACTCGAGGCGCGTCAACTCCTCGATGATGTCTGTCCGCTCGGCAAACAAGGCCAGCTCCTGGGCCAGCCGGCTCGGCTCGACGCCCGCCCCGGCGGCGAGGTCCGCCAGCCTGGCCGCCAGGCGGTCGCGGTACTCCTCCACCGCGCGGGGCGCGTGGCTCTGCAGCTGGTGCACCAGCTGGGCCACCCGCTCCAGCCGCCCGGTGAGGTCGGCCGCGAGTGCGACGCCTTCCCGCTGGCGCATGGCCAAAAGGCCGCCGAGGGCCTCGGCGACGGCCGTCTCGGCGGCGCGCGTGGCAGCCGGGACGTCGACGGATGGCTCCTCCATCCGCACCACACCGGGCTGGGCCGCCACCTGGGACGCCGTCGCCGTGTCCTCGAGCCCGGTGGCCGCCGCGACCTCGGCCAGCGCCGCCCGCCACGCCCGGGCCATTCCCACGTCGACGCTGGGGACGTTGCCGGAGACGGTGAGTGTGGCGCGCCGCAGGCTGAGCTCCACCGCGCCCCGGGTGCACACCGCCTTCACCTGCCGCTGCAGCTCGGGCTCAAGCGCCTGCAGCTCGCGCGGCAGGCGTACCTTCACCTCCACGTACTTGTGGTTGACGGCCTTCAGCTCGGCCGTGAATTCCTCGCCCCCGACGCGACCGCGTCCGACGCCGAAGCCGGTCATGCTACGCAGGGTCCCCAAGCGAGCCAGCGTTGTAGGGGCCCCCGGCCCCCGCCCGTCAAGTAGTAGTGTCGGCGCGCTGCCATGTCGCCGCTCAAGCGCCTCGAGGGCTGGGCCAAGCGCGCGCTGGCGCTGCTGGCGGCGGCCCTCTTCTTTCGTCCCACCCGGCGCTCGCGCGCCCCGTCGGCCCTGGCTGCCGCGTCCTCCGTCCTCCTCGTCCGCGTGGACGACCGGGTGGGCGAGGCCCTTTTGCTGACGCCGCTCCTCAGCGCGCTGAAGGACCGCCTCCCGGGCTTGCGCTTGGAGGCCCTCGTCCATGCCCGCTGCGTCCGGGTGCTGGACGGCCACCCGGCACTGGACGGGCTGTTGGCACTGGACCGGCGCGGCCTCTTCCTCGGCCCCCTGGCCCCCGGCATCCGCGCGCTGAAGTCCAGGGGCCCATGGGACGTGGTGGTGGACTGTGGCAACTGGGAGGTGCCCTCCGTCACCTCGGCCCTGGTGTCCCGGCTGCTGGCCTCCCACGCCGTCCTGGTGGGGCCCTCGGTGTGGCCCACCCGACTCGTGGCCGACGTGCCGGTGGCCCCGCGGCCAGACACCCGCTCCGAGGTGGCGCAGCGGCTGCACCTTCTTTCGCCCATGGTTGGCGAGGTGCCAAAAGCGTCGCTCTCCTTCCGCACCCCCCGTGTCCCCGAGGCGCTGCGCCCGCTGTTGGCGCAGCTGTCCGCCCAACCCCATGCCGTCCTCGTCCCGGGGGGCCGCCTGGGCTGGCGCCGCATTCCCCCCGCAGTCTTCGCCTCGGCCGCACGGGCCCTGGCCGCGCTCGGCCGCCGGCCGCTGGTTGCCTGGGGCCCGGGCGAGGAGCCCCTCGCCCGGGAGGTGGTGGACGCTGCCCCGGAGGCAGCGCTGCTACCGCCCACCGACTTGGACGCGCTGGCGGCCGTCCTGGCCGCCGCCGGGTGCACGGTGTGCAACAACAGCGGGCCCTTGCACCTCTCGGTGGCGGTGGGAGCCCCCACCCTTGGCCTCTTTTTGAGAATGGACCCGGCCCGCTGGGGCTACCCGGCGCCCCACCGCATGCTCGACCTCACCCCGGCCGTTGAGCGCGGCGAGCGCCTCGAGCCGTTGGTGGCGGAGGCCAGCGCCTCCTTTGCCGGGACACTGCCCGCCGTCCGGGCCAAAGGCGCCGAGGGCTAGAAGGGCTCGCCCGGGTCCATCTCCGGAATGCCGTCCTGCACCGGGTAGCGCCGGCGGCAGGCGGGACAGCGTGCCTCGCCGGGCCCCCAGGCCAGCGCGCCCCGGCAGCGGGGGCACACCAACAGGGCGTGCAGCCGCGCCTCGCGCTCGGCCAGGACGGCCGCCGCCCACTCGGTGGTGCTGTGCTGCTTCGCGTCTCCGGAAATGGCCACCCGCCCGCCCCAGGCGGCGAGCTCATCGCGCTCGGGCACCGTCTCGGCGGTGTAGTCGGTGCCCTTCACGTGGAGCTCCGGACGCAGCCGGCGCAGCACCGCACGCACGTCCGGCTCGTCGAAGAGGAGGACGAAGTCCGTGCACCCGAGCGCCGCCACCAACTCGGCACGCTCGGCCTCGGGCACCAGCGGACGCGCTGCACCCTTGGCCAGGCGCACCGAGCGGTCGGTGTTGACGGCGACGACGAGGACGTCCGCCAGCGCCTTGGCCCCCTCCAGGTAACGGACGTGGCCGACGTGCAGCAAGTCGAAGGCGCCGTTGGCCAGGGCCACCCGCTTTCCCGCGCCCCGCGCCTCCTCCACCCGGCAGGCAACGGTCTCCAGCGGCTGCACCTTGTCCCGCGTGGTGGGCACCGTCACTCCCCGTCCAACTCGGCCCGTAGCTCGGCCAGGGAGACGGTGGCCGTCCCCTGTTTCTGCACCACCAAGCCGCCGGCCACGTTGGCCAACAGCGCTGCCTGCAACGGCTGTCCGCCGGCGGCCAGGGCGAGGGTGAAGGTGGCCATGACGGTGTCCCCCGCGCCGGTGACGTCCACCGCGTCGTGGGCTCCGTGCACGGGAATGGGCGTGGCCCTGGCCTTCTCGAACAGCACCATGCCCTGCCGGCCGCGGGTGAGGAGGAGGGCGCTGCAGCCGAGCATTTCCCGGGCCGCCGCTCCGGCGCGCAACACCGCCTCGTCGTCCGTCAGCGGAAGGCCCGTCAGCGCTTGCAGCTCGGGCTCATTGGGCTTGGCGGCCCAAAAGCCGCTGAGGTGCTGGAGCCCAAAGCGGGAGTCCACGCACACCGGAGGGTGCCCGGCCAGCCGGCGCAGCGCGCCCCGCACCGCCTCGCCCACCACGCCGGCGCCATAGTCGCTGACGAGAAGGGTGTCCGCCTGGGAAGCCGCCGCGGAAAGCTCGGCCACCAGCGTCTGCGCCGCCTCCGGCAATAGGGGCGGCGCATTTCCGCGGTCCACCCGCAGCATTTGCTGCCGGGTGGTGTTGATGCCGCCGGCAAGAATGCGCGTCTTCGTCTCAGTGTGGGGCACCCGGGCTTCCCGAAGGCCAATGCCGGCATGGCGCAGCAGCTGCCGCAACGCCTCGCCCATGGCGTCCTCCCCCAGCGCACCCACCACCGTGACGCTGGCCCCCAGCGCGCGGGCGTTGGCCGCGGCATTGGCGGCCCCCCCCAGCTTCACCTCGCTGGACTCATGCCGCACCACCAGCACCGGCGCCTCCCGGCTGACTCTGTCCGTCTGCCCGTAGACGTACTCGTCTGCCACCAAGTCTCCCAACACCAGCACCTGCCGCTCGGCAAAGGCGTCGAGGAGGGCGCGAAGCGAAGCCAGGGGCGGAAGCGCAGGGGACACGCGGGGGGAGTGTTGGGGTTGTAGCGAGGGTTGGCCACGAGGGCCAGCACCGGTGCAGGGGGGGCAAGGCCGCGGCTGCTAGGGCCGGCCCTGGGGGCCCTCGGCCGACGCCGGGGGCTGGCCGGAAAGAAGCGCCGCGAGGACGTCCTCGCCCTGCAGCACGGACACCCCGAGGCGCACCACCCAGGCGGGGAAGTCCACCGGCAGGCGCATGGCGTCCTTCTCCGTCGTCACCAGCACGGCCCCCGAGGCGTGCGCGGCCGTCTGCAGCGCGGCCAACTCCGCCAAGGTGAAGGGGTGGTGGTCGGCAAAGCCGCGCAGGCCCGTCACCTCGGCGCCCAACTCGCCCACCGTCCTGGAGAAGGCGGAGGGGCGGGCAATGCCGCAGAAGGCGAGGACGCGGGCATGGGCCAGCTGCCCAAGCGGCAGCACCTGGCCCCCCGGCCCCAGCACGTCCACCGCCGCGTGCCGGGCCAAAACGCGCGGCAGCGTGGGGGGCAGCGACGGAAGCGGCGCGGCTGGGGTGGCCACCCGCAGCCACAACAGAGAAGCCCGCCCCAGGGCCGAGGGGGGCTCTCGCAAGGGGCCCCAGGGCAAGAGGTGGCCGCTGCCGAGGCCAACGGCCTCGTCCAGCACCACCACGTCCGCCGCACGGGCCAGCCGCCGGTGCTGAAAGCCGTCGTCCAAGAGGGCCACGCTGGCGCCGGCCGCCCGGGCCGCGCGCGCCAGGGCGACTTTGTCCGCGCCCACCCACACCGAGACGCCGGGCAGCCGACGCGCCAGCAGCAAGGGCTCGTCCCCCACCTCCTCCACGGAGGGCCAAGGGGGCCCCGTCACCCGGCGAAGGCCCCCTGTGCGTCGCCCGTGGCCGCGGCTAAGGACGGCCACCTGGGCCCCCGTCCGCTGCAGCCTCTCAGCCAGAAAGGCCACCACCGGCGTTTTGCCGGCACCGCCGACGGTGAGGTTTCCCACCGAGAGGACGCGCAGGCCGGCCACGGCCTGGGTGCGCCACAGCCCACTCTCAAAAAGGAGGTTGCGCAGCCGCACGCCCGCCGAGAAACAGGCTGACAGTGGCGCCAAGGGCACGCGCAGAAGCTGCGTCGGCACCGAGGCCGGGCCGGACGGGTACCACAGGGACTCGAGCCAACTCACCCTGCCCCCCGGGCCCGGGCGTACAGGGCGAGGACGTCGCCAGCCACCACGTCCAAGTCGGGCAACGGGACGTCGCGGCGGCCCGTCCCCAGGGCCGCCGCCGCCAGCGCGGCCGGCGTCACCTCGGCCAGCACCGCGTCCGCCCAGCTGGGCAGCGCCCCCAGGGCCGCCGCCACCACGCGGGCGCCGCAGGCGCGGGCCTGCAGGGCCACCCGGCCGGCCCAGTCATTCCCCAGCCCCAGCACCCACACCTCGTCCATGGCCTGAAGCCAGCGGATGAATTCCCCGCCGCGCTGGTAGCCGGGCAGCCGCACGGCGTCGGCCAGCCCGGCCTGGTGCACCGCCCGACGCAGCGCCGGCTCGAGGACGCCGTCTCCGAGAAGCACCAGCGTGGCCTCTGGGAGGCGGCGGCGCACCTCGGCGAAGGCGGCCAGGGCCACCGCATGTCCCCGCGAGGGCTGAAACGTCGAGGCCATGCCCACCACGGGGCCGGCGGGCAGGCCCAACGCACGCCGAAGGGCCGGCCTGTCCGCAGCTGGGTGGAAGCGCCGCGCGTCGACGAGGGCGGGAAGCAGAAGGGCCGGCCCGGGGCGAAGCCGGGCCAACCACGCCGCCTCCGGCACGGTGAAGGCGTCGGCCGGCGGGAGGCTCCAGCGCAGGGAGCGCGGGGCGTGCAGCGAGCGCACCAGGCAGGCCCCGGCGGACCGGCCCAGCCAGGCCACCCAGTGGTCATGGCTGAGGTGCGCGTGGAGGACGTCGGCCTCCAACCGCCGAAGCCGCAGCACGTCCGTCAGCACCTGGACGGGGCTGCCCTTGGTACAAAGCGCCAGGCCTCGGCCGTCGAGGAGGCCGAGGGCCTCGAAGCGCGGCACGGCTGGCTCCTCCGTCCCGGTGCCCTCCCGCGCGGTGTCCACCGCCACACTGACGCTGGCGCCGGCGCGCTGTTGCGCCAGCGCCAGCAGTGCCACCGCCTCGGCTGGCCCGCTGAAGACGGGGCTCGAGAGAAGGTGGAGGATGCGCATTACCCTTCGGCCCCCTGGTACAGCCGCTGCAGCGCGGCCACCTCGCGCTGCAGCGGAAAGCGGGTACGCGCGGCCTCGGCGGCGGCCTGCCCCACCCGGGCAGCGGTTTCCGGCTCGCGCAACAGCGGCCGAAGCACGTCCAGCAGCGCAGAGACGTCCCCTGGCGGGTAGGTGAAGCCGCTGCGCCCCTCCTCCAACAGCGCGGCGTAATGGGGAAGCCGGGCCGCCACGACGCAGCAGCCGGAGGCCATGGCCTCGGCCAGCACCAGGGAGAAGGACTCGGTGTGGGAAGGTTGCAGCACGACGGTGGCGCCCTGGTACCAGCGGGCCATGTCCTCTTGTTGGCCCACCGCCAGCACGCGGCCGCCGCCCACTTGCAGCAGCGAGGACAGCCAGGCCACGTCCCGGCCGCGGGCCTCGCCCACCAACACCCCGCGCCAGCCAGGCGCCTCGGGGAGGGCGCGCGCCAGCGCTGCCACCGCCTCCCCCTGCCCCTTGGCCGGGCGAATGCGGCCCACCACGGCCACCCCGCGCTCGCCACCCAGCCCGAGCGCGGCCCAGGCGGCGGCGCGGTCCGCTGGCGGACGAAAGGCCTGGACGTCGACGCCGTGGGGGACGACGACGGAGGGAAGCCCCAGCGTCCGTCGTCCCTCCTCGCTGAGGGTGACGCGCACGTCGGCCCGGGCGGCGAGGGCCGACGTCCAGCGGCTGGGCGGCAGCGCGCCATGGCGCGTCCAGACGACGCGCACGCCCGGGGTGAGTCCCCGGAGGGCCAGCGCAAACAGCAACTCGAGGTTGCGGTGCGCGTGCAGCACCAGTGCCCCTGCGCGGGCAGCGCGCCACAGGCCGCGCAGCCCCGTCCGGGGCACCGTCGGGCCGAGGGCCCACCCCCAGGCGCACGCCCCCGAGGAAGCCAGGGCGCGCACCACGTCCTCCACGTGGCGGGTGACGCCGGTGCGACGGCGGTGCAGGTGCAGGTGCACCAGCGTCAAGGCACGGGCCTGCCCGGTGACGGACGCGGTGCGCCTCCCAACAGCCTCGCCACCAAGTCAACGTTGCGCTGGCTTGCACCGGAGACTTGGCGCACCGCCTGGGCCGCCAGCTCGCCCAGCTGGGCGCACGTCTCCGGACGGGCCAGCAAGTCCGTCACCAGGGCCTCGAAGTGCTCGGCGTCGGCCACCTGAATGCCCCCACGGCCGAGCAGCACCTGCACGCTGTCGCTGAAGTTGGCCATGTTGGGGCCGAAGAGTACCGGCTTGCCCTGCGCCGCCGGCTCGAGAATGTTTTGGCCGCCCCGGCTGGTGAAGCTGCCACCGACGAAGACGAGCGTCGCCAGCCGGTAGGCCTGGCTGAGCTCGCCAATGGTGTCCAGCACCAGCACCTGGGCGGCCCCGGTGGACGCCTCCGCGGCGCTGCGGCGAGCCACCCGAAAGCCGGCGGCCTCGGCCAGGGAGGCCACCCGCGCCGCGCGGTCAATGTAGCGCGGCGCGAGCAGCAGCTTGAGGTCCGGGTGAGAGGCGAGCAGCCGGCGGTACACGGCCAGCAGCAGCTCCTCCTCGCCCTCGTGGGTGCTGCCGGCGATGAAGAGGCGCGCCCCGGGGGCCAGCCCGAGGGCCTCGCGCAGCCCCTCGCCCTGGGCGGCCGGGGCCAGGCCCAGCCCGTCAAACTTGGTGTTGCCCGTCACCCAAACCCGCTCCAGCGGTGCCCCGAGGGCAAGCGCCCGCTCCGCCTCGACGTCCTCCCGCATGAGAAGCAAGTCGAGCTCCCGCAGCGGGTTACCGGCCAGCGCCAACAGCAGCCGGTAGGCGCTCAGCCGCTCGGGGGCAAAGCGGCCGTTGGTGAGGACGACGCGTGCCCCGGCGGCGTGGGCGGCGTGAATGAGGTTGGGCCAAAGCTCGGTGTACTCAAGCACCAGCAAGTCCGGACGCAGCGCGCGCAGCGCCCGGCGGGTGGCGCCCGGCAAGTCCCAGGGGGCATACAGGACGGCGTCCAGCTCGCCTCCCAGGCGGTCCTTGGCCATGAGGAAGCCGGTGTTGGTGATGGTGGAGGCGAGCACCCGGCAGCCCGGGTAGCGCTCGCGGAAGCGTCGCACCATGGGCGCCAAGGCCTGGAGGTCCCCGGCGCTGGCGCCGTGCAGCCAAATGCGCGGCCAGCCTCCCGCCGGGATGGAGCCACGCCGGTAGAAGCCGAAGCGCTCGAGCAACCCGGCGCGCGTCTTCTTGTGCAACAGCAGCACCGGCGCGAGCAGCAGGAAGGCCACCCAACTCAGCACCACATACAGGAGTCTCAAGCGAGGCTCCGCCGTCCGGTGCCCTCATGGGCCTGGTGCTGGAGCGCCCACAGCCGGGCGTACAGGCCCCCTTGGGCCAGCAGCTCCGGGTGCGTCCCGCGCTCGGCCACCCGGCCGCCGTCGATGACGTGGATGCAGTGCGCCTCCACCACCGTCTGTAGCCGGTGGGCCACCAGCAGCGCGGTGCGTCCGGGCAGCACCTCGCGCAGCGCCAGTTGCACCTCGCGCTCGCTCTCCGGGTCGAGGCTACTGGTCGCCTCGTCCAGGACGAGGAGGGCCGCGTCGCGGAGCACCGCGCGGGCCAGTGCCAGCCGCTGCCGCTGGCCGCCACTCAACCCCGAGCCCTGCTCTGCCAGGCGGGTCTCCAGCCCCTGGGGAAGGGCCCGGACGAAGGCGTCGGCATGGGCCAAGGACAGGGCCCGCCACAGCTCGACCTCAGTGGCGGCCGGGCGCCCGAGTAGGAGGTTTTCTCGGATGGAGCCAGAAAACAGGAGCGGCTCCTGCGTCACGAGCGCCGTCTGCGCCCGGACGCTGGCCGCGGTGAAGGCGCCCAACTCCTCGCCGTCCCACAACAGCCTGCCGCTGCTGGGGCCGATGAAGCGCAGCAGGAGCGCCACCACGGTACTCTTCCCGCCGCCGCTCGGACCGACCAGCGCCGTCACCTTCCCCACCGGAAGGCTGAGGTCCAGCCCGCGGAGCGCCGGCCGGTCGCCGTAGGACACCTCCACGGCACAGAAGGCAATGGCCTGGGACAGCGCCGGCGCGGGCCGGGCACCACGGACGTCGGCCACCGGGTGCACCGTGTCCAACACCTCGAAGAGGCGCTCGCAGGCGGCGGCCGCCTGGGTGGCGAATTGGGTGGTGCGGCCGAGGTCCTTGGCCGGCTGGTACAAAAGAAGCAGCGCCGCGAGCAGGGACACCAGCCGCTCGGGCGCCACGCCGGAGGCGGTACCGGCCCAGGCCAGCGCGCCCGCCACCGCTCCGGCGGCGAGGACTTCGGTGAGGGCGGGCACCGCGCTTCGGGCCCAGGCGGCCCGCGACAGCGCCCGGGCGAGCAGCGCCCCCCGGCGCGTGAAGCGCTCTACCTCCTCCTGCTCTGCCCCGTACGCTTGCACCGTGCGAATGCCCCCGAGCAGCTCCTGGGCCTGACCAGCCAGCGTCCCGAGGCGCCTCTGGCCCTCACGCGTCCGCCGCAGCACGGCCCGCGTCAGCGCGGACACCGGAAGGACGGCCAACGGGACGCACGCCAGGGCCGCCAGGGCCAGCCGGCTGTCCGCTGCCAGCGCCACCCCCACCAGCACCACCACCTGAATGCCGTCCCGGACGTAGCTGCCGACGGTGTAGATGGCGGCCGTCTCCACCGCTCGGACGTCCGCCGAGAAGCGCGACAGGAGGTCTCCCCGCAGCCGGTTGGCGAGCTGCACCGGGGACTGGGCGAGCAGCGCCTGAAAGAGGCTTCGGCGCAGCGCGGCCGTGGTGCGCTGCCCGAATTGCCCCATCCAATAGAATTGCGCGAGGTAGCTCGCGCCTTTGAGGAGGGCCAGTAGGACGAGCAGCCCGGGGAGGACGAGCAGCGCGGCCCGTTTGTCCACCTGGCGCAGGCCAGGCACCCAAGAAACACCCTCCGCCCCACCGGTGAGAAGGAAGCGCAAGGCTGGCCCCACCAGCCAGGCGTAGGCGCCGGTGGCCAGTCCGAGGACGGCCATGGCCGCGAAGGCCAACCACAGGTGCGGGCTTTGCCCGCGCGCAAAGCTGGCCAGGCGCAACAGCGCGCGCCAGGAGCGGCCCGGGGGCCATGGTGGTGGGGCGGACTGCCCCGCAGCTTTGTCGTCACCGCTCACCGCCGACGGTGTGTACCATCCTGGGCCGCATGGCGTCCGTGGACCTCCTGGTAGTGGCCGGCGAAGCCTCGGGCGACGTACTGGGGGGAGAGCTGCTCGCCGCGCTGCGCGCGCGCCGCCCAGAGCTGCGCGCCTTCGGCATGGGGGGGCCGAGGCTGGTGCAGGCTGGCCTGGAGCCGCTGTTTGACGTCTCCGAGCTCTCGGTGGTGGGCATCACCGAGGTGCTGCCGCGGCTGCCCCGCATATGGCGCGTCTTCCGGGCGCTGGTGAAGGCCGCGGCCCAACGGGCGCCGGCGGCGGCGGTGCTGGTGGACGCGCCGGACTTCAACCTGCGCCTGGCGCGCCGGCTAAGGCAGCTGGGCATCCCCGTCGTCTTTTACGTCAGCCCCACCGTGTGGGCCTGGCGCCGAGGACGGGTGAAGCACATTGCCCGAGACGTCGAGCGGATGCTGTGCATTCTCCCCTTCGAGGAGGCCTTCTACCGCCCCTACGGGGTGAAGGCGGTGTACGTGGGGAGCCCGGTGGCGGCGCGCCTGCCCGCCCCGGCCGAGGCGGCCGTCTTCCGGAGGGCGCTGGGCCTGGACGAGACCCGTCCCACGCTGGCGGTGCTTCCCGGCAGTCGAGCCGGGGAGCTGCGGCGCTGCCTGCCGGCACTGGTGCAAAGCGCCGCGCTGTTGGCCAGGGAGCACGAAGGGCTGCAAATTGTCGTCCCCCTGGCGCCCGGCGTGGAGCGCGCCGGGGTGGCGGCGCGCTTTCGGGCCGAGGGGCTCGAGCCGGTGTTGGTGGAGGGCCGGGTGGCGGAGGTGGCCGGCGCCTCGGACGTGGCGCTGGTGACGTCCGGCACGGCGGCCCTGGAGGCCGGTCTCATGCTCAGGCCGGTGGTGGTGGTGTACCGGGTGTCGGCGCTGAGTGCCCTGTTGGCGCGCCTGTTGGTGCGGGTGCGCTTCGTCAGCCTCATCAACCTCCTGGCCGGACGCCGCGTCATTCCGGAGGTGCTGCAAGAGGCGCTCACCGCCGCCAACGTGGTGGCCGAGGCGCAGCGGGTGTGGAAGGAGGGGCCAGAGCGCCGGGCCATGGTGGAGGGCCTGTTGGCGGTGCGCACGCTGTTGGGCACCGCCCCGGCCAGCGAGCGAGCGGCGGACGAGGTGCTGGCCGTCTTGAATGCCCAGACGGCGTTGCCCGGCCCGGCGCGCGTGCTAAGAGGCGCACCCTCGCGATGATGCCGGCCCTGGTTTGCATCCCCACCTACAACGAGCGCGACAACCTGGAGGGCATTGTCCGGGCCGTGCTGGCCGCCGACCGCCGCGTCGAGGTGCTGGTGGTGGACGACAACAGCCCGGACGGCACCGGGGCCCTGGCCGACGCGCTGGCGGCGCAAGAGGGCCGGGTGCACGTGCTGCACCGGGAGAAAAAGGAAGGCCTGGGCCGGGCGTACCTAGCGGCCTTCGGTTGGGCGCTGCAGCGCCCCTACCAATACATTTTGGAGATGGACGCGGACTTCAGCCACCCGCCGCGCTACCTCCCGGGGCTGTTGGACCGGGCCGAGGCAGGGGCGGACTTGGTGCTGGGCTCGCGCTATGTCCCAGGCGGAGGCACCGTCAACTGGGGGCGGATGCGCCGCCTCATCAGCCAGGGCGGCTCCCTCTATGCCCGCTCGGTGCTGGGCCTGCCGGTGCGAGACCTCACCGGAGGCTTCAAGTGCTTCCGCCGGCGGGTGCTCGAGTCCTTCGACTTCCAGGCAGTGCACAGCACCGGCTATGCCTTCCAAATTGAGCTCACCTACCGCGCCTACAAGAATGGTTTCCGCGTCGAGGAAATGCCCATTGTGTTTGAGGACCGGCGGGTGGGGCAGTCGAAAATGTCGCGACGCATCGTCATGGAAGCGTTGATGATGGTGTGGAAGCTGCGCTTCACCGTCCGCGGCCCATGAGCAACCTCTTCTCCTTCAGCCTGGTGGCCCTCTCCGCCGTCTTCTTCGTGGTGGACCCGCTCGGGGTGGTGCCCATTTTTCTCGCCGTCACCGCCGGGGACTCGCCGGAGAAGATGGAGCGCACCGCCTTTCGCGCCTCGCTCACTGCCTTCGGGCTGCTCGCCTTTTTCGCCCTCTTCGGGACGCTCATTTTCAAGGTGGCCGGCATTTCGCTGGGCGCCTTCCGGGTGGCCGGCGGCATTCTCCTTCTCATTACCGGCCTGGACATGCTTCGGGCGCGCCCGTCCGAGACGCGCACCAGCCCCGAGGAAGAGGCGGAGGCCAGCGAGAAGGAGGACGTGGCCATTGTCCCGCTGGCGGTGCCGCTGTTGGCCGGGCCGGGGGCCATTGCCACGGTGATGGTGCTGATGTCCCACGGACAGGGGCTGCTGGCGGCGGTGCCGGTGCTGGTGGCGGTGACGCTGACCTGCCTGTCCAGCTACTTCATCCTCCGGGCCGCCTCCCTGGTGCTGCGGGTGCTGGGCCAGTCCGGGGTGGCCATTCTTCAGCGGGTGATGGGCCTCATTCTTGCCGCCATTGCCGTGCAATTCATGGCCGACGGCGCGCGCGAGCTCTTCAAGCTGTAGCCACCGGCCCCCGGTGGGCGCAAAGACGCTGTTGGGCGCGCCAGCGCTGAGAGTGCGAGGAGCCACCCTCTCGCGCTAGCGGTGGGGTGGGCCGACTCAAACGGCAATGACGGCAATGTGGGCCCGCTCGGCAGCGGCGACGAGCTGCTCGGCCTCGAGGAGGAAGGTTTTCCCTGCCTCCACTGCCAGCACAGCCGCCCCCACCTCGGCCATCACGTCCAGGGTGCGCGGGCCGACGGCCGGCAAGTCAAAGCGCTCGTCCTGGCCTGGCTTGAGGCGCTTCACCACCACCACCCCTTGGCCTCCCAGCGCAGCGCCGCGGCGAATGCAGGCGTCGGTGCCCTCCACCGCCTCCACCGCCAGCACGTGCCCGTCCTTCACCACCACCGTCTGGCCGACGTCTGCCCGGCCCAGCGCCGCCGCCACCTCGCTTCCCAGCGCGACGTCGCGGCCCATGCGCCCGTCGAGCTCCGGGCCCGCCAGACGGCCGGCCGGCGCGAGCAGCTCCTGAAGGTAGCTGGCCGGCGAGACAATGCGGATGCCATGCGCCTCGAAGTCCTCGGCCACCGCGCGCAGGAAGACGTCGTCGCGGATGCTGCGCAGCCGGGCCAGCACGCGCACCAGGCCGAAGTCCGGGCGCAGCTCGGCCACCGCGCGCATTCGCCGGAAGCCGCCGGCCAGCGCCGCTTCCTGGACGCCGGCCTTGAGGAGAATGCGTTGAATGCGCGCCAGTTGGCCCACCCTCACCCAGCTGAGGGCGTCCACCTCGTCGGCCAAGGACGGCTCCGTCTCGCCCTGGTGGGCCACCACCACCACCGACAGGCCCTTGGCGCGCGCGGCCCGGGCGAAGAGGCGGGGAAGCGTCCCGTTTCCGGCGATGAGGCCGATGACTGCCAACGTGGCCTCTTTTCCGTCCCTAGCGCGTCAGCCCGCGCTTGGTGGTGGTGACGAAGTCGAGCAGCCGGTCCACCTCGGGCTGGCCGCCGAAGTCCACCCGGAGGCTGGCCACCGCCTCCTCCAGCGGAAGCTTGCTGCGGAAGAGGACACGGTAGGCGTCCTTGACGCGGGCCAGTTGCTCCTCGGTGAAGCCATGGCGTTGCAGCCCGACGACGTTGAGGCCGGCCAGCTCGGCGCGGTCTCCCTGGGCGATGCAGTAGGGGGGGACGTCCATCACCACCATGGCCCCGCCGGCGATGAAGGCATGCGCGCCGATGCGGGTGAATTGGTGCACCGCCGACAGCCCGCCCAAGGTGACGAAGTCCCCCACCTCCACGTGGCCGGCCAGCGTCGCCCCGTTGGCGAAGACGCAGCGGCTGCCAACTTGGCTGTCATGGGCCACGTGGCTGTAGGCCATGAAGAGGTTTTGGTTGCCGACGCGGGTGACACCGCCCCCGCCGGACGTCCCGATGTGCAGGGTGGCAAATTCCCGAATGGTGTTCCCGTCGCCGATGACGAGGGCGGCGGCCTCGCCGGCGTACTTCAAGTCCTGGGGGATGGCTCCCACCGAGGCGAACTGGAAGACGCGGTTGCGCTCGCCGAGGCTGGTGCGTCCCTCGAGGACGGCGTGCGGGCCCACCGTGGAGCCAGCGCCGATGCGCACCATGGGGCCAATGACGGCGAAGGGGCCCACCTCCACCGAAGGGTGGAGCTCCGCCCCCGGGGCGATGATGGCGGTGGGATGAACGGAGGCCCCGGGGCGACTCATTTGAGGGCGGCGTCCTTGTCGACCACCGTCGCCAAAAAGTCGCCCTCGGCCACCACCTGCCCATCGACGGATGCCACCCCATGCGTCTTCACCACCACCGACTTGAAGCGCAGCACCTTGACTTCCAGCTGCAGCCGGTCTCCCGGCACCACCGGGCGACGGAAGCGCGCCCCGTCGATGGCCATGAGGTACGTCACCTTCTTCGCCGGGTCGAAGCCGGTGCTGCTGTAGCAGAGGATGGCGCTGGCCTGGGCCAGC
>JBKQJL010000182.1:0-24549 GCA_052147975.1 Myxococcaceae bacterium
CGCCAGCGCGTCGAGTTCGAGGCTGGCGCAGAGGGCGCCGGCGTCGAGCGCCAGCACCCCGTCCACCAGGAAGCAGGTGGTGCGGCAGTCGGGCAACTCGCCACCGTGGCAGCCGAGGACGGAGAGCTTCAAGAGTTAGAGTTCTCCGAATTTCCAGCGCATTTCCAAATAGGACAGGTACTCGTCGAGCCGCGCGGTGTCACGCACCGTGAGGCGGTCTCCACTGCGCTCCACCAAGCCCAGCCGCTCCAGCCGCTCGAGCATGCTCTGGATTCCGGGTTCCCCCACCCCGGTGAGCCCGGGCAACTCCCGGTCTTGGAGGTCAATCTCGACGCCCTCCTCGGCGGCGCGCCCGCGCGTCTGACAAGCGGTGAGCAGGTAGTGCACCACCCGACTCCCGGGGTCGGCCAGAAGCAGCGTCTCAATCTGCGCGTCCGCGTCGGCCAGCCGCTCGGCGAGCTTCTTAATCATCCGCACCGCAATTTCCGAGTTGCCCCGAATCATCCCCTCGAAGGTTTTGGGGTCAATCACCAGCAGGCGCGCCGCCTCCGACACGGTGGCGGTGGCGTTGCGCGGTTTGTTGGAGATGAGCGCCATCTCCCCGAAGAATTCCCCCGCCCCCAGGACGGCCAGCGTCTTCAGCTCGTCGCGCACCTTCTTGGTGATGACGACACGGCCCGACTGCAGCACGTACATCTCCTTGCCGCTCTCTCCCTCGCGGAAGAGGACGGTGGACTTGGGGAATTCCTTCCCGAAGCGCTGAAAGAGGGGGTCCTCGGCGCTCATGAAGCCGGTCGATTCAGGTTGGGGGAGAGTATTTCGGCGCAGACACGTCCGGTCAAAGAAGGCACCCGTTAGCAGGGGCCCCCCTTCGGCCAGTCCTTGCGTCACCTTACCACCCCCCCGGACGCCGCGTCCCAGTCGGGCCCCGGCGGGGAGCGCCTCAGGAAGGCCACCTCGTCCAGGTACCGGCGGGTTGGACCGTCCAGGGGCCACAGCCGGATGACGGCCTGGAAGTGCCGTTCCGCCTCCTCGAAGTCCTTGGCGCCGAAGGCGTCCACGCCGGCCTCGAAGCGCGTCACCGGTTCCACCTCCGCGGGAGTCGGCGGACCTAGGTGCCGCAACTCATACACCTGGGTCGGCTGTTTCTTACCTCGCACCCGGATGGCGCCGAGCCGTCGCGCGCACACCTCGTCCCGCACTTGGGCGTGCGTTTCCTCGGAGAGCAGCACCCGGGTCCCGAAGAGTTTGTTCGCCCCCTCCAGCCGGCTCGCCAGATTCACCGCATCCCCCATCACCGTGTAGTCGAAGCGGGCGTCGGAGCCCATGTTGCCCACCACCATCTGCCCGGTGTTGATGCCCACCCCAATGTCCACCTCGCCGACGCCCTCGGCCCGCCAGCGGGGCCGGAGCTGCTCCAGCGCTTCGAGGAAGCGCATGGCCGCGCGGCACGCTCTCAGGGCGTGGTCTTGCTGGGGCACCGGAGCCCCCCAGAAGGCCATCACCGCGTCACCAATGTACTTGTCCAGCGTGCCGCCTTCCTCGAAGACGATGGTCGTCATCGGGCTCAGGTAACCGTTCACGAAGCGGACCAGCGCCTCCGGCGCCGTGCGCTCTGCAATCCCGGTGAAGCCTCGAATGTCGCTGAAGAGGACGGTCAGCTCGCGCTTTTCGCCGCCCAGCTTGAGGTGCTCGGGGTGCTCGAGCATCTCGGTCATCACCGACTCGCTGAGGTAGTAGCGAAAGGTGCGCCGCAGCCTCAGCTTTTCTCGGTCCGTGGAGAGCCAGCCGAGCAGCGTCACCGCCGAGGCCGCAGCGAGCAGGCCAACCGCGGGCAGCACCAACGCCAGCTGAATGCCGGCGCGCAACAGCAGCTGGCCCAAGAGCCACCAGGCGGCCACCAGCGCCAGCGGCACTCCCACCCGCCAGCCAGCCCCCACCCGGGGCAAGACGACGCCCAGGAAGAGAGCTCCCCCGAGCAGGAAAACCGCCTCCAGCCACAACAGCCACGGGCCGCGCTGCAGGTAATGCCCGCTGAGTATGGCGGACAGCATCACGGCGTGCGCGTAGACGCCCGGCTCCACCTCGCGGAAGGGAGTCACCACCTGGTCGAACGAGCCCACCAGCGTCACCCCCACCAGCACCGTCTTTCCAGCCAGCTGAGCGGCCCCGGGCGCACCGGCCAAAACGTCGGCCATGGACACCGTCGGCACCACCGCCGCCGGCCCCAGCCAGGGAATACGGGCGTAGGGCTCCTGCACCTCGTTGGGCACCTCGCGCAGAAGCTCCCGCCCCCGCCGCAGGCGCGCTCCCACCACGCGCTGCAGCACCGGGTCCCAGGCGGGCTCCACCTCGGCGCCGAGCGCCACCGCGGCCGTCTGCAACTCGAGGCTGGGCAGTAGCCCCTGGGGCACCTCGAGCTGTATGAAGAGGGGTGTGCGACGCAGCACCCCGTCCGGGTTGAGCTTCACCATGTAATGTCCAAGGCGCGTCTCGGGCCGGACAAAGGCCGGCAGCGGCGCCTGGGCGCTGCGGTAGCGGTCGGCCAGCCATGCTGTCCACGGCACCTCGAAGCGGGCCGCCTGGTGCGCCATGGGGAAGGTGGTGATGAGTTTTCCCGCCAGCACCGCGGCATCCTCGGCCGCGCGGCTGGCATAGTCCGCCGCCTCCGAGGGGCGGTAGGCCTCCACCCCCTGGACGAAGTTGGCCGGGGCGAGCGCGCGGGCGAGCTGGGCGTCCGGGTCTTCAGCCGCGCGCCCCTCCAGCGCCGCCAGCACCGGTGCCAGGGCCGAACGCTGGGCCTCTGGAACGCTCCTCTGCGCCGCTGCCACCTCCGACAGCACCTGGGCCCAAGGCCCGGGCGGGGCCTGGTCGGTGAAGGTCATGTCCAGGCCCACAGCCGCGGGCCCCAGCCCCCGAAGGCGCAGTAGCCCTTGGGCGAGGAGGTCCCGTGGCCAGGGCCAGCGCCCGTAACGCTGGATGCTCTTCTCGTCGATGGCCACCACCCGGAGCTCCGGCACCGAGGCCACCGGGCCCCGCAGCAGGAATTGGAGGTCCTCGGCCTTCCCCTCGGCCGAGGCCAAACCGCGCAGCAGCACTTCGCGGACGCCCGCTGGGCCGGCGCCTCCACTGGGAAGGGCGGCCCCTTCAAACCAAACGTGCAGCACCGCCACCGTGGCGGCGACGGCCAGCGCCACCAGCTCGTAGCGAAAACGGACGACGCGTCGAGAGAGGGCGGTCATGCCAGGGGGCGGTGGGCACCAGTCTCCCCCAACCCCGGCCTCACCACCGCACCAATTCCTCCCCCCCGGCGGCCACGCGATGGCGTACAAGGAGTCCTCCGGTGGGCACCACCTACAAGGACTCGGGGGTCGACATTGACGCAGGGGACGCGCTCGTCGAGCGCATACGCCCCTTGGCCGCGCGCACCCTCCGGCCGGAGGTCCTCTCAGGGGTGGGAGGCTTTGGGGGGCTTTTCGCGCTGCCGCCGGGGCGCTGGAAGGAGCCCGTCCTCGTCGCCGGAACGGACGGGGTGGGCACCAAGCTGAAGGTGGCCTTCGCCGCAGGCCGGCACAGCACCATCGGCATTGACTTGGTGGCGATGAGCGTCAACGACGTCCTCACCTCAGGCGCCGAGCCCCTCTTCTTCTTGGACTACTTCGCCACTGCGCGGTTGGACGTCGAGCAGGCGGCGGCGGTGGTGTCCGGCGTCGTGGAGGGCTGTGCGCAGGCCGGTTGCACGCTGCTCGGCGGGGAGACGGCGGAGCTGCCAGGCTTCTATTCTCGCGGCGAGTACGACTTGGCCGGCTTCTGCGTCGGGGTGGTGGAGCGCTCCCGTATTGTCAGCGGCCGCACCATCCGCCCCGGCGACGCCCTGGTGGGGCTGGCTTCCTCCGGCCTTCATTCCAATGGCTACTCGCTGGCTCGCCGGGTACTCCTGGAGCAGGCCCACCTCTCCCTCGAGGCCCAGCCGGAGGGACTGGCCCGGACGCTGGCCGACGAGTTGCTCGCGCCGACGCGCATCTACGTGAAGGACGTGCTGGCCCTGCGCGAGGCGGTGGACGTGCGCGGGTTGGCCCACATCACCGGCTCGGGCATCCCCGGAAACCTCCCGCGCTGCTTGCCCCAAGGGACGCGCGCGGTGCTGCACGCGTCACGCTGGCCCTGTCCGCCCATTTTCTCCCTCCTCTCGAGACTCGGCGGGGTGGCGCGCGAGGAGATGTTTTCCACCTTCAACATGGGCCTGGGCATGGTGTGCGTCCTTCCGGAAAAAGAGGTGCCGGCCGCGCTTGGCCTCCTCCGCGGCCGCGGGGTGGAGGCATACGAGGTGGGACGGGTGGAGGCCGCAGAGGGAGAGCCCACTGCGGTCGTCTTGCCATGACGGCAAAGCGCGCGGTGGCCGTGCTGGTGTCCGGAAACGGCAGCAACCTACAAGCGCTGCTCGACGCCTGCGCCGCCCCAGAGTTCCCGGCGCGCGTAGCGGTGGTGCTGTCCAATGTGCCGGGCGTCCTCGCGCTTCAGCGCGCGGCGGCGGCTGGCGTCCCAACGTTGGTGGTGCCCCACCAGGGGTACCCGGGCCGCGCCGGGTATGACGAGGCCCTGGTGGCGGCCCTCACGCCCCACCGGCCGGAGCTCGTCTGCCTGGCCGGCTTCATGAGGCTGGTGGGCGCGGACTTCCTGCGGGCCTTCCCCCAAGGGGTGCTCAACATCCACCCCGCCCTGCTGCCCAGCTTTCCGGGCCTGCATGCCGTCCGGCAGGCGCTGGCACACGGGGTAAAGGTTTCCGGCTGCACCGTTCACCTCGTCGACGAGGGGACGGACACCGGCCCCATCATCGCCCAAGCCGCGGTTCCCGTGCTGGACACGGACAGCGAGGCAAGCTTGGCCGCGCGCATCCAGCGCGAAGAGCACCGCCTCTACCCACTGGCCGTGCGCCTGTTGGCCTCGGGCTCGGTGCGGCGGGAGGGCCGGCGCCTGGTGGGCGGCGCCAAGCCTGAGGCCTCGGAGCTGACGCTGGTTAACCCAGGGCTTGGCTGAGGGGGGAGACAGCCCGCGACAATGGCCCGGCCTCCGGACAAGCCCCGCTTCACGGCGGCGCCCAGCGCTCGCGTCTATGACGCCATCGTCCTTGGTCCCTCCCTGGGCGGTGCTTTCGCCGCCGCGCTTTTGGCCAGGCGGGGCCTCCGGGTGCTGTGGGCAGAGCACGGCAGTCCTCCGGCCGCCTACGCCCACCAGGGCTTCCTCTGGCCCACCCGGGCGCTGCCCCTTCCGCTACCGCGGGCAGTCCCCCCGCTGGAGGACGCCCTCACCGAGCTGGGGCTCACCACCCAAGTCAGCCGCGCGCTGCGTCCGGTGGTGCCGGCCCTTCAACTCGTCCTCCCGCGGCACCGGCTCGACTTGCCCCTGGACGACGCACGGCGACTGGCCGAGTGCACGCGGGAATTCGGCAAGTCAGGCGCCCGGGTGGCCGAGTTGGTGAAGCAGCTCGCCGCGGCCCACACCGCCACCGACGGCTTCCTGCGCACCGAGGCAGCACTCCCCCCTTCGGGACTGCTTGCCCGCTGGCGGCTGCGCCGTGCCCTCCAGGCCTGGCCCGCACTCCGGGCCCCCTCCCCGCTGTCGGAGAGCGAGCCAGCCGAGTCGCTGTTGTCCCGCGCTGCGGCCTTTCTCGTTTACCAAGCGGGCGACAGCCCACTGGCCGTCCAGCGAAGTCTCAGTCAATTGCTGGCCGGGCCCCAGCGCTTCCCCGGCAGACAGGCGGGCTTGCTGGAGGTGCTGCGCCACCGCTTTGAGGAGCTCGGGGGGACGTTGCTCCCCGTCGAGACGGTGCCGGGCTCGGGCGTGCAGGCCCTCAGCGTCGAGGGGGGCCAGCCCGTGGGCTTGGACGTCCGTGGCTCGGAGGCCAGCCACCGCGCCGCCTTCCTGCTGTCCGCGCTCGACGACGTCGAGCTGCTGGCACTTCTGCCAGAGTCGCTGCGGACAGCGAAGCCAACCGCCCTCCGGCCCCCCGTCCCCACCCAGGCCGTCCTCAGTGTGCACTGGGTCCTTCCCGCCGCAGCGCTTCCGCAGGGCCTCGGGGAGCTCGTGCTGGCGGACGACGCGTCTGCGCTCGGCGCGTTTCTCGTGCAGGTGGGGCCGGCCCGACGCCTCGAGGCACGCGGTGATGAGCCCGCCTTGCGGTTGGCGACCGGGACGGCCGTCGTCCCGCCGGACGTCGAGCCAGGCCTCGTTGCTGGCCATGCCGCGCGCATTGAGGAAGCGCTCGAGCGACTCATGCCCTTCGCCAGCGCCCAGCGGCTGGCGCGCTCGGTGCCGCAGCTCGACGCCCCCCGGCGCATTCCCGGTCTCGTCCTGCACCCGCTGCTGCCGCAGGTGGCGAAGGCACCCTGGGAGGGCGTCGGACTGTCTCCCACCACCGCTTGGCCAACCCTTCTCCGGGCCGGCCGCGAGGTCTGTCCCGGGCTTGGCTTTGAAGGGGAGTTGCTCGCCGCCCTTGGGGCAGTGGCCCGCGTCCAGCGGGCCACCCAGAAGCGACGGCCCCGGAGGTAGGGGCCTGGCATTGGCCGGCAATTTCGGCTATGCGCAGGCCCCCAGTTTCGCCTTTTGTCTCCCTGAGGAAGTCATGGCCTGGAAGTGTGACATCTGTGGCAAGCGCCCGCTGGTGGGCAACAACGTCAGCCACGCCAACAACAAGACGAAGACGCGCTCGCTGCCCAACCTGCAGAAGCTGCGCGCCACCGTCGACGGCCGCACCCAGCGCGTGCTGGCCTGCACCCGGTGCATCAAGGCCGGCAAGGTGGTGAAGGCCGCCTAACCCAAGGCGGGCGGGGCCGTCTTGCGCGTTGCCCTCCTCTTTGTGGACGGCGTGGGCGTCGGGCTCAACAACCCGGACGTCAACCCGCTGGCCAGAGGAGCGTTTCTCCTCTCCCAATTCGAGGACGGCACCGGGACTCCGCTTCCGGGCGGCGAATTGTCGCTGGTGGATGCCACGTTTGGCATGGCCGGGCGTCCTCAGTCCGCCTCCAACCAGACGGCCCTCTTCACCGGCCTGCCGGCGCCACTCCTGGTGGGACGCCACGTGCTGGGCTACCCCGACGCGGCCCTGCGCGCGCTGCTGGCCGAGCACTCGCTGGTGAAGCGGCTGGTGGAGTCCGGCCGCCAGGCAACCTTCGCCAATGCCTACCCAGCCGCCTACCTCGCTGCGCTGGGACTTCCCCACGCAGCAGGCGGCCCGCCGGACGTCACCATTCCGGCCCGGGCCCGCCGTCGGCTACGGCCCTCGGCCTCCACCGCCGCCTTCGCCGCAGGCCAAGTGCCCCTGCGCACTCTGGACGCCCTGCGCGCCGGCCAGGCGCTGGCCCATGACGTCACCGGGGCGCGGGGAGTGGCCCGGGGCCTCCGCGTGCCGTTGCGGACGGCCAGCGAGGCGGCCGAGACGTTTTGGCGCATCGCCGCGGGCATGGATTTTACCCTCTTCGAGCACTTCGCCGCCGACGAGGCCGGGCATGCCCAGGACAGCGCGGCGGCCCTGGAAGCGCTGGCCACCTTCGACGCCTTCGTCCGAGCGGTGGTGGCCCACCGGCCGGCCGACACGCGCGTGCTAGTGACGAGCGACCACGGCAACGTGGAGGACCTCCGCACCCGCAACCACACCCGCGGACTCGTGCCGCTGTTGGCTTTTCCGCCCCTGGGCGGGACGTCCCGGCCACGCACCGTGGCCGACGTGGGTCAGCTCCTCGGCTAGCGCGCACCGGGCCGCCGGCCGTCGAGGAGGTACTAGCGGGCCGGCTCCAGCTTGCCCGGGCGGCGAAGCATCTTCTCAATCTCGCTGATGTGCACTTCCTCGTCGTGCACCATCTTCCGCGCGTACTCCTCCAACATGATGTCGCGGTCCCGAACCAGGTCGAGCAGCTTGCGGTAGGTGTCCACGCCTTCCTGCTCGTGCTCCATCGCCTCGCGCAGAATTTGGTCAATGTCGTGTCGGTGCGTCTCGAGCAGCTTCCCGATGCGCAACGAGGGGTGGCCGCCCATGGCGGTGATGTGCTCGCCGGCCTGCAGCGCGTGCGTCAGCCCCTCGTCGGCCTGCGTCCTCATCCAGGAGACGATGGGGATGCGGGCGTGGCCAAACACCATCAACGAGTAGTGGGCGTAGCGCACGACGCCGGCAAGCTCGATTTCGAGGATGCGGTTGAGCACGTCGAGGACGCTCTTCTCGTTCAGCGCACGTTCCGGCATGCGGGGACTCCCTGGGGTGAGAGACAATTTCAACGTGAGATGCGCGGCGCTACCGCCGCCGGGTTGTCCAACAGTGGCGGGCGGTCCTTGCCCTCCACCACCCGCTGCAGCTCGATTTCCTGAAGAAGCGTCGGCGGGGCCACCGTCGACACCGGGACGTTACCGCTCTCGGCGCCACAGAAGCCATTGAAGACGCCCAGCGTCTGCCCGGTGGCCAGGATTTTACTCATGGCACTGAGTGGCGTGCCGACAATCTCGACCCCCCGCACCAGCGTCTCGGAGCCGTCGCGCACGTCCACGCGGAACACGCGCCGCGGGATGCCTTTGAAGGCCTGGTACCCGAAGCTCGAGGTGTTGGTATTGCCGCCGGTGATGTCACGGATGATGAGGCCGTACTGCTTTCCCTGACGCTTCGCCTCGGCGATGAGCATCCGCTTCAGCTCGGCGTCGCTCACCTGGTGCGAGGAGGTAATAATGAGGTTGGACATCCGCGCCACCGGGCGGCGGTTGAGCTGCGCCCGTCCGTGCCCATTGGACTGAAGAAAACCCTCCACCGGATGGCGGGAGACGAGGAAGCTTCGAAGCACACCCTTGTCGACCAGCGTCACCGCCTGGGCCGGGATGCCCTCGTCGTCGAAGCGGTAGAAGCCGTTGAGCGACTGACCGCCGAGGCTGGCCCGTGTTGGGTCGTCGACCACGGTGAGAAACTCGGGAAGCACCGGCTTGCCGACTTGCCCCCGGAAGGTCTTTCCCTCGGCGTCGTTGTCCTGCCGGTCTCCTTCCAAACGGTGGCCGACCGCTTCGTGAAAGAGCACGCCTGCGGCGTTGGACTCGAGCACCGCCGGGCCCGTGTAGGGGTCGATGGCCGGCGCGGCGCGCAATTGGGCCAGCTCGGCAATAACGGTGTCGGCGTCCTTGCTCAACGCGACATCAGACGGCAAGTCAGCCTCGCGGAAGGCGTAATAGTCACGACTGTCGTCGAGCAGCTGCCCGTCGTCCGCCCGGGTCAACGCAAAGACGTGGACTCCGTACAGCGTCTCCTCGGTGAGGATGCGGCTTCCTTCGGAGGAGACGAAGTAGCGGACCTGCTTGTCCGCAGTGACGCGCACGTCCGCATCGAAAATGCGCGGGTCGGCGTTGAACCTGGCCGACACGGCTCGCACCGTGCTCGTCCAATGGGCCCGGTTGAACGGGAAGCCGGTGGGCGGCTGAATGAAGACACTCGGTCGCTCACTCGAGAAGGCGGGCGGCCGCTTGGGGTCTTCGACGACGTAAACGTTTTCGCCCTTCTTCTTGAGAAAGTTGAAGAGGCTCGCTTTGTACCGCTCGTCGGTGATGATCCACAGCGCGGCCCGAAGCGCCGCCGGGTCGTCGTCCAGCGGCGCCTCCTTGCGCGCGGTGTAACTCGTTCCCTTGAGCGAGAAGTTGAAGTCCATGTCTTCACTGACGCTGCTGTCGAAGTCATGACTTCCGACGCGGACATCCACATAGACACGGCGGTCCCGGAGCGTCTCGTCGTCGAAGAGGGCGCCGTAGCGCCCGGCCACCCACCGCTGCTCGAGGTCCTTCACCGTGTAGCTGAGAAAATAGGGGGCCGGGTTTTCGCCAAGCTTCAGGCGGGCCTGGTTGCGCTGCAGCTCACCTGCCATGGCATCCAACAGGCGGAGCCGGGGGTCGCCGGAGGACGGAGGCGGAGCGGAGGGGCTGGCCAGAGAGACGAGCAGCGCGAAGGCAGGTCCGAGCAAGGTGAGCACTGAAACCCCACTCTAGCGCAATGCCCGCAGGCCCTCATGAGCCCACGAGCGCTTGCTCACCGAGCGAGGCCGGGCCACCCCACTCCACCACCCGCCAGCCACGCGCCTTGGCCTCGCGCCGAAGCCGTCGGTCGGGATTCACCAACACCGGCTGGCCGACCTGCTCCAGGACTGGCAAGTCCGAGTAGCTGTCCGTGTAAAAGGTACAGGCCGCAAGTGACACGCCGTAGCGCCGCGCGTACCCCTCGGCATAGCGCAGCTTCCCCGTGCCGAAACAGACTTCCCCGTCCGACTCGCCGGTGTGCAGCCCGTCGCGTACGCGGAACCGCGTGCACAACACCCCGTCCAGCCCGAGTTCCGCGCTTACCAGCTCGGAGAGGTACAGGGAGCTCGCGGTGAGCAACACGCAAGCCTCCCCTCGCGCGCGGTGGTGGTCCACTGCCGCCCGCGCGCCGGCGCGGTAGAGGTGCCGGATTTCCTCCTCGTAAAACACCCGGGTCCGCTGCCGCAGCGCCTCCTCCGCGGTGCCTTCGAGACTCCGAATGGCCGTGTGCAACGCTTCCTCCATCGAGGCGAAGCCAAGCCGGTAGCGCACCATCCAGGAGGCGGCGCGCAACGCCTGTAGGCGGTTGATGTTGCCGCTGCGCAATTCACGGCGAATCCAAAGGCTGCCGGAGTTGCCGACGATGAGTGTCTCGTCGAAGTCGAAGAAGGCGATGGACACGGGAGGCCGCCATGCTAACTGCTCGCCGGCATCGCCGCCGCGCCCCCCGCGCAGCTGCCCCTTTTTCGCCTCGCTACCCCGAGGCGGCAGCGCCGGTCCTCTTCGTCCGCCCACGTTTGACCCACCTGAAACCGCTTGTTAACCCTTCGCCCCCCATGGCCAACCCTCCCCGCGTCCGCTTCGCCCCTTCGCCCACCGGGTACCTCCACATCGGCGGGGCACGCACGGCGCTCTTCAACTGGCTTTATGCCCGTCGGCACTCAGGCACGTTCGTACTCCGGGTGGAAGACACCGACCGCGAGCGGTCCACGGCCGAGTCCGTCCAGGCCATTCTGGAGGGGTTGCGCTGGCTCGGGCTCGACTGGGACGAGGGCCCGACGGTCGGCGGCCCGCTCGGTCCGTATTTCCAAACGGAACGGTTGGGCCTCTACCGCCGCGAGGCCGACGCGCTGGTGGCAGCCCACAAGGCCTACCACTGCTACTGCACCAAAGAGGAATTGGAGGCGCGCCGCGCCGTTTTCGAGAAGCAGAAGCGGCCCTACAAGTACGAGGGGACGTGCCGAAACCGGACTGACGTTCCGCCGGGGCGAGCGGCGGTGGTGAGATTTCGGATGCCGGAGACTGACGAGACGCTGAGCTACACCGACGAGGTGCTCGGGCGAATCTCCAAGCAGACCTCGGACCTCGACGACTTCGTCATGCTTCGGGCCGACGGCATTCCCCTCTACAACTTCGGCTGCGTGGTGGACGACCACAGCATGGCCATCACCCTGGTGGTGCGCGGGCAAGAACACATCAACTCCACCTTCCCTCAACTCATGCTCTACCGGGCGCTCGACTGGACCCCGCCGGCCATGGCCCATCTGCCCCTCATCCTCGGACCGGACAAAGAGAAGCTGAGCAAGCGGCGGCACCCCGAGGCGGATGTCATGCTGCACCGACGCAACGGCATTCTGCCCGAGGCCCTGGTGAACTTCATCGTCCGGCTCGGCTGGAGTCACGGCAACGACGAAGTCATTTCGCGCGCACAAATGGTCGAGTGGTTTGGCTTTGACCACGTCGGAAGTACCTCCGGCGTGTGGAATCCAGAGAAGCTGCTGTGGCTGAACCAGCACTACCTCAAGACGCTGCCACCGGCTGACATCGCCGCTCGGCTGCTTCCGTTTCTCGCCGAGCGGGGTGTCGAAGCGGCCGGGGACCCCCGCCTGGAGCGCGTCGTCATCGCCCTGCGAGAGCGCTCAAAGACACTGCTGGAGATGGCCGAGTTAGCCCGGCCATTTTTTGTCCGCGTGGAAGTGGACCCCAAGGCGGCAGCGAAGCACCTGGACCACGCCGGCAAAGGCGCGCTCCGGATGGCCCGAGAGGCGCTTCATGCCGTCCAACCGTGGGCCGCGCTCGCCATCGACGCGGCGCTCAAAGGCGTCTCGGAGACGGCTGGACTGGGCATGGGCAAAGTGGCGCAGCCCGTGCGGGTGGCCACCATGGGGATGCCGGTTAGTCCCCCCATCGGGGAGACATTGGAGCTGCTTGGCAAAATTGAGTCGCTGGAGCGCATCGACGCAGTGCTGGCGGGCTAGAAGGAGGGCGCCACGGCGAAGAAGCTCTTGCGACTCCTTGCTCCGGCGTACGCCTCGGAGTCCCCTGCCGACGTGTCCGGCGAAGGGCCTTCGTGACGGGAGCGTCCCCGCCTGGACCGCCACTCGGGATTGCATCAGCCATTCGGTGACCGACGGCTTAACTCACCCCAAAGAAACCCCGGGGCGTTCCAACTCCTCTTCGTCGAGTTCGAACTCGCTTCAATTGGCTGCCACACCGTAAATCGGTGGCGTGAGAGCGTCACTCATGGAAGCAAGAACGTTGTTGTCAAACAGTAAGAAATTCGGCTCCCAGATGCCTCCCTTGTCCGCCACCCACACGTCTCCGAGTGAATCGAACGACACCTGGTACGGCTTCACCAGCGGGAGCTGGACCCCAGCGACCACTCCACCATCGGTATAGTAGGCCTGAACCAAGGGGGTCCCCTCCCCGCTCCCGTCATCGATGAAGCCAATCCAGACCTTGATGCTTTCCGCTGCCCCACAGTTGGTGGGGCAATATCCAACGGCGTAGGGCTCCGAATGTGCGAAGGGCGCGACAAACTGCGTCGTGAGGTCAAACGTCTGCGCGGTGGTGCCATCCTCTTCGTACTCGGCTGTGCCATAGGGCGCGTTGGCATAGCCGGCGTAGTTGGCGACCCACAGGGTGTCATTGTCCCCGTCATAGGCAACGCCTGAAGGGCCATAGTTACCAGGGAACCCGCCACTCACCGAGACGCTGTTGCCGTCTTGGTCGTAGACGTTGACGCCGGCGCCCCCATTGCCGATGTAGAAGCGCTTGGCGTGGACGTCATAGGCAATTCCCCGCGGAGTATTCAGTCCCGAGAAGGCCCCGTTGCCGAGCTCGACCTGCTCAAGGCCCGCTTGGGTGTAGGCGACGACGGCATTCGTCGGCGAGCCCAGCGTCACGTAGACGTTGCCGTTTGCGAGGGCCACCTCTCCCCCATTCAAATCTCCGACGCTTCCTGGAAGCTGAACCTTGGTAATGAGGCCGTACGTCGCATTGAACGAGTAGAGGTACCCGGTCGAATCGACGATGAAGACCGAGCCTGTGACTGCTGCAGCGTTCACCGTCACGGTCGCCTCGGCCGACTTGCTCGCGTCAGCCACGCTGGTCGCAACGACGTGGTAGGTGCCGGCCGTCCCCGGGGCCGTATACAAGCCACTTGTGGACACACTTCCGCCAGCGGTGCCCTCTTGGACTGTCCAATTGACGCTGGTGTTGCTCGTCCCGGTTACCGTCGCCAGAAATTGTTGACTGCCACCCGTCTGTAGCGTCGCCGACGGTGGACTAATGCTGACTGCCACCACTGGAGTGGCGGTTCCGCAGAGCGACGTCTTTGTGCAGTCGAGCGTGAGGGCTGCTCCGACCATTTTCACACTCGCCAGGCTAGCGGTCTTCGAGCCAGTGGCTCCCCCGGCCAGCGGCGTCGAGGCAGAAATGGCAAACCCAGCATTGTTGAAGGTGGCCAAGTTACACGCCGTGATGAAAGCGGGAAGGCCGGAGCTCGGACAGGCGGCAAGCTGCTCCATGAGCTGGGCGCTCTCTTGCCCAGCCGTCGCCTCCCAGAGTTGATTGCTCGCCGAGAGCAGCAGCCCGATGCCCGGGGGAATGTTGCTTTGTGGCGAGACCCCGGCCACCAGCGCGGCTTCCGTCGCGCCTTCAAAGGCCAAGACGCCAGAGAAGGCTTGGGTGCTCGGCCCTTGCGGGGCATTGATGACCGTGAGCTGGAAGCCAAAAGCCATGGCGGTGCCGTCGGACAGGGCTCCACTCACCCCACCAGCGGGCTGCGACGCACGCACGCTCGCGGTGAGCGTGACAGCAGTAGCCTGCACACCAGCTTGCAGCGCCAAAGCAGCTCCCTGGGCCCCGAGTGCAGAGGTGCCGCTCAGTGCTTGCACCTGCGCCCCAAGGGCGGCGCTGAGCGGTCCGCTGACTGAGGGGTCAATGTCCGTTCCCGTGACTTCGGGAGCTTGGGTTGAGGTGCTGCTGCTGCACGCTGTGAGAAGAGCTAGTCCCAGAGTTGCCCACCGCTTCATACACACCCCCGAGAAGCCGGGACCAAACCTGCCTCGCACCCGTCGTTTTATGCCGGTTTCCCTGCCCCAGAGCTCCGGAAGCGCCGTTTCCCTACTCAAACGCTCGATGGAGGCGTTTCCTCTCACCCGGGGTGGCACGTTTCCGCGGTCTCGCGCCTCTGGGCCCTGGTCTGGGCGACGGCCCGTCAAAGCGCAACAGGTGCTGGTGCCACGCCTTGACTCGCGCCCGCGCGGTACGAGCCCGAAAGCGTGGACGACACGTCCGTAGGGACTTACGCTCACTTCGTCCATGCCTCTGCATCTTGACACCTCGGATCTCGGTTCCTATAAGGCCGCGGGCTGCTGGGCCCTAGCGGCTGCTCTTGGAATGCTCGTTTCGGGAGCAGCTTGGGCGGAGGTGTTGGACGGGGTGCAATTCCCCGACAGGACGACGAAGGTGGGAGAGCGCAGGTACCGTGTTCCGCAGGACTGGGAGAACACGATGAAGTACTTCAAGACAGCCTATCCGTCGGCGCAATTCCCGCGGCGCACCATCGTCAATCAGCCTGGTGTGAAGGCGATTCACCTCGCGAACCCAGATGGACACGGAGGATGGGTTGGGCTGAACATTTACGAGGCGAATGATGAAGTCCGCGTCTACGTCGTTCCGCCAGACGGCGCGGCGGCAAAGCCGGCCAAGAAGGCAACACCTGCAGCACCTAAGAAGTAGTGATGGGGAATCGTCTAACGGCAGGACGCCAGATTCTGGATCTGGCTATCTAGGTTCGAATCCTAGTTCCCCAGCTAGTAAGCCCAAGGGGTTGTGGGTCTGGATTGAAGAGTGACACCACCCGTGGGTTCACCCTGTACGGCCTGTCCGTTGCATATCGCGGAGTCCTGCCCACCCGTAGTCCCATGCGGGGGGTCGAGTCTCCGGGTCAGCGGCCACTTTCCGGGGACGAATGACCCGCCCCGCGGTCGAGGCGCTCGACGAGCGACTCGCCGTGCCGGGGCAGCCACGCCGAGTAGACCTCGGTCGTTTGGATGCTCCGGTGCCCCATCCACTCCTGTAGTTGCCGGAGGGGCACTCCCGCCGCTACCGCGTGGGCGCCGAAGGTATGCCTTAGGTCATGCGGCCGGGCCGTGCCGAAGCGGCGCAGGCCGATGGCGAGGGTGTCCTTCGAGTGCGTGTGCTTGCCGCGCGGGAAGACGAGCACGCCCTTGGGATCGCGCTCGCGTTGCGTCTTCAGCGCCACGACGGCCTGCGAAGACAGCGGCACCTCACGCTCGCGGTTCCCTTTCGGCGAGGTCGTAATCCCGTTGTAGCGGCTCCTACGGACGTGGAGGCGCCGGCCGTCTAGGTCCACGTCCCGCCACTCCAGGGCCGCGAGTTCTCCCGCCCGCAGGCCCGTCCGGAGTGCCACCACCACCAGGGCGTGCCAGTAGGCGTCCACACTTGCGGCGGCCACGAGGGCGTCGGCTTCCTCGTGCGTGAGGGCCTTAAGCTCGGGCACCTCGTCGCTTCGCTTCGGCATGACTATTTTCGGAAGCTTGTCGAGGTGGCCGGCGTCAACGGCGAAGCGGAGCGTGGCCTTTAAGGCGCGAAGGTGCCCGGCCACGGTGCCCGGCTTGCGGCCCTTGGACAGTGAGGCGCGCAGCTCGTCGATTACCTCGCCCTTGACCTCGGTAACGCGCCGGCGGCCGATGGCCGGGAGAATGTGGACCTTCAAGGCGGCCGTGTACCAGTCGTGCGTGCTGTCCTTAATGGTGCCCTTCTTCGTGCGGAGGAACTCGTCGGCCACGGTCGAAAGGCTTGGGACGCCGGCGAGCTTGTCGAGGGTGCCGGTTAGGGCCGCTTGCACGAGTAGCTGCTCTTCGCGGATGGCACCAGCCTTCGTCGAGGCTTGCGAGTGCCTGCGGATTTTTTCGACCGATCCATCGGGCCGGCGGACGTCGAGCTGAATCCGGTAGGCGTGACGCTTCTCTCCGGTCTTCGTCTCCCACCGCCTCAAGAAAACCGACATGGGAGGGAGCCTAACGAAACGCCGAGGTGCGCCGCGAGCGGGTCGTGTGCGCCCCAGAGGACGAAACGCCCTGCCCGAACGGGAAAGACGCCTCGTGCAGAGAACAGAGCATGAAGACCGAGACCGACAAACAGGCACACGCGCGCATCCGGGAGGAGAACCGCCGGCGTAGGAAGGCCCGCGAGAAAGGCGTCCTCTACGTCCTCGCCCAGGTCGAGCCCCACCTCCAGGCGGCCGCGGCCGTCCTCGACGCCCTATTCCCCGGAGACTTGGACGTCCCCCGCGCCCTCGGCGACGACCTCATCCACGACACCCGGGACGCTATCCGCCGGCAGCTTGGCTTGTTCGACTTTGGCCTTTACCCCGAGCTTGAAAGCTTCCCCGTTGTGGCGGACCTGGACTTTCCCGAGGCGGTGAATCGGAAGCCGACCTTGACGCTCGTGCCGGGTGGCAAATGAGCGCGCACGACGAAGCCGCCACACTGACCGTCCCCGAAGCCGCAAAACTTTTGGGAATCAGCCGGGGGCACCTTTTCGCGACCTTGAAGGCCGGGACGCGGGTCGAGGGCATTCGGGTGATTCGGATCGGGACCTCAGTCAGGGTCGTGAAGAAGGCCCTTCTCGATTTCCTCGCGGCGCCGGCGGGAGGTTTGCCGTGAAGATCCATCCACACCTCCGCGGCATTTACGAGGACGCGTCCGCACTCGGCTGGACGGTGACCCCGACATGCAACGGTCACCTTTGCTGGCGTCACCCGTCCGGCGGGCTCGTTTACTCGGCCTCGACGCCCTCGGACTGGCGGGCGGGTTTGAACCTCCGCAGCGAGCTTCGCCGGCAGTTGCGAAACCCGCGAGTGAGGCGGGCGGCGTGAATTGTTGCAGCAAACCGAAGGGCGCGGCGGGGTGGGGCGCGGCGGGTCACGGCTTGCCAAGGCGTGCCAGGGCAGGGGCAGTCGTAGTCGCCCTCTCGGAGATCAACTCTCCGAGAGGGATTGAAGTCTGAAGCTCACTCAAACCGAAAGGAAGCAAGCAAATGGCAGTCGAAAAGGTGAAGGCGAAGATCAGCGGCGCGCGTCTGATGATGCACAACGGGCAGCTCGCGGATCCTCTTAACCCGTACACGAAGGCCCTCAAGGCCGTCTCGAAGAAGAAGCAGAAGAGCGACGACGATCACCTCGCCGTGGCGAAGGCCGAGTTTCAGGGTTCGCTGTACCACGACGAAGACCTCGGCCCGGTCATTCCCGGCGAGTGGATCCAGTCGGCGATGATCCAGGGCGCTAAGGCCGTGAAGCTCGGGAAGCAGTTCACCGCGGGTGTCATTGTCGAGGACGAGTTGATCAAGCTCGAATACTCCGGACCTCGGACCCGTGACGGTCTCTGGAACGATCCGAAGTTCGTCGACCGCCGGGCCGTCCGCGTCCAGATGGCGAAGGTCATGCGCACTCGCCCGCTGTTCCGCGATTGGAGCGCCACGTTCGAGATCTCGATCTTTGACGGCGCGGTCAACGTCGAGGACGTCGAGGCAGCGCTCGAACGTGCAGGGGCCTTCGTCGGAATCGGTGACGGACGTCCGCGGATTGCAGGGAAGTTCTGCATCGAGGAGTTCAAGAAGTCGAAGTAACCGCGGCAAGGCAGAGCAGGGCTAGGTCCGGCAGGCTCGGGCTTGGCGGGGCTCGGCACGGAAAGGCAAGGGAAGCCGCCCTCTCGAAGGTCAACTCTTCGAGGGGGATTCGGCCGAGCATGGCATGGCTTGGCGCGGCGCGGCAGGGTTCGGCATGGCTTGGCGCGGCTGGGCATGGGTAGTCGCCTCCGACGAGGGTCACACTTCGTCGGGGGATTGAAGTTCAACGTCTCAAAGGAGTCACCGTGTTCGCAATGGCGAAGTCTGAAGCAGCGTTCGAAACCCCGGAGCAGTTCGAGGAATATCTCGTCTACACCCTTCTCTCGACGGACCTGCTCCACAAGGCCCGGACGTTGGGAATGGCGCCGAAGGAGTGGCCGACCCGCACCGTTCAGTTGTGCTGGTGGAATGCCCTCGAATGCGCCGCGACGCTGCACAATCGTCGCTTCGTGCCCGGGCGCGATGGCGTGTACGTCCTCGCGGCGCCGAAGCAGGCGATCAACCGGGTGGCACGTCGCCGGCGGGCAGCGGGGCGCATTTTTGCCCGCACCTCGCAGGAATGTGAGCGTTTGGCGGCGCAGTCGCTCAGTGCGGCCGAGAGCGCGCAGCTCCGTCGTGAGGCGGAACGTGCGGCCGATCTCGACACGCGCTCACGGATTAGGGCGCGGGCCGAGGCAAAGAAGCGGCCGGCAGGACTGTAACCGCAGGGCCTGGCGTGGCACGGCGAGGCGAGGCGAGGCAAGGCGTGGCGCGGCGAGGCAAGGCATGGGTAGTCGCCCTCGACGAGGGTCACACTTCGTCGAGGGATTTTCTCAAGAGGAGTTCCGAATGGACGAAGCACCGATTCGCTTTTGCAGTTGCGGCCGCGAGAATTGCGTCCCGCCCTACCACTTGCGCCCCGGCACGAGCCCTCGGCTGTACGCCGAGGCTGTGGAGGCCCTGGTGACCGCCGGGGTGCCCCTTCACCTCCGAACCGACGAGGAGGCCGACGCCGCACTCCTGAAGGGCCTGAAGGCCGTGGAGCGGAAGACGCGGGGGTTTCGGGGCAAGGGGCTTCGTCTGGTGCGGTAATTACGCCAGCCCCTTCAGTCGCCATGTACCCCGGGCAAGGAAAACCTCTGCCTGCCACTCCAGGCGACGGATGGCTCGGCGCACATGCAAGGCATCGGAGCAGGGCACCAAGCGGACAAGCGAGTCGAAGGCGAGCGGGCCGTGCTCGGCGAGGACGGCTAGGACGGCCTGGTCGGGCTTACTCTTGCGGACGCACCGAGCGCACCAGGAGCTGTCCCGAGGGTAGAAGTGGTCGAGGGGCAGTTCCTTTGAGCAGTCCCGACACAGCCGAGTCTCTGGCGTCACGACCGGCCCCCTTCTCTCACCAGCAACGCCACCCACGCGCCAACAAGAAAAACCCATGGCCGGCGTCGAAGAAGGACGTCGAGGTGCACCGATGGAAACTCCGCCGGGGCCTGAAAATGCAGGAAGCAAAAGGCGTAGTCCGGGACACTCCACGGCGCCGCGCAGTCGGCATTCATTACTTCTTCTCGGCGAAGCGGGCGAGCTTGGCGCGGTACTCGTCGGGGTTCAGCTCTACGAATGGCCGTCCCCTGTAGCCCCAGCGTGCCTTGAAAATTTCCCCAGCCCGGCCGTAGACCGTGTGCGGCAGTTTCGAAGCCGACACGCCGATGAGCGCGTTAGGCGAGCGCCGGCGCTTGTCAGGCACGACCGGCAGGCCGAGTCGAAGCGCAGCCTCGATTGCGGCACCGTTCGAGATGTAGCCCAGAGCGGACCACCGCTCGACAATGTGCTTCAACGTGTAGGAGTTGACCCAAGTGGCCGCCGTCTTCGTCCGCACGCCGTACAGGCCGAGGAATTTGCGGACGGCTTTTATCTGCGCTTTCTCGGGCGCCTCGCAGGTACAGGGCACCTTAGGCCGCCTCCTCCAGCCAGGCGCTAGGTGGTCGTTCTCGCAAAACTCGCGCAGCCCGTGGGCCGTCGGGTTCTGCACGCGGGCATCATACTTCCGGCGACTCAAGACTTCGTCTCCGCCGCGAAGACCTGAAGCCAGAAGTCGAGCAAAGCCGCGCTGGGCACGTCGCTGTAGGTGTTCTCTTGCTGCTGGCGAGCCTCCGCGGCGCTCTCCTTGAACGCGATACCGTTGAGGTAGAGGCGACCGTTACTCTTTCCGTCGGTAACACCGCGGCCTCGCAGCCACTTGTAGAACTGCCCCAGGTCGGTCTTGCTCTTCGTGCTGAAATCCCAAACCGACGCCCGCCTGCTCAGCGCCTCCCGGAAGTCGTCCCGATACAGGCACCACCCAGGCGCGAAGATGAAGCTCTCGGCGAAAGCATCCGCGTACTGTGCTTCGAGGTCTTCGGACGCCGCCTCCACCTCCTCGCGCACGACGTCTCCCACAATGAGCTTGCCGTGCCGCGGGCAGCGCACCTCATAGGCTTTGAGGCATTCGTGGATGAAGGCGGGGAACTGAGCGTCGAGCTTCCCCTCCCAGGTTGGGTCGTCCGTCACCTTGGACGGAGCAACCTCGACAAGGAGCACGCGTGAACGGTCGGCCGGTGTGCTGGGAATCTGCATCTGCTCGTTCGTGCCGATGATGAGCTTGCAGCGCATGACCGAGTTGAACGCGCCGGCGCCCTTGAACTCGATGGGCACGACGTCGCCGGAGACGAGATTTCGGAAGGTGCTGCTAAGGCAGAAGCGTTCGAGCTTGCAATCCGGATAGACGATGACGCGGCGACCGTACACCGTGGAGAGTAACCAACGCTTCGACTCGTTTACGGACGTGTCGTTGATGCTGCCGCCGCCAGCACCGAGCTTGCGGCAGATAACCTTGAGGGCCGTGGACTTCCCGTCCTCGCCATCGCCACGAAGGATGAGCGCCTGTCGAGTCTCATTCTGCGGGACGAAGCACGCGCCCACATAACCCATTACAAGCTCCGGGTCTTTGCACCTCGACGTGAACTCCTTCCACGCGCTCCAGTCCCCCTCGGCGGGCGTCCAGTTGAGTCGACAGAAGGAAAGCCGGTCGTCGTCTTGCGCTGTGAGCGCCAGAGGCTCAACGTCGAGAGGCTCGGCGTGCGCGCGCCAGTAGAAGACGCTGTCGCTGAGAACTCGGCGCTGTAAGCGTGTACCCGCATCCGCATAACGCTTGGCAAGATGGGCGAGGAGTTCGGGCTCGTCGACGGTCAGGGCCTGCGCTTGGTTCCGCTCATCCACCTTGAGGGTGATGCGGGTGGGCGGCCCGTCCTTAGCCCGGAGGATGGCGAAGCGTTCGTCGAGGACGGGGACTGTGCTCTGCCCCATAATCGTCGCGTCCCAATCCTTCTGAGGAAACGGAGGCACGCTCGGAGCGTTCTGCGACGTGTCTGGACCGCCACCCTCTTCTTCGTCGTCGCTCTCCGGGTCCGCCGCTCCGCGGGCCTTTGTCTTTGAGGTCAACGGTGCGGTTACAAGCAGCTCGTGGCCAAAGGCATGTTCGTGCCCATAGCGATAGGCGTTACCGACCTTTTCGCGTAGCTCCTCGTCGCTCCATGGATGGGGGTTGTGCGGATTCCACTGCTCTGCAAGTAGCTCGAAGCACATTTCCTCCGATAGCCCGTGGCCCCAGCCAATAGTGTTCGCCATCCAGATGGTCTTGCTGTCCCGGTCCCCTTCGACCGCCAGGACTCCTTTCCTCACGAGGTCCGCGAGGTGCTTCTCGGCCTTGCGCAGCCGCTCGGACTTCGGCCACGCGGCCAGGCGAGCCTCGGCCGCGTCACGGTCCACAGGCTTCGCAGGCTCGGCCTTGGCATCGATGACGCGCAGGGCGGCCCCGCCGTCGCTGCCCCAGTACACGACGGGACTTGCGTAGAAGAAGCGAGCTGGGTCCTTAGCCTTCGTGTCGACTAGTAACTTGCCGGCTTCGTCGGAGAAGAGTTCTTTCGCCCAGTGCTTCCATGTAGCTGCGTGCTCGGCCACGGAGCTGATCTGCCGCTCCAGGGGGAGGATGACGCGAAAGCGGTCCTCGACTTTTCCGCGCTTCTCTTTCTGATGATTGCGGGAGAGCAGGATGGTCGCCTCGACACCGGCTCCTTTGCAGCGCCGGACTGCCTCGTCGACCGCGAGTCCGTCGTCGACATCGTAGGTGAGCAAGTCCTCTTGAGCGAAGCTTTCTTTGTGCCGGTAGCCGTCGCTAAACACCGCGGGGCACCAGGCGTTGACGGCGGCGACTTCGGCCACTTCTTGAAGGCTCGCGCACTCCTTCGTGCCGAGCACCCGAGGCGTCTTCTCGTCCTTCACCAGCGAGATGGTGAACGTGCGCCCGACTTTCGCGGCGGCCTCTGCGATGGGCGTGGCCTCGACCACCAAGAGCGCTTCATTCTCCGGAAAGAGCGGCTTCGTTACGCCGTTCTCGACTTTGTAGAGGCGCACGCTCATGGCTGCACGAGAGCCGAGTCGGCGGCGGTCAGCGCGGTACGCAATTGCTCGGTCGCCTCTTCGAGTGCGCGAAGAAGGGTCTCGACTTCACGCCGGCCGATGGCCGCAAGCATGACGCCGCCACCTTGAATCGGAGCGCCCGGGAAGTGCGGCCGCTTTGCTCCCGAGGGGTAGCGGTAGCCGAAGAGGTTGGGAATCTTCGGTTCGAGGAAGACGACCCCGCGCTTACCGCCTCTGTCGACATCCGCGAAGACGTCGAAGCCCGTTGAAATTGTGTCCATCTGAAGTACCCAGGCTTCCGCACCTCGTGAGGCACGGACCCAAGAACACGACACGGGCGAATCCCGTTTCGCGTGCTGCCTCTTGGCTCTTGGCTTGGGTCTTCATCTTGGCTCTTGTCTGTCTTGTAATTACGACTGCTCGACGTGCTGCCATGTGTCGATGGAAATAGCGCCCGTCACGAAAGTCCCTTTCGCCCGCGCCGCGGCGAGTCGTTCGGCTTTGTGGGCAAGGTAGCGGGCTCGACGCTCCTCGACGGACAGCTCGACGGCCGCGCTGCTCGTTTGCACGGACAACGCCATCGTCTCTGTGGTCGGACTTGCGACCGTGACGTGCCCGCCGACTACAGCGGCGACCGCCTCTGGGCTGAGGCCCATCTGTGCGGCGACCGCCAAGTCGTCCGCCGAGAGCGTGGCTGGCGTTGGGACGGCGCGCTTGGTCTGTGGGATGGGCTTGAGGCTGTAAGGACTTCCGGACCGAAGAAGGAGCCGGTTGTGCCTCGCCGTGAGGATGGCCTCGGGATCAACGTCCATCTGTTTCGCGACCGCGAGGTCGTCGACGCTGAGTGCCTCGCTCACGACGGGGACGCCCGAAGGCCGCTCTCGATGAGGCGGATGAGGGTCCTAGAAAAGTTGTACCTGCCGCGGCGCTTCAGGTCGGCCTCGGCAGCCCGCATCAACTTTTCATGAAGCTCGGGATCGCTGATCACCAAGGTGGCGCGGCGCGGCAGCCTCGATTCGGTCTTCAGTGCTGTGTCATTCATGGGAACAGTTATGGAAGAGATTGTGTTCTGTGCAAATAAACCCGGGAGACGCCCGAATTCCGGAGGTTTAGAGACAAGACGACAGCTACGCCGCCTTTTGCAGCGCCGCCAGGAGAACCTCAGGCACGGGCGAAAGGACGCTCTGCACCGACGGTACACCTCGGGGATGATGATTGCCGTCCCCATCCACGTAGACGACCGGATCGGTGACGATATCTCGCTGCCAGATGGGTCCGGGCGCCGACCACTCATAGCCCCTGGTCGGCGGCATCGGAACGACGGCGCCCGCGGCCAGAATTCGGAAGCCGGGGACGACGTCGATTTCCTTCGTCGGCGCCGCACCGCGATAGATGAGCACGTGTCCGTCGGGTCCGCCCATGCGGCACGTGCCCCACCAGCCACGATGCTTCAACTGGAGCGAGTCGCAAAGCTTCTGGGCCTCGCTCACTTTGCCGATGAAGACGGCCACCATCCCGACAGGCAGACGAATACCTGTGTCGCACGAGCCGCTCACGAGCGTTGAGTAGCCGGGCTGTTGCGGGTGCGACTGCCAGCGGCCGTCAGGGCCTTGGAAGACGGCGAGAAGCGGCCAGTCGCGCTTAGCGCAGCCGGCGTAGGAGTGATTCGTAGTAGTAGTCGACACGGTGTTAGTCCTTTGAGGCGGGTACGGCGGGGAAATTCTCAAGGGCGGAAATCCGCTCTTCGAGAAGTCGGGCGATGGTGGAGCTTCGACTCCAACGTCCAGAGACGCGCTTCTCCTCGGCCACGAGGGCATCGATGGCGCGCGCGAGCTTGGCCGAGATGGAGATGCACCACCGAGTGGTGTGAGGGCCGTCGAATCGAGACGTCGTTAACATATGAAGCTATTAACTCACGACTCGCTCGATTTGACAAACAAGTGCCGGAACAGCATTTCTCCGCACTTCCTACGGAAAGTCCTACGGGCGCGGGCAAATAAGTTTGGGGCAAGGGGGCAATGAATACTCTGCTCTGGACTGTCGCGCGGACTGTCTCAATGTGCTTCTTTTCAACTAAAGACTGTCGCACGGGGCAATGGGGCAATGAATACTTTAGGTCCCGCGTGACCTCATCCAGGGCAAAAACGG
>JBKQJL010000183.1:0-40997 GCA_052147975.1 Myxococcaceae bacterium
GTCCTGTACCCCGACGAGGGCCACGGCTTTGCCCGGCCGGAGAACCGCATTGACTTCAACGCGCGGGCCGAGCTCTTCCTGCAGAAGTACCTCGCCGGGCGCGCCGAGCCGCTGCCCGGGGACAAAATTCCCGGCTCCACCGCGGTGGTGAAGGTGGTGGAAGCCAAGTCAGCGCCGCAGGCGGCCCGCTAGAAAGCCCGGCCCCGGAGGAGGTTTCTTGGCGGACGGGGCGTCGCTCAGGCGAGCAGCGTGACGGAGGTAATTTCCGGGGGGCTCCCAATGCGCATGGGCGGGCCCCAGAAGCCGGTGCCGCGGCTCACGTAGACGTGGCCCTTGCCCACTCGGTACAGCCCGGCCGAGTAGCGGTAGGCGGCGTCCACCAGCAGGGTAATGGGGAAGAGTTGTCCGCCGTGGGTGTGGCCGGACAGCTGTAACCCAATGCCGCGGTCGAGGGCGGCCTCCACCCCGCGGGGTTGGTGCGCCAACAGCACCGCCGCGCGCTGCGCGTCTCGGCCGGCCAGCGCCGCCTCCAAGTCATACCCGCGCCCGTGGGGGACGTCGCGCTGGCCGTAGTCGTCCACTCCCACCACGTCCAGCCGGCCGCCCGCGTCTCCCAGCGTCACCGTGCGGTTGCGCAGCACCTGAAGGCCCATGCCAGTTAAGGCCTCGGCCCATTCCCGGTCCCCGGAGTAGTACTCATGGTTGCCGGTGACGAAGAAGGTGCCTTCCCGGCTGCGCAGCCCGGACAGCGCCGACACCGCTGGGCCCAGGTGCTGCACCGTGCCGTCCACCAAGTCCCCCGTCACCGCCACCAAGTCCGGCCGCAGCGCATTGCAGCGCCGCACCAACTCCTCGAGAAAGGGCCGCCCGAGGACGTCGCCCAGGTGCACGTCACTCATTTGGACAATGCGGAAGCCGTCCAGGGTGCGCGGAAGGCCGGGCAGCCGCACTGCCACCTCGCGCAACAACGGCGGCTGGAAGGCGCGCCACAGCCCATAGGAGCCAGCGCCAGCGGCGATGGCGGCGGCGCCGCCCACCGCGGCGCGGGCGAGAAAGGCGCGCCGTTGGGGCTCGAGCGGCGCGGCCCCCTGGTGGCGGCGCCAGCCCTCGGCCAGCCGGGTGGCCAGCCGAAAGAGGGCCAGCACCGGCCCCAGGTACAACGCCAACCCAAGCCAGCACCAGGCGAAGAGGGCCAGCAGGTTGCCGCCGTGCCAGTGCAGCCGGGTGGCCAGAAGCCGGGCGAAGAGAAGCGACAGGCCAAGGAAGCCCAAAGCCACGGCGCCGACACGGCGGACGCGCAGCGAGGCGCCGGTGTCCCGGAAGAGACGCCGGTAGAGGTAGACGTGGCCGCCCCCAAGGACGGCCGTCACCAAGAGGAAGAAGAGGAGAAGGCGAAGCGCGTACGGCATTTTCTATGAGGAGGGCAGCGGCGAAAGAGGGCCCCACTGCACGGAGGCCAGGTGGAAAGCCCGAAGGAAAGTTGTCTGTCAGCGAACGGCCTTCGGCGCAAGGCAGAGTCGCCCCCAGCATGCCCCCTTGTGCCCGGCACCGCCCGGCTTCGGGCGCTGCGCCCAAGGTCGCCGAGCGAGCGGCCGCCGTGCGGCGCTGGCGCCTGGAGGGGACGGGGCCCCGGGGAAGCGGGCCCCGGGCCGCTGGACGTCGGCCCCTAGAAGAGACGGCTGAGGACGATGAAGCCGCCGAAAACCATCGCCACCACGCCCAGGGTTTGCCGGTAGGGGATGAGCTTCTGCACCAGCTTCTCGACGTTGGCCTTGCCGCTCGGGTCCTTGAGGAAGCCTTCCAGAATGCCCACCCCCAAGAGTAGCCCCAGGCAGACGAGCAACCCGGCGGCCACCAGGTTGAGAAGCCAGGGGCGGTAGTGCACCCCCAGCACGAGGAGGACGAAGCGCCAGACGCCCCACACCACCGACACCACCCCAATCCACCCCTGGTAGGGCTCGAGCGCGGCCAGGGCCTTGCGCCCCTCCTCCCGCCGCCCGACGAGGGACGAGGCGCCGAGGACGCCCAACAGCAACAGCCACAACCCCAAGACGAGTCCAAGTCCCATGTCCGGCCCGAAGCCTCCACCGGACATACGTCCAGGGGCAAGCGCCATTTCCCTTTGGCCCAGGGCCTCCCTCTCTAGAGACGAAGGCAAAAGAGGCACTTGGCTCGAGCGCCTTCCTCCCCCGGGGTGCGCTGCCCGGGCGAGAAGCACCGGACAGCACCCCGGGGGCTGCCCTCCGGGGTGGAGTGCGAGCCGGACGGCGGTTTGCTACACCCCTTCGCCATGGCACGGGCGGCACTGGTGACGGGCGCCTCGCGCGGGGTGGGGCGGGCGGTGGCGCTGCGCTTCGCGCGGCTCGGCTGGGACGTGGTGGCCACCTGGCGGCGGGAGGAGGCCATGGCCGCGTCGCTGGCCGAGGAGGTGGCCGCGCTGGGGCGGCGCTGCGTCTGCTTGCGGGCGGACCAGCTGGAGCCGGAGTCCAGCTTCCCGCCTCTCTTCGCCCGGGTGCGCGAGGAGTTTGGTGGCTTGGACGCGCTGGTGGCCAACGCCGCCAGCACCGCCTTTCTGCCCCTCTTGGGGACGAAGGCCCACCAAATGGACAAGACGTTTAGTGTGACGGTGAAGAGTTTCCTCCTCGCCGCGCAGGCGGCCCAGCCGCTGATGGCCGGCCGCCGAGCCAGCATTGTCGCCGTCTCGGGCATGGACAGCCGCATGCCCTTGCCCTTTCACGGCATGCTGGGGGCGATGAAGGGGGCCATGGAGGTGCTGGTGAAGTACCTGGCCGTGGAGCTCGCCTCGGACGGCATCCGGGTGAATGGCGTCAACCCGGGCTACATCGACACGGACAGCGCGCGCTTCTACGCCGGGGACGCCTGGGCCACGGTGGAGGCCGCGGCGCGGGCCCAAGTGCCGGCTGGCCACGTCGCCTCCGCCGAGGAGATTGCGGCCCCCATCACCTGGCTGTGCACCGAGGAGGCGGCGTACGTGAATGGGCAGACGCTCGTCGTCGACGGCGGCCTGGAAGTCAACTACGCGGTGGCCCACGCCGCGGGCCTCACCGGGCGGTAGCGCCGCCCCCGAGGGAAGGGCCCTGTGACGCCGTGCCTCGCCCGAAGCCGAGCCTGCCCAGCGTGGTGGTGACGCTCCTGTTTGGGGCGGTGCTTCTGCTGACGGCGCCTCTGTGCGTCCTGCTCGGGCTGCTGCTGCTCCTCGTCAGCTTTCCCTTTGACAGAGACAGGCGCGCCCTGCACGCGCTGGTGTGTCACTGGACGTTTGGCTATTTGCGCCTCAACCCACTGTGGCGGGTGCGCATTGAAGGCCGAGAGCATCTGCCCAAGGGCGCCAGCGTGCTGGTGGCCAACCACCAGTCCCTGGCGGACGTCGTCGTCGCCATGGGCCTCTTTCACCCATACAAATTCGTCAGCAAGGTGTCGCTGTTTCGCCTGCCGCTGGTGGGGTGGATGATGCACCTCATTCGCCACATTCCGCTGCACCGCGGCCGGCCGGGCTCCACCCGGGCCATGCTGGAGACGTCCCGCAGGTGGCTGCGCCGGGGGATGGCCGTCTTCTTCTTCCCAGAAGGCACCTACGCCGAGGGCGAGCAGCTGTTGCCCTTCCGCAGCGGGGCCTTCCTTCTGGCCATTGAGGAGCAAGTGCCGGTGGTGCCCATTCTCATTGAGGGGACGCGCCAGCTGGTGGACGGAGACGGCCCGTGGCTCGGCCCGCGCGCTGAGGTGCGGGTGCGGGTGCTCCAGCCCCGCGTGCCGCCCGCGGGCGCGGACGCGCAAGCGGTGGCCGACGCGGTGCGACTCGAGCTGGAGGGCCTTTAGTTATTAGAGGAGAATTTTCGGCTTCTCCGCCCGGGCCCGGTACAGCAGCACGGTGCGGCCCAACAGCTGCGCCACCTCCGAGGCAGTGGAGGAAGCCAGCTGGGCCGCCACCACCGCCCGGGGCTCCGGCGCATTCTCCGAGACGCGTACCTTCACCAGCTCGTGGTCGTGCAGCGCCTGCTCGAGCGCCGCCAGCAGCGCGTCGCTGACGCCGGCGTGGCCCACCTGCACCACCGGCTGCAGGTGGTGGCCCAGCGCCCTCAGGGTGCGTCGCTGTTTTCCGGTTAAGGCCATTTCCGGAAGGGGGGCCGTCACCGGCCGACGAGGAGGCGAATTTCCCGCTGGGCGTCGACGTGGCCGGCGTCCAACAGGACGCACTTCTTGAAGTGCTTGAGGGCGAGGGCGTTGTCGCCGGTGAGTTTGTGCAGCTGGCCAATGAGGTAGTGCGCCGGGGCGCAGCGCTCGTTCAGCTTGAGGGCATGGTGCAAGTCGCGCATGGCGTCCACCAGGGAGGCCTTCTTGTCCACGCTGGTGAAGAAGCGGGCGTAGCCGCGCCAGGCGTAGAATTCACCCTCGCGCGGGTTGAGGGTAATGGCGTCGTCGAGGGCCTTCACCCCTTCGCCGAAGCGCCGGGCTTTGATGAAGGCCACCCCCTTGTGGAAGGTGTCCTCGGCGGCCAGCACCTGGCGCACGTCCACCTGGCTGCCGCCGCCGGCCTTGAGGGACTCGAGGTAGTCCGCTCGGGACTGGTCGTCGCCCAGCACCCGGGAGGCCTCGCCCACCATGGCGAAGGCCTGGGCCCGTAGCTCGGCCAGCTCCTGGGGGGCGTCCTGGGGCAGCGTGTCCGGGTGGTACAGCTTGGCCAGCTTGAAATAGGCCGCCTTCACCGCCGTGGTGTCCGCCTTGTCGCTGAGTCCGAGAATTTGGAAGTGGTTGATGGACTTCCCCTTCTCCAGCCGCGCCCGCAGAAGCCGCGTCTCCGCCTCGAAGTCCACCGCCGTCCCCGGCACCGGCGTGGGGCTGGAGAGGAAGGCGCGCGGGGGAGTCCCCAGCGCCGGCGTCGGGCTGCCTGCGGCCACGCTGCGGGGCGCCGCGCTGGGAGGCGGCGTGGGGGAGGGCGTCGGTCGCGCCGGCGCGGCCGGTGGGGCCGTCGGGGGGGCCGCCGGTGGGGCGCCCGCGGCGGGGCGCGGGGCGCCCGCTGCCACGGTGGCGTGCTCGCCGGTGGGGGCGGCGCCGCCTTTGAGCTCCACCTCGGGGAAGGAGAGCGCGTCGAGCTCCCTCAACAGAAGGGCCACCCGGAGAATGGCCTCCATCTCCTGGGGGTGGCTCTGGGCCAACAGGGCCAGGGAGCGCGTCCCGTCGAAGGTGGCCAGGGCCCGCATCTCCTGGGCGTTGAAGCGGAGGTCCGGCAGCGTGCCGCCGTCTCCTCGGCGGACGAGGGGCCGCTGCCGGACGTCCATCATCCTTCGCTTGAGCTCGGCCAGCGGGAAGCGTCGCAGCACTTCGGCCAGAAAGCCCCAGCGGTTGCCCAAGGGCAGCGCCTTGCTGGGTGGTAACTCCACGCTTTGGTAGCGAAAGAGGCCCTGGGGGGCGAGGAAGGCGCGTAGCAGCAGCGCCGCGGCGCGCTGGCTGAGGGCCGGGAAGACGACGGCCGGGTTGACGAGGCCCAGGGCAAACAGCGTGGCCAGGACGTCTCCACCGAAGCGCCCCTTCTCCTTCTGCGCGACTTTCAGCTGCTCGGCCGTCACCACCGAGGCCTTGCTGAGGAAGGCGTCGACGGCGTCCTCGGGGTGGGTGGAGTCAATGAGCTCCGGGTTGCCCTTGCGGAAGTGCAAGAGAATGGAGCGGTCCGGCAACTCGAAGGTGAAGAGGCCGGTGACGTTGGTTTCCGCGCCTTGGGCGTACAGGCGAATGGCGGAAATTTCGGCCAACTCTCCTGAGGCCACCATGAAGGAGGAGCCCGGCGCGGCGGGCGCGGGGGGCGGGCGGGGCGTGGTGGTGCGGGGCGGCACCGGCATGGGCGCGGCGGGCGTGGGGGAGGCCGTCGCCCGCGCCCCGTCCGGGCTGGCAAAGCGCGCCTCGCCGCTGGGCCCGGGCACGGCCGGAAGCGGCGCAACCGGCGTGGGACGGGCGGCCGGCGGCGCCAGGCTGAAGCTGCCGGTGGGCGTCTTGCGCGGGGCGGACATGGGAGGAATGGCCGGGACGGCGTCCTTGGGCAACGCCGGACTCTCGGGCGCCACGCGCACCGGCACCGGGACGGCCGCCGTCACTTTGGGCAGGGCGCCGGCCTCGGTGGGCATGGCCGGAACCGCCGGAGGTTTGGGGGCACCGGCCGGTGCCACGGCCGGGGGGACGGCTGGGGGCGCTCTAGGTGCGGCGGCCGGGGGGGCCGCGCCGGCGGGCGCGGCGGCCTTCGGCTTCTGGGGAGTGCCCAGCACCGGGACGGCATTGCCGGCTTCCAGGGGCTCGCCGTCGTCGCCCCACAAATGGCGGGGAAAAAAGTCCTTCAGCGCCGGGTAGCGTGCCGGCGAGCGGTACTGGACGCCGTCGGTGGAGACGAGGAGCGCGCCGTTGAGGGCGCCCGCCTCAATGAGGAGCTCCACGCTGGCCGGCTCAAGCGGGCCCCGCACCGTCCCTTCGGTGTCCCGGACGAAAATTTGCGGCACGGGACGGAGGTATACCCCAGCCGCGTCGCGCCGAGGCCCAGCCCTCCAAGGCGGCCGCCCCCCCCCGGGGACGTGGCACTCCCCGGCCCTGGCCCCTCCCAACCCTCCCCCCGGGGTGAAAGGAGAGGCCCCTACAGGCCTGTCACCCGCGGCCCCCCGGGCATTTGCCAGCCGGCTAGGGCGTCGCCTGCACCGCCAGCCGGAGGAGGCGGAGGAAGTCCTGCGCATTCGTCACCACCCCAAAGGCCTGGTGGGTGCCGCGGTCGCGAAGCTTACTCACCACAAACTCCGAGGCGTCCACGCAGACGACGGGCAGCGGACGCAGCCACCCGTCCGGGTCCACCACGAAGCTGGGAAGCATGTTGCCCACGGCAATGGCATGCAGCGCAGTGGCGATGAAGACGGCCGCCGTGGCCCGGGCGGCGTGGGGCCGCATGGCGTCCTGCGCGTCGAGGACGTCCGGCACCACCTCCGGCAGCGGCCCGTCGTCGCGAATGCTGCCGCACAGGACGAAGGGCGTCTGGTGCACCACGCAGGCGTGCATGACGCCGTCGCGGAGAATGCCCTGACGCACGGCCGGGGCAATGCCGCCCGCGGCGCGAATGCGGTTGATGGCGCGCAAATGCGCGCCATGCCCGAGCGGCACCGTCACCCCCGCCCCCGTCATCCCGAGGGTGGTGCCGAAGAGGCTGGCCTCAATGTCATGGACGGCGACGGCGTTGCCCGCCAGGAGCGCGCCGACGTAGCCGTGGGTGACGAACCAGGCCAAGTCCTCCCGGGCCCGGGCGTGCACCAGCGCCGGTCCCGTCACCCACAGCACGTGGCCGCCTTTGGCCTTCTCCTCCACCAGCAGCCCGGCAATTTTCTCGTAGTCGGTGGGCTTCTCCCGGCTGACGTCGCTGCTCATGAATTTGAAGGCGCCGTCGCCGGCCGGGTCAAAGAGTCCCTCTTTCACCAGGACGCCCTCGCGACCGTCCTCCTGCAGGGCCACCGCCACTGGGTCTCCCAGGCGGACGCGCCGCATTTCCCGAGCCCACACGCTGCCGTCGGGCCCGCGCACCAGGGCCGCGTCCATGCGCGCCTCGCGGGGCATGCTCCACCGCCCGTCGGTCTTCACCCAGGTGGGCAGGTTGGTGGTGGAGTAGAAGCCCTCGGGGAGGACGCCGTCGGCCGGCGCGGGCGCGAAGTGGGCGTCCGGCGCGGAGCGCAGCGTGGGGGACTCGAAGTCGGGCGGGGGGACGCGCATGGGGCTTGGGGGGCCGACGGACGGGGCCCCTTGGGGAGTGGCCAGCATGCCATGCGCCGCGGCCGAGAAGCGTGTGGCGGCCCCGCTTTGGGGCATGGCCTTCCCTCCGCGCGCGGGTGCAGGATGGCGTCGCCGGGGCGCCAGGGGACAACGGAGCCCGCCACAGGCGACATGTTCATCGGACACTACGGCGTCTCCCTCGCCTTGAAGCGCGCGCGTCCCGGGCTGTCGCTCGGGGGCCTCTTCCTGGCGGTGCAGCTGCTCGACATCTTCTTCTGCCTCTTCGTCCTCTTGGGCATTGAGAAGATGCGCATTGTCCAAGGCTTCACCGAGTACAACGCCTACGACTTGTACTTCATGCCCTACACCCACAGCCTGTTGGGCGCGCTGTTGTGGGCGACGGCGGTCGCGGTCGCCGTCCTGGTGCTTCGGCGCGCGCCGGCCGTCTCGGCGGCGCTGGTTGCCCTGGCCGTCTTCTCGCATTTTGTGTTGGACGTGCCGGTGCACACGCCGGACTTGCCGCTGGCCAGCGAGGCCTCCTTCAAGCTTGGGCTCTCCTTGTGGAACCACCGTTGGCTGGCCCTGGCGCTCGAGCTTCTGTGTCTCGGCACGGGGCTATTTTTGTACCTCTCCGCCTCCCGTCCCCGTCTTCCCGCTGGGCGCTGGGTGGCGCTCGGCGTCTCGGCGCTGCTGTTGGCCCTCACCGTGGCCACCCCGTTTCTCCCGCCGCCACCGAGCCCGGCCGCCTTCGCCGTCCAGGCGCTCGTCAGTTACCTCGCCCTCGCCGCCGTGGCCGTCTGGCTCGAGCGTTCGCGCAGCGCCGTCCCAGCTTTCACCTCCCGTCATGGAACCGCACCAGGCTCCAGCCGCCGGTAACGCGCCCTGGCTCTTCGGGGTGCTGCGCACCTCGTTTGGCTTTACCACCGCCGTGGCCGGCATCCTCGTGCCCTACCTCTTGCGTCAGCACGGGACGGCGGTGGACCGCATCGCCGGCGTGGTGGCGGTGGCCATGCTTCCCATGGTGTGGGCCTTTCTCTACTCGCCCTTGGCTGACACCGGGCTGCGGCGGCGCACCTGGGTGCTCGTGTCCTCCGCCGCCGCCGGCCTGGCGGCGGCAGTGGCCATCCTCACCGTGGGCGGCTCGCTGGCCGTCCTCACGACGCTGTTGTTTGTCTCGGTGGCGGCGGCGGGCCTCAACGGGGCGGCGGTGGGCGGGCTTTTGACGCACGTTTCCGCCTCGGCGCGCGGCCAGGCCGCCGGCTGGTCGCAAGCCGGCAACATCGGCGCCGGCGCCGTGGGCGGCGGGCTGCTCATCTGGCTGGCCGACCGCGCTCCCCTGTGGGGCGTGGCGCTGGCCATCGCCCTGGCCATTGTCCTGCCCTCGCTGGTGGCGCTGCGCATGGAGGAGGCTGCACCGGCGCGCCACGCGCTGGGCCCGCTTCTGCGCGGCCTCTTCCATGACGTGCGGGAGCTGGCCCTCTCCGGGCGGACGTGGATTGGGCTTCTCTTCTTCCTCTCGCCGGCGGGCAGCTTCGCCGTCGGCAACCTCATTTCCGGGCTGGGGCCGGACTACCACGCCTCCTCCAACGCGGTGGTGTGGGTGGCGGGCATTGGCGGCGGGCTGTTGGCCATGCTGGGAAGCTTCCTCGGCGCGGCCATCGCCGACCGCGTCAACCGGATGGCGGCCTACGCGCTGGTGGCGCTGGCTGGCGCGGCAGTGGCCGCCTACCTGGCGCTGGGCCCGGCCACCGCCTTCACCTACGCCCTGGGCTACTCGGCCTATGCCCTGGCCAGCGGCGTCAGCTACTGCATTTTTACCGCCCTCATTCTCGACGTCGTCGGCCAGCGCCGCCACGCGGCGGCCACGGCCTATTCCCTCTTCAACGCGTCGGGCAACGTGGCCATTACTTACATGCTGTGGCTGGACGGGGTGGGCTACCGGCGCGGGGGGGCGCGGGGGCTGATGGGGGTGGACGCGCTGGCCAATGGGGCCTCGGCGCTGCTGCTGCTGGTGGTGGCCTTCGCCGCCCGCCGTTTCTGGTACCCCGCCCCTTCGCCGAAGGTGTGACGCTAAAACGGGGGGCTACAGCACCACGTGCTCGCGGTGCTCGCCGAAGACGTCGCGCAAGGCGTCCGAAATTTCGCCCAAGGTGGCCTGTGCCTTCACGGCCGTCAAAATACCGGGGACGAGGTTTTCCTCGGTGGCCGCCGCGCGCCGGAGCGCGTCCAGGGAGCGCGTCACCGCGGCGGCGGAACGGCTGGCCCGAAGCGCCCTCAGCTGCTCGCGTTGGGTGTGCTCCACCTCCTCGTTGACGCGCAGGAGGTTTTTGGGCGGCGGCTCCTCCTGGGTGAAGGCATTCACCCCCACCACCAGCGCCCGCTTCTCCTCGAGGGCGCGCTGGGCCTCATAGGAGGCGTCCTGAATTTGCTGTTGGGGGTAGCCCTCGGCGATGGCGCGCACCATGCCGCCCAGGGCGTCGACTTTCTCGAGAATGGCCTCGGCAGCCGCCTCCAACTCGTCGGTGAGGTACTCCACCGCATAGCTGCCTCCCAGCGGGTCAATGAAGTCCGTCACCCCGGACTCGTGGGCCACAATTTGCTGGGTGCGCAGCGCGAGCCGGGCCGCCTCCTCGGAGGGCAGGGCCAGGGCCTCGTCCCGCCCGTTGGTGTGCAGAGACTGCGTGCCGCCAAACACTGCGGCCAGCGTCTGCAGCGCCACCCGCACCACGTTGTTGTCCGGCTGCTGCGCGGTGAGGGTGGAGCCGGCCGTCTGGGCATGGAAGCGCAAGGCCAGGGAGCGGCTGTCCTTGGGCGAAAAGCGCTCCTTCACCAGCCGCGCCCACAGCCTGCGGGCGGCGCGAAACTTGGCCACCTCCTCGAGGAAGTTGTTGTGGACGTTGAAGAAGAAGGAGAGGCGGGGGGCGACACTGTCCACCGGCAAGCCGGCCTTCCGCGCCGCCTCCAGGTAGGCCAGTCCGTTGCCCAGGGTAAAGCCAATCTCCTGGGCGGCCGTCGAGCCGGCCTCGCGGATGTGGTAGCCGGAAATGGAGATGGGATTCCAGCGCGGCACGTAGCGGCTGCAGAAGGCGAAGACGTCCGTCACCAGGCGCAAGGAGGGCCCGGGCGGGTAAATGTACGTGCCCCGGGCGATGTACTCCTTGAGGATGTCGTTCTGCACCGTGCCGGAGAGGGCCTCCTTGGCCACGCCCTGTGCTTCCCCCACCGCCAAGTAGAGGGCCAACAGAATGGGGGCGGTGGCGTTTATTGTCATGGAGGTCGAGACGTCCTGCAGCGGCAGCCCCCGCAGCAGCACCTGCATGTCCGACAGCGAGCTGATGGAGACGCCGACTTTTCCCACCTCGCCCTGGGCCCTCGGGTGGTCCGCGTCTCGCCCCATTTGCGTCGGCAAGTCGAAGGCCACGCTGAGGCCCGTCTGCCCGGAGGCCAACAGGTAGTGGTAGCGGGCGTTGGCGTCCTGGGCGCTGCCGAAGCCAGCGTACTGCCGCATCGTCCACGGCCGCCCGCGGTACATGGTGGGCTGGACGCCGCGGGTGAAGGGGTACTCGCCGGGGAAGCCGAGTTTCTCGGCGTAGGCCTCCGGAAGCGGCCCGTCGGGGCCGAGGACGGGCGGCACCTCCACGCCGCTGCTGGTGGTGAAGGCCGGCTTGCGCTCGGGCGTCTTGCCCACTGCCTTCGCCCACACCTCGCGCAGCCAGCGCTGTCTGTCGTCTCTGCCCATGTCGCCCTACTCCACCGTCAACAGCTTGGCGTTGGCCTCCACCGTCTTGCCCTCCTGGGCAAACACCTCGGTGACGGTGCCGGCCTTGGGACTCTTCAACTCGTTCTCCATCTTCATCGCCTCCACCACCACCAGCCCCTGGCCCTCCTGCACCGCCTCGCCCTGCTTCACCAAAAGCCGCACCACCTTGCCCGGCATGGGCGCGGTGAGGGTGACTTTGCCTTCCACTTGGAAGGCGGCCGCCCCGGCCCGAAGCCGCAGCGCCCGCTCGTCGGCCACGTCCACCCGGAAGGCGTCCCCCCGCACCAGCACCTGCACCTCCTGGCCGACGTCGTCGAATTCCACGTCGTACACCTGGCCGTCCAGCAGCAGCGACACCGCGCCGTGGTCCAAGGCCAGCGCGTCCACCTCGTGCCGCTGGCCGTCCACCGTCAGGCACAAGAGGCCGCTGGGGAGCTCCTCCACGTCCACCACCAGCTGCTCGGTGTGGCCGTGCAACGTGGCCAGGTAGCGGACGGAGGGCATTAGCGGCGGGGCCGGCGGCCCAACAGCCGCCACGGGGAGAGGGAAGCGCCGCGCTGGCCCTGGGCCGGAAGCAGCGTCTTTTGCCGGCGGAGGTCGCGTGCCCGGGCGTGCACCACCGAGGCCAACAGCGCCGCCTGGGCCACCTTCCCCCCGGGCTCCTCGGTGAGGGCAGCGTGGGCGCGCGGGAGGAAGGAGGTGTCGTAGTCGCCCGAGACGAAGTCCGGGTGCTCCACAATGGCCCGCAGGTAGCGGAGGTTGGTGGTGATGCCTTTCACCACGTACTCGCTGAGGGCGCGGCGCATGCGGGCGATGGACTCGGGCCGGCTGGGCGCCCAGACGCTCAGCTTGGAGATGAGCGGGTCATAGGTGGTGGGGACGCTGTAGCCGGCGTAGACGCCCGAGTCGTCGCGCACGCCCGGCCCGCTGGGCGCGCGCAGGTAGCTGATGCGTCCGGGGGAGGGGAGGAAATTCTGGCTCGGGTCCTCGGCGTAGACGCGCACCTCCAGCGCATGCCCGCGGGGGGCCAGGGTGGTGAAGCCCAGCTTCTCGCCGCAGGCCACCTTCAGCTGCCAGGCAACGAGGTCCAGCCCCGTCACCCACTCCGTCACCGGGTGCTCCACTTGCAGCCGGGTATTCATCTCCAAAAAGTAGAAGTGGCGGTGCTTGTCGACGAGGAATTCCACCGTCCCGGCGCCGACGTAGCCCACCGCCCGCGCGGCGCGGACGGCCACCTCGCCCATTTGGGCGCGCATGGCTTCGCTGAGGACGGGGGAGGGCGTCTCCTCGACGACTTTCTGGTGTCGCCGCTGGGCCGAGCACTCGCGCTCATTGAGGTGGACGCAGCCCCCCTGGCTGTCGGCGAAGAGTTGAATTTCCACGTGCCGCGGCTGCTCCAGCAGCTTCTCCAGGTAGACGCTGCCGTTGCCGAAGGCGCTTTGGGCCTCGCTTTGGGCGGCGCGAAAGGCGGACGGCAGGGCGGCGGCCGTGTCCACCCGGCGCATGCCCTTGCCGCCGCCGCCGGCGGCGGCCTTCAACATGACGGGAAACCCCACGGTGTGGGCGAAGGCCAGCGCCGCGTCCGCGTCCGCGAAGGGGGCGGTGCTGCCGGGCACCACCGGCACCCCAGCCTTCTGCATGTGGGCGCGGGCCCGCGTCTTCTCGCCCATGGCCTCCATGGCGCTGGCCGGGGGGCCGACGAAGACGAGGCCGGCCGCCTCCACGGCCCGGACGAAGGAGGCATTCTCGCTGAGGAAGCCGTAGCCGGGGTGAATGGCGTCGGCCCGGGAGGCCCGGGCGGCAGCCAGCAGGCGCTCCTGGTGCAGGTAGCTGTCGCGCGAGGGCGCCGGGCCAATGCAGTGCGCCTCGTCGGCCATGCGCACGTGCAGCGCCGAGCGGTCCGCCTCGGAGTACACGGCCACCGGAGAAATGCCCAGCTCGCGGCAGGTGCGAATGACGCGGACGGCAATTTCCCCGCGGTTGGCGATGAGAAGCTTGCGAAACATGCCCGGGCGCACGGTAGGGGGCCAAGGCTTAGCACCCCCGTCGCCCGCGGAGGGGAAGGCCCTGCTGCCCTTGGCCGAGGCCCCCCCCTTTTGGGCCTTAGGCCAGAGGGGGTGCGGAAGGGGTGGCCGCCGGCTGGGCGGCCTTTGTTGCGGAGGTGGGCCCTGCCCCATGAAGCCGCAACAGCCGGGCCAAGAAGCGCGGGGTGAAGAGGCGCCCGCGACGAAGGGCGAGGAGGAGGAAGACGAGGCCCAACGCGGTGCCGAGAAAAATGGCCGGAAGGCCAGCCTCCGCGCCGAAGGCCCCGCCCGTCAGCCAGGCCGGGCCGGGAAAGCGGGCCTGCAGCACGGACGGCAGGGCAACGCCCGAGACGGGGGCGCCATACACCGGGCCCTCGAAGAAGTCCCACGCGGCGTGCAGGCCAATGGGAAGCCAGAGCGAGCGCGTGGCGACATAGGCCGCCGCCAGCAGCACGCCGGCCTCCAGCGCAATGGCCACGCTGGACAGCGTCGTGGCCCCAGGGTTGTGGGAGTGGCCGAAGCCAAAGAGGAAGGCGCTGGCCAACAGCGCCACCACCGTGCCGAGGCCTTGCTCCAGCAGCCGGAAGAGAATGCCCCGGGCGAGGACTTCCTCGAAAATGCCGACGAGGAAAAAGAGGAGGGCGGCATGGCCCACGTCTCGGGCGTTGGCTCCGGCGCCGAGGCCCACCACCCGGTAGCCACCGGCCGCAAAGAGGGTGGCCATCACCGCGCCGAGGAGGAGGGCGCCGAGGAGGTAGCCCGAGGCGAAGGCCTGGAGGGCGCCCTTGCTGGAGAGGCCCACCCTGTCCAGGCCCTTGCCCTCCAACAGTCGGACGCTGGCCCACAGCACGACGCTGGCCACCAGCGCATTCTTCGCCGCGCCGGCCAAGGTGACGTTGGGCAGACGGCCAATGGAGGGGACGAGGCGCTCGAGCGTCCACTGGACGGCCACCAGCCCGAGCACCGTCCACACCAGCCGCAACAAAGGGGAGAGAAGCACCCGCACGGCCAGGCGCCCGGCGCGCTGGGCGCCGGTGGACGTCGGGAGATGGTCTGGGTGCATCACCCTGGCATTCCTCAGGCGAAGCGAAAACTCGCAAAGCCCGGCGAGGCCTCGCGCTTCTGCCCTGTTGTCCCTCCCCAGCCGTCCCTACGGCGCGCACTGGCCGGGCATTGCACGCACAACAGGCCCCACGTCCGTGGGGGGGGGGGACGAAGCCAGCTCCGCGGAGGCCCGGGCCTACTCCTCGCTGTCGGTGAAGACGACGTTCACCAGCACCGGGGCAACGGCGCGCAGGGTGCCGAGGGGCGGAAACACAAGGCCACTGCCGCACCCTCCGGACTGCTCGCGGGTGCAGAAGCGCAGCGTGCGGCGGTGGGAAGCCGCGCCCTGCGGCACCAGCACCGCCGGCAGGTGCTTCATGCCCAGCTGCCCTGCGTGCACCGCAACGCGGGCCACCTGGGCGACGCGCTGGGCCTGTTGCGGCACGCTGGCCAGCGCCGGGCGCACCCAGCACAGAGTGCCCGCCGGCAGCGCGAGGGCGACGGCGACGAGAATGGCCAGGCCGAGGGCATATGCCCCCGCCAAAAGGACACCAAGCTTGGCCTTCCCCATGACGCTGCCCTCACTGTCCTGAACCCCCTACCAACGCATGGGGTGGGCTTCCATTTCCTCCGCCTTCAGGAAGTCACTGAAGTCCTCTGACGCGTGGCGTCAATTCAAGGAGAAGGGAATGTCCTCCCGCCCTCGGGCGTGCTTCTTCTGGCAAAACCGCCCCTTCGCCCCCCCCATGCGCCGCCCCGTCCGCGTTGCCCTCCCCATTGCCCTCCTCCTGTGGCCGCTGTGCAGCCTGGCCTCGGCGCCCATTCTCTCCCGCACGCTGCCCAACGGGCTGGAGGTGGTGGTGGTGGAAGTCCCGAGCTCGCCGCTGGTGACGGTGGAGGTGGCGGTGCGCAGTGGCGCCATGACGGAAGGCCCCGAGTCCAATGGACTGAGCCACCTGTTGGAGCACCTCTTCTTCAAGCCCAACGCCGCGCTTCCGGACGCGGACACCTACAACGCCCGGGTGCACGGCATGGGCATGGCCTCCAATGCCACCACCGACACCGAGCACGTGAATGCCTTCGTCACCACCACGGCGGACCACCTGGGCGACGCCATGGAGTTTCTGAGGGACGCCCTGGTGACGCCCCAATTCGACGAGGGGGAGTTGGCCCGCGAGCGCGTGGCGGTGACGCAGGAGATGGACCGCGCCGAGTCCGACCCGCAGTACCACCTCAGCCACGCCATCGACACCCAGCTGTGGTGGAAGTACCCCTCGCGCAAGGACGCGCTCGGCAACCGCAAGACGGTGCTGTCGGCCACCGTGGCGCAGCTGCGCGCGCTGCGCGCGCTGTACTACGTCCCCAACAACTCGGTGCTGGTGGTGACGGGCGGGGTGAAGGCGGAGGCCGTCTTCTCGCTGGCCAGCCAGCTGTATGGCGGCTGGAAGGCCTCCGGCGAGGACCCCTACCGCACCCACCCGCTGGTGCACCACCCGCCGCTGCCACGGACGAAGCTTGTCCTGGTGGAGCAACCGGTGGCGGCCGTCACCGGCGAATTCGCCTGGCAGGGGCCCTCCTCGGTGGGGCCGGACGTCGAGCTCACCTATGCCGCGGACTTGCAAACCGTCGCGCTCGAGCAGCCGGCTGGGCGCTTCCAGCGGGCGCTGGTGGAGTCCGGCGTGTGCCTCGAGGCGGGCTTCTCCTGGTTTACCCAGCGCAACACCGGCCCCATCCAGCTGCCCTTCGCCGCCACCCCGGAGAAGGCGTTGGCCTGCATTTCCGCCATTCAAGCGGAGCTCCAGAAAATGGCCGAGCCTGGCTACCTCAGCCTCGAGGAGTTGCACGACGCCCAACACCAGCTGCAGGTGGAGCGCGCGCTGGACATCGAGCAGCCGAGTGAGCTCGCCCACACGCTGTCCTTTTGGTGGACGACGGCCGGCCTGGACTACTACCGCGGCTACCTGGAGAAGACGCGCGCCGTCACCCAAGCGGACATTGCCCGCTACATGCGCACCTACGTGTTGGGCAAACCCTACATACTCGGCGTGATGCTTTCCAAGGCCATGGAGGCGCACGGGCTGTCCCGCGCAGCGCTGGAGCGGCTGGCCGTGCCCATTCCTCCTGCGGGGACGGCGGCCACGGCGGTGACGCCCTGAGGCGCGCCCTCGCGCTGGGGGCCCTGTGGGCCCTGGCCGCCCTGGCCGGCTGCGCCACGCCGCCCCGTCCGCTTCCGCCACGGCCGCCTGAAGGCCCGGCGACGGAGGTGGTGCGGGACGCGGACGTCACCCGCGCCCTGGTGGCTGGCGTCCCCGTCCTCGTCCGACGGCTTCCGGGCGCCGAGCTGGTGACGACGACGCTGGCCATTCGCGGGGGCGTGCAGAATGTGGACGCTGCAACCCAAGGGGTGGAGCTTCTCGGGCTGCGCACCGCCACCTCCGGGGGCACGGCGTCCCTGGACAAGGGGGCCTTCTCCCGCCGGCTTGCCCAGCTGGGCTGCTCGCTGACGGCCAGCGCCGGGCCGGACTACTCCAGCCTGGAGGCCAAGTCTCTGCGCGCGGACTTTGAGGCCACCCTGGCCCTCCTCCTGGACGTCTTCCTCCACCCGGCCCTCCCGGAGCGCGAGCTCGAGCTGCAGCGCGAGCGGCTTTTGCAGGAGTTGAAAAGCGAGCAGGAGGGCCCGGACGAGGCGCTGCAGGCCCTCTCCCAGGCGCTTCTCTTCGAGGGCACGGTGTACGCCAACCTCCCGCAGGGCACGCCGGCCAGCGTCGCCGCCCTTCAGGCGGAGGCGGTGCGCAGCCACCTGGCCGGCTTGCGCGCCCAAAACCGGCTGGTGGTGGTGGTGGTGGGCGACGTCGAGCCCCAGGAGGTATTTGCCCGGCTGCGCCCGGCCCTGTCCGCCCTTCCGGTGGGGAGGCCGCTGCCGCCGCTGCCGGCGCTGTTGCACTTCAGCCAGCCCCGCCTGCGCCAGCAGCGCCGAGCGCTTCCCACCAACTACCTGCTTGCCAGCTTCGCCGGCCCCAGCTGGCGGGCGCCGGACTTCGCCTCGGCGCGCCTGGCCGCCTCGGTGCTGTCCTCGCGCGAGTTTCTCGAGGTGCGAAGCCGCCGCAACCTCAGCTACGCCCCGGACGTGCGTCTCAGCACCAACCGCGTCCAGTCCTTCGGCGGGCTGTACGTCAGCGCCGTGGCGGCAGACGAGGTGCTGGGCGTCATGCAGCGAGTGGTGCGGGAGCTGGCCTCGACGCCTCTCTCCGAGTCCGAGTTGAGCAGCTACCGCGCCTCCTTCCTGGTGGACTTCTTCCTCGGGGAGGAAACCACCGACGGGGCGGCGCACCGGCTGGTGGAGGCCGAGGTGCTGGGGGGGGACTTTCGGCTGGCCCGCACGCTGCCCGAGCGCACCAAGGCCACCACCCCCAAGGACGTGCAAGCCTTTGTCACCACCTACCTCCGCAACTACCAGGTGGCGGCGGTGGGGCCCTCCGAGGTGGACCTCTCCGTCCTGCGGTGAAAGCGAGAAAAAGGGGGCCACCATGGGGGACTCCGCCCGCTGTGTGTTTTGGGTGTGCGTGCTTGTCGGCGGGCTGGCGGTGGCCGGCCTCTTGGCCCGGCTGGGGCTACGGCGCACCCACGTCCGGGACGTCCTCCACGTGGGCGCGGGCGTCTGGCCCTTGGGCTGGCCGGCCTGGCACTCGGTGCTTCCCCCCATTGCCATTACCAGCGCGGCCCTTCTCGGCATGGCCAGCCTGCCGCTGTTGGCGCCGCGGCTGGGGTGGGCCGGCCGGGCGGTGGACGCCGTCTCCTCGGAGGACGAGCGCTATAGCGGCCTCGTCTTGTACACGGCCAGCGTGGCGGTGCTGACGGCGGTGGGCCTGCTTGGCCGGCCCTTTCCGGCCGCTGCTGCCCTGTTGGCCCTGGCGCTGGGGGACGGGCTGGGCGGCGCCGTGGGGCTGGCCTACGGGCGGCACCGCTTCCGGGCGCCCGGTGGAAAGGCCAAGAGTCTCGAGGGCGCGCTGGCGGTGGCCTGCTTCTCCACCTTGGGGGTGTGGCTGGCCATGGCCTGGTTTTCCGGCCCCGGGGGGCTGGCCGTGGCCCTGTTGGCCGGCGGCGTGGCCGCCTTGGCCGAGGCCCTCTCCCCGCGCGCCATGGACAATGTGGTGCTGCCGGCCTGCGTCTATGTGCTGCTGGCGCTGCTGCAGCGCTAGCGGGCCGCCCTCCTCCTGGCCCAACCTGGCGCCCCTCGTCGCAGGCCGCCCGGCCCCCGCGGCGTACGCCGCCAGTGCCACAGGGCCCCGGCCAACGCGCTACCTCTCTGCCCCACAGGCGAGACGCCTCCCCGCGCAGAGAGGGACGCCCAGGCGGGTTGGAGGCTTAGCCGTCTGCCGTCTGGCTCGTCGCTGGGTGCGCAAGCCCCACACCCAGCATGGCCGAGCCCGCGGCCAACAGCCCCGCCAGGGCAAACAGGAGGCCCAGGCCGAGGAGCCACCGCTTTTGGGTGAGGGCGGTGAGGCCGAAGAGGGCCAGGGAGAGGGAGAAGGCCGCCTCCGCCATGCCAAACCGTGCCGCCCGTGCCTGCAGGTGGGCGCGGCGCGCCTCCAGCGCCTCCGCCTTCTCCTGAATGGCGGACTTCTCCTTCTCGTAGCGCTGGACTTCCGCCCGGTAGCGCTCGAGGCGTGGCTTCAGCACCGGCGCCGCGGCCGGGGCCAGCTCGCCTTGGGCCTCGAGGAGAGAAAGGGAATTCTCCGCCAGGTGCTGCTTGGTGCTTTTGGCCTGAAAGTAGGCCCAGGTGTTGTTGACTTCGCTGGCGGTTAAATTCATTTCCTGCACCCCCTCGCCGCCGACAATGTTGGCGAGGGCCATGACGGTGGCGGTGACGGCCACCGCCACCCCCACCCGGCTGTTGAGGCTGTGCGGGTGGGCGTGCGCGTGCTCCGCCGCCTCCTTGATGCTTTCCACGAGCTCTGCCATGCGTCCCTCCCTGGGGGTGACTCTCCGGGCCTCTCCCCACTCAGAGGGGAATGTTGCCGTGCTTTCTCGGCAGGTTGTCCTGCCGCTTGTCCTTCAGCATCTCCAGGGCGCGGATGAGCTTCTCGCGCGTTTGCTCCGGGCGGATGACTTCGTCGATGTAGCCCAGCTCGGCGGCCTTGTAGGGGTTGGCGAACTTTTCCCGGTACTCGGCCACCAGGCGCGCGCGCTCGGCGTCGGCGTCCTTGGCCTTCTGCAGCTCGGCGCGAAAGACAATGTTGACCGCGCCTTCTGGCCCCATGACGGCAATTTCCGCGGTGGGGTAGGCGTAATTCACGTCGGCGCGGATGTGCTTACTGGCCATGACGTCATAGGCCCCGCCGTAGGCCTTGCGGGTGATGACGGTGACTTTGGGCACGGTGGCCTCAGCGAAGGCGTACAGCAGCTTTGCCCCGTGGGTAATAATTCCCCCCCACTCCTGGGCCGTCCCGGGCAGAAAGCCCGGCACGTCGACGAAAGTCACCAGGGGAATGTTGAAGCAGTCGCAGAAGCGCACGAAGCGCGCGGCCTTCACACTGGCCGAGATGTCCAGCACGCCGGCCAGAAACGCCGGCTGGTTGGCCACCACCCCGACACTGCGGCCGTTGAGGCGGGCGAAGCCCACCACAATGTTTTTGGCGAAGTGCTCCTGCACCTCGAAGAAGTGCCGGTGGTCCACCACCGCCCGGACAATCTCCTTCATGTCGTAGGGCTTGTTGGGGTTGGCCGGGACGACGTCCTTCAGGACCGCGTCGCTGCGGAAGGCGTCGTCGTCACACGGCACCACCGGCGGGTCCTCGGCGTTGTTGGACGGCAAGTAGCCGAGCAGCTCCCGGGTGAGCAGGATGGCTGCCTGCTCATTTTCCGCGGCGAAGTGGGCCACCCCGGACTTCTGGTTGTGCGCCAGGGCGCCGCCCAAGTCCTCCTTGGAGACTTCCTCGTGCGTCACCGTCCGAATGACTTCCGGGCCGGTAATAAACATGTAGCTGGTGTCCTTCACCATGGCGATGAAGTCGGTGATGGCCGGCGAGTACACCGCCCCTCCGGCGCACGGGCCTAGAATGAGAGACACCTGGGGCACCACGCCGCTGGCCAGCGTGTTGCGGAGAAAAATGTCGGCGTAGCCGGCCAGGCTTTCCACGCCCTCCTGAATGCGCGCGCCGCCCGAGTCGTTGAGGCCCACCACCGGGGCGCCCACCCGGGTGGCGAGGTCCATAATTTTGCAGATTTTCTGGGCGTAGGCCCCGGACAGCGAGCCGCCGAAGACGGTGAAGTCCTGGGCGAAGACGAAGACTTGCCGCCCGTCCACCTGGCCGTAGCCCGTCACCACGCCGTCTCCGGGAATTTTGCGCTCTCCCATGCCGAAGTCGCTGCTGCGGTGGGTGACGAATTTGTCCAGCTCGACGAAGGTGGAGGTGTCCAACAGAAGCTCCAGGCGCTCGCGCGCCGTCAGCTTCCCGGCCTCGTGCTGCTTGGCGATGCGCTCCGCGCCCCCGCCCAGCTCCGCCTGGCGCTCCAGGGCCAGAAGCCGCGTGCGCAACGTGTCGCCGTCGGGTGCGTCCATGGGCCCCCTCGAGAATGGGCTGCCTTTCTCTAGCAGACCGCCCACGGGAAAGGCGGGCGAAGCAGCGGCCTTCCCCTGACGCCCGGAGGGTGTGCAAGACTGGCCGGCAGTCCGCTTGGGTTTGGGACTTGCGCCAGCGCCCGCGCCGGGGGCCAGGGGCGCCACACGGGCAAGGTGTGTTGGACGTGAGAGGGCAAAGGCTTCTGGCCACGGCCGTGCTGCTGTTCAGCGGCTGGGCACACGCCCAGGTGCAGGCCGCCCTCACCGACCCGTCCGTCCTGGCTGCCGGCTCGCCGCCGGCGGTGGTGGTGGCGCCAGCGCCCACCCTCAGCGCGCCCTTGCGGCTGGGGCTGGAGGCGGGCGCGGGCCTGGTGGGAGGGGCGGCGGTGGGCGTCTTCAGCGCGTGGGCCTTCAGCGGGCTGTTGGGGACACAAAACAACTCCACCCAGACGCAGCGCTTCACCTCCCTCTTTGGCGCGCCGCTGGGGGTGGCGGTGGGCGCGCCCTTGGCGGTGACGCTGACGGGCTACACCATTGGCGAGCAAGGCAGCTTCCTCGTCAGCTGGCTGTGCAGCATGGCCGGGCTGGCGGTGGGCGGCGGCGTGTACCTCACCGCCACCGGGCTGTCGGACTCCTCGGCGGCCAAGGGCACCTACGCGTTGGCCCTCTTGCTGCCAGTGGTGGGCTCGGTGCTGGGCTACGAGCTCTCCTCACGGGCCGCCGAGCCGCCGGCACCAGGGCCGGCCGTGGTGCCGACGGTGTTTTTCTCCCCGGGCGGCGGCGCCGGCGGGGCGGTGGCCGGGCGCTTTTAAAAAGCACGGGGCTGGCTAGTTGAGGGCCCGCAGGCGCGGGTCCGCCAGCGCCAACTCCCAGCGCTGCACCGCCGGCTCGCGGTGCTTCTCCGGTGCGTCCGCCGAGTAGCCCAGCGTCTCGCCCAGGGCGGAGGTGAGCTCCTCGGCGGCCAGGCGCCGGACGGCCACCTCGGGGTGGCGAAGCGCGGCCAACAGCCACTGGCTTCTGGAGCGCCGCCGGTTTTCTGCCCACCACGCCACCCAGGCGCGCTTGGTGAGGCCGAAGGAGGCGCGGGTAATTTCCAAGAGGGCGTCAGCGGCGGCGGTGGCGCACAGCACGTCGTCGCTGCCGGTGAGGCCAATGAGGCCCTCCACCGCCTGTCTGTCCCGCAGCGCCCCCAGCGCCCGGGCGGCGAGAATGCGGCGCATGGGGTCTCGCGAGGCGAGCTCCTGGCGCAAGGAGGCCATGCTGGCCTCGAAGCGGGGAAGCCGCCGCAGCGCCCGGGCGGCGCTGCGGGCGGCCGAGGACAGCTCCGGCACCAAGTCAAAGAGGCCGCGCAGCACGCCCGGGACGAGCTCCGGGTACGGCAGGCTTCCGGCCGTCAACAAGGCGAAGTAGCGGGTGTCCGGCGCGGGCGCGTCCAGCAGGGGCGCGAGCGCGCTTGCCCCCGGACGGCCGAGGCGCACCAGCGCCGCTGGAATGGGCCCGAGCTCGTCCGCCTGCGGCAACTCCTGCACCGGGGCGCGGCTCCACGCGCTGGGCCCGGGGAAAGCCTGGGCCAAGACGCGGGCGGAGGCCTCGGGCGTCCGCGCCAGCTCCGCCATGGCCCTGGCCCGCTGGGCTGGCTCGCTTCCCAGCAGCCGCTCCAGCAGTGGCTGAAAGTCCGGTGGGGGACGGCTGCCTTCCGGCTGTCCCGGGCCGGGCCGGGTGGTGGCCCGGCCGAGGGCGTCCGGCGGCGTGCGCACCCCCGGCGCCCAGTCCAGCCGGGCCGCCGGGGCAGCCGGCGCGCTGGGCGCGGTGGGCGGCGTCACCTCGGCCGCCTGTTGGGCGGCGGCGCGCGCGCCGGCGGACAGCTGTCGGCGCAGCACCAGCAACTCCGAGAAGGCGCCGGACAGCTCCTGGCAGAAGAGGCGAAACTCGGCCAGCCGCCGCTGGCTGACGGGCTTTCCCGCCCTGTCCCCGTACACCATGGCCACCAGCCGGCCCTTCACCTGCACCGGGTGGAGGAAGACGGTGCGCGGCGTCCTGCGCAGCTGCTGCAGGACGTCCCGGGTGAGGGCGTCGGTGGGCACCGGCCCGGCGTAGGCGGCGTGGGCCCGGGCCACCGTGCGGAAGAGGCTGGGCACGTCCAGCGGCACACTCAGCTGCTGCAGCCGGGCCTTGTCCGCCCCTTCTCCGCGCGCGTCCCAGCCCACCGCCTGCCCGTGCACCACGGCAAACGCGGCCAAGTAGTCAAACGTCCTTCGCCCGTAGCGCAGGGCGACGTCCTTAATGCCGTCCCGCTCGCTCGTCACCGCCCGCAGCGCGCTGCGCGCCTCCTCCAGCGTCCACTCCACCACCGTCTCGGCGGGCGGCGCGGGCGGTGCGACCGGCGGCGCCAGCGGGAAGCCGGCCGTCCCCAACATGGGGAAGGCGCGCTCCGTCTTGGAGCGCGCCACCGGCGCGTCCTCCTCCTCGGAGGGCCGCCCCACCGCGGGCGCGGCCGGCGCCTCGGCTGCTGCTTGGGAGACGTCTCGCGCCAGAAGCTCCTCCAGGGTGAGGCCCTCGTCCAAGTCCGCCGGGGAGGTGGGCGGCGGCAACGGCAGCGGCAAAGGCCGGTGGGGCTCGAGCGCCGCCAGCACCGCCGCTTCGCGCGCCGGCAAGGGCCGGCCATACAGCACCGAGAGCCAGTCCCGCACCCGCGCGGAAATGGCCACCCAGGGGACAATGCGCCGGTGGCGCAGCGCCCCCAGCGCCTGCAGCTCGAGCTCCGGCACCGGGAAGGCCGAGGCGACGTGCAGCGTGTGCCCCTCGGTGGAGACGGGGACGACGCCCAGCCGCTCGGCAATGTCCGCCGGAAGCTCGGCGGCGACGGCCACGTTGGCCTCGTAGTCCCCGAGGTGCAGGGGCTGAAGCTCGGCTGCCTCGGCCAGGGCCTCCAGTAGCTCTCGCTCCGCCAGCCCACCGAGCTCCAGAAGGACGGTGTCCAGCTGTCCGCCGCCCAGCGCGTGGTCTCTCAGCGCCTCGGCCATGCGCTCCTCGGAGAGCAGCCCGCGGACGACGAGGACGTCTTCGAGGCGCGCCTTCATAAAAGAGGCTTGGCCTTGGCCCCAGCGACTCCCTTAGCCCGGGCGTACGACGAAGGTGCGCGTCAGCTTGTCGTGCAGCGTCTGCCCACGCCGGTCAAAGAGGGACAGCCAGAAGCCGGCCAGGCACAACCCGAAGGAGACGACGCCCAACAGGGCCCGGGCCACCGCGCGGCCGGGCGCCGGGGCCACCCCGCGCTTGTCCACCAGTTGGAGGCCGAAGAGCCACCGCCCCGGGCTGCGGCCACCCCACAGGAAGGCGAAGACGGAGGAGTAGACGACGGCCAGAAGCGCCCCCAGGGCCAGCACAAATGGAAGGGCGTCCTGCACCCCGTGCAGCCGTGCCACCAGCCCGTCGACGCCGGGTAGCTGGGGCGTGCGGAGGCCCGACGGGCGCACAACCAGCAGGGCCAGCCACAGGTACGAGGCAAAGACGCCGCCCACAATGGCCGAGTCCAACAACAGCGCCCCGCAGCGCCGCCACAGCGAAGCCACATGGGCCCGCACCTCGCGGACACTGGCCGCTTTCTCCCGAGGGGCCGCCGGCGCCTCGGCGCGCAGGGCGGCGTGCGGCGCCGAAGAAGCGACGTCGGCTGGGGCGTGAAGGGGCGCTGGCACTGAGGCGGAAGGGGTAGGCCCCGCCTGCGGCGCCGGCAAGCCGGCCGGCGCGGGCCCCGGACGGCTGGGCAGCGCCGGGCTGGCCTGGGCGCTGGCGGTGCGCGGCGCCGCCCCAGGAGGAGTGGCGACAGGAGACGTGGCAACAGGAGGAGAGGCAACAGGAGACGTGGCAACAAAAGGTGCAGCCGTGGGCGCAGCGGAAGGGGCGGCCGCCACGGGCAAGGCGGAGGCAGCGGCAACAGGCGGCGCTGCTGCCGGCGCAGCGGTGACGGGAGGGGGCCACTCCTCCCAAGGGGGCACCGGGGCTGCTGCCGCGGCAGGATGGGCAACCGGCGTTGTGCCCAACGGGGCGACAGGCCGCGCCGCGCCCAGGGTGGCGGGGCTGGCCGGGGCGGCCGTGGCCGCCGCCGGGCGGCCCGGCGCCGGCGTGGCGGGCGCCGCCGGCGAAGGGTGCGCCACTGGCTGCGCAGGGCGCGGCGCTTGGGAGGCGGGCATACAGCTTGCGCCGGCGGTGCTGGGTGCGGCTTTGGCAGTGACGGTGGCCGCCTGGGTGGGGACGGCCGGGGCCGGGCTACGGGAGGGTGCGGCGGCACTGGGCGCCGCCGGCATGCCAGGCGACGCCGGCGCGCTGGGTTTGAGGCTGGGCGCGGGGTGCGCAGCGGCCGGCGCGACTGGTACCCGCGGGTATTGTGGGTCCGTCCTCTCCCATGCCGCGGGCGTCAGCCCCGCGGGCCGTGCCCGCGGCACCTCCTCTTCGCCGGGCAACGGCACCTCGGGCAACAGCGGTGCGCGTGTGGGGCTGGCCTCCTCCGCGGGCGGTAGCCCCACCTGCACCTCGCGCGAGCGCCGGGACTCAACCGTGGCGGCAGCGGTGGCCGTCGGCGGTTTGGCCGGTGCGCCAGCCACCGGGGCGGACGGCCCAGTGTGGGCAAAGCCACTGCCCAAGGGCCTGGCGGCCCAAGTGGGCGTCAGCCCCGGGGCGACGGGCGCGGGGCTGCCTGGGCCGGACGGCCGGGCGCCGGAGGGAGTGGCCACCGGGGCGCGGGGCACCAGCCCCGGCGCCGGCGCCGCGGGCTGCGTCGTCCGCAGCGAGGGCGGAAGGCCACCCAACGCCGGTGGGCGCGGCGCGGCCGGAGGGGTGGACACGGCCGGCGTGGCAAAGGGCCAGGTGTCGTTGGGGTGGGTGGTGCGCGGCGGGGCCGCTGCCGGGGGCTGCCCAGGCGCGGCCCCAGCGAGAATGCGCTCGAGGGGGCTGGGCTGCCACGGCGCGGCCTCGGGGGGCACGGCCGCGGAGGGACTCTTGGCCGGCGGCGTCCCGGGAAGCGTGAAGTGGCGCGCCGCCCCCGGGTGGGAGGGGGCCACCGGCACGGCCGGCGTGGCGACGGGGCGTGTAAAGCCAGGCGGGCCCGGCGCCGGGACGGGCGTCCTGGGCTGGGGCGGCCCCAGCTGAAAGCTGCCCTGGGCGGCGCGGGTGGCCGAGCGGCGGTCGAGCGGCAACTCTTGCGAAAGCAGCGCCGGGGGGCGCGCCGGCGCCTTCACCTCGGCGGCGCAGGACGGGCAGTCGCCCGTGGGGGGGAGCTCCGCCCCGCACTTGAGACACCTCGACATGCGAAAAGCATGAAAGGCGGAATGCAGGGCTGACGCAAGAAAGCGGGGCCTCTTTTGGCAGGCGCCCCGAGGGCCCCGCCCCGTTGCCATTCCGCCACCAACAGGCGGGCCCACCGAGGCGGGGGGCCTCCCGCGGGGGAATTGCCCGCCGCCCCGGCCTCGGGCTACGCCCGGCTGCCGGTTTGTTTTTGCGTCGTGCAAGAGGGGCCCATGTCCATTGCCAGCCGCCTGCGCTGCCAGGCTTGCCTGCGGAAACTCCACCGCTGTCTGTCCCCGCTGCTTCTGCTGTTGCTGGCGTTTCGGGCCATGGCCGCCGAGCCGGCGATGGTGCCGGACGCGGGGGCCCTTCGCCCGCCGGCCACCCCTGCCAAGCCGGTGACGGACGTCATTCAGGGCACCAGCGTCACCGACGCCTACCGGTGGCTGGAGGAGGCGAATGCCCCGGCCGTCCGGGCCTGGGCCAAGGCCCAGACGGCCGCCGCCCGCAGCACACTGGACGCGCTGCCCAACCATGCCGCCATTTCCGCGCGCGTCGCGGCGCTGGTGCGGGGCGCCTCCCCCAGCTACTTCGCACTGCAAGAGCGCGGCGGACGCTGGTTTGCCCTCAAGGCCGACAAAACCAAAAACCAGCCCATGCTTGTCCTCCTCAAGAGTCCGGAGCAGCCGGGCAGCGAGCGCCTCTTGCTCGACCCCAACCAGCTGGACGCGTCGGGCGCCACCGCCATCGACTTCTTCCGCCCGTCGAAAAATGGGCACCTGGTGGCGGTGTCGCTGTCCCGCAAGGGCACTGAGCGCGGCGACGTCCACGTGTACCAAGTGGACGGGGCCAAGGAGTTGACGGCCGACGTCGTCCCCAGCGTCAACGGCGGCACTGCCGGCGGAGACGTCGCCTGGGCGGCGGACGGCCGCGGCTTCTTCTACACGCGCTACCCACGCCCGGCGGAGCGTCCGGCAGTCGACTTGGGCTTCTTCCAGCAGGTGTGGTTCCACCAGCTGGGGACGAAGGCCGCCAGCGACCGGTATGAGTTGGGCCGGGACTTCCCGCGCATTGCGGAGACGACACTGGAGATGGCCCCGGACGGCTCGGCGCTGTTGGCCTCGGTGGCCAACGGCGACGGCGGAGAGGTGGCCCACTTCGTCCGGGCCACAGGAGGGGCCTGGAAGCAGCTCGCCGGCTACGCCGACAGAATTCGCCAGGCCCATTTTGGCCCGGACGGGGCTCTCTACTTGCTGTCGCTTAAAGACGCCGAGCGGGGGAAAATTCTACGCCTCGCCCCGGGCGTCACCTCGGTGGACGAGGCGGTGCTGGTGGCGCCCGAGGGGCCAGGGGCGGTGAGCGAATTTGTCGCCACGCGCCACCGGCTGTACGTGGCCGGCCTGGTGGGGGGCCCAGCCGAAGTGCGTGTGTTTGACACCGCTGGCGGAGCGCTGGGCACGCTGCCCATTCCGCCCGTGTCCGACGTGAGCGACTTGACGCGGAGCGGCCAGGGCGACGACGTCTATTTGAATAGCGTGCAGTTCACCCGTCCCCCGGCCTGGTTTCGCTACGACGCCAGGCACCAGAAGCTGCTTCCCACCGCCCTGGCCGTGCGCTACCCGGTCGACTTGAGCGGCCTGGACGTCATCCGCGAGGAGGCCACCTCCCGGGACGGCACCAAGGTGCCCTTCACCGTCATTCGCGCCCACGGCGTCACCCAGGACGGGACTGCCCCCGGGGTGCTGTACGGCTACGGCGGCTACGCCATTAGCCTCACCCCGCACTTCCTCGGGGCCGAAGCCCCCTGGTTGGAGCAGGGAGGCGTCTGGGTGGAGGCCAACCTGCGCGGGGGCGCCGAATTTGGAGACGCCTGGCACCGCGCCGGAAACCTCACCCAGAAGCAAAACGTCTTCGACGACTTTTTGGCCGTGGCGCGGCGCCTGGTGGAGAAGAAGTACGTCAGCCCGAAGCGGCTGGGCATTGAGGGGGGCAGCAACGGTGGCCTCCTCATGGGGGCGGCGCTGACGCAGGCGCCGGAGCTCTTCCGGGCCGTCGTCTCCATGGTGGGCATTTACGACATGGTGCGGGCCGAGCTGTCGCCCAACGGCGCCTTCAACATTACTGAGTACGGCACGGTGCAAAACCCGGAGCAATTCAAGGCGCTGTACGCCTATTCGCCCTACCACCGCGTGAAGGACGGCGTGGCCTACCCGGCGGTGCTGCTCACCACCGGCCTCAATGACCCGCGCGTCGAGTCCATGCAGTCCTTCAAAATGGCGGCCCGCCTTCAGGCCGCGTCCAGCTCCGGGTTGCCCGTCCTGTTGCGGGTGACGGACAGTGGCCACGGCATTGGTGCCAGCGTCGAGGAGAAAGTGTCTCTCACCGCCGACGCCCTCAGCTTCTTCTTCGCCGAGTTGGGACTCCCCTACCGCCCCATTCCCGCGGTGGCGGCGCCGAGGTAGCCCGTCCCCGGGGCGGGCAGGCGCCGACGGAAAGCCCCGGGCGGCGCAGGCAAATTGTCTGCTGGTGAAACGCCGGCGGACGTGCCTTCTCTTGCTGCCCGCGGTCCGCCGACCGCACCTTTCGCAAAGAGGACTTTCATGACGACGAAGAGCCTGGCGCTGCTGGTGACGACGGCTGGCCTGTTACTCGGCGCGAAGAGCGCGCTGGCGCAGGAAAACTGGACGGAGGGCCCGGTGTGGGGCTGCAGCACCTACCGGACCGAGCCGGCCCGGTTTCAGGCCTACATCAAATACCTGCGGACGAATGCCGTCCCCATCGCCGCCGAGCAGAAGAAGCAAGGCCTCATTCTGGACTGGAAAGTCTTCGTCCAGGCCCCGCACGACGCCCAGGACTGGGACGTCATGGTGTGCAGCCTTCACGCCAATTACGCGCAGGCGCTCGACTACAACAAGGCGGACGACGAGAAAATTAAGGCCATCCGCGCGAAGCAATTCAAGACGGCCGACGAGACGAAGCAGCAGGAGCTGCTCAGGGGGCGCTTGGAGATGCGCAAATTCCTCGGCACCAACTACACGCGCGAAGTCAACCTGCGGCCCATGCCGTAAGGGCCCCATGTGGGGCCAAAAGGCCCAGCGCCCCCCGGGGGGCGACGGAGTCCGGCAGCTGTCCTCGTGCGGATGAGCGGGCCGCAGGCGGCGTGGGGCTCGTGGTGCCCCTTGGGGCGGTGGCGAGCTGAAAACAAAATGTGCTTCACCGCAGCCTCAACGCGTTGGCGTGGGCAAAGGCCTGCCCCCATTGCCGTTGGCCTCGCGCCTCAGCCCAGTAGCCCCTCGCGGTGTCGCAGCACCGCCAAGGCGGCCAGGGCCGCCGTCTCGGTGCGCAGCACCAAGGGCCCGAGGGAGACGGACACGCCGCCCAGCGCGCGCAGCGCCTCCACCTCGGTGCGGGCCAGCCCCCCCTCGGGGCCGACGACGAGGGCCAAGGGCGCATGGGCGTCCGCCGCGGCGGCCTGGGCGAGGCCATACGTTTTCTCCTCCTCGTCCAGCAGCAACAGGCGCGTCTCCGGGGGAAGGGCCCGGACGGCTTCCAAGAGGCTTTGCACTGGGTAGACGTGTGGGGAGTCCGCCCGGCCGCACTGCCGCGCCGCTTCGTCCACAATGCGCTGCCACCGCGTGCGGCGCGTCTCGGCCGCGGCCACCGTAAGCCGGACGAGGGAGCGCTCGGAGAAGGCCGGGTAAAAGGCGTGGGCGCCGAGCTCGGTGCCCTTTTGCAGGACGAGCTCCAGCTTGTCCGCCTTGGGCAGGGCCTGAATGAGGGAAATGGCGCGCCCGGTGAGGGCCGTGTGCCCTGGCCCGAGGCGCAACAGCGCGAAGTCCGCCTCCACCGCCAGCACCTCAGCAGGCCAGGCGCGGCCCTTGCCGTTGAAGACTTCCAAGGTGTCCCCGGGGCCGAGCCGCAGCACCCGCAGGTGGTGGAAGGCCTCCTTGTCCACCCGGACTGGCGCGGCTGTGTCCTGGGCGTGCGGAAGCAGCAGGCGCCTGCTCACGCTGCCCCTCGGGTAAAGGAGAGCCGCGCCCAGTCTCCCGAGTAGGCGACGGGCCCAGGGCGGAGGCCGTGCGCCACAAACGCCCTCGCCACCTCCTCCACTTGCGGGCGCAACACGCCGGCCAGCACCAGCGTGTGGCCGGTGTGGGCGGCCAGTGGCCCACTCAACTCGACGAGGGTGTTGGCGAGAATGTTGGCCAGCACCAAGTCAAAGGGGCCATGCAGCGCCTGAAGCCGCGCGGCGGAGAAGTCCACACCCTCGACGGCGTTGGCCCGGGCATTCTCCTCGGCCAGCCCCACCGAGACACTGTCCGTGTCCACCGCCACCACGTGGCTGGCCCCCAGCTTCCGCGCCGCCAGAGCCAGCACCCCCGTCCCGGTGCCCACGTCCAGCACGGTGGCCAAGGGGTGGGCCAGAAGAAACTCGTCGACGGCCTCGAGGCACAACCGGGTGGTGGGATGGTCTCCCGTCCCGAAGGCCATTTTGGGCTCGATGTGCAGGGCCACCGCGTCCGGTGGTGCCGTCTCCCAAGGGGGGCCCACCCACAGCCGCCCCACCCGGGTGGGGCGAATGTGCGCGCGCCAGGCGAGGCTCCAGTCCACCTCCGGCACCGCCTCCAAGGACAGCCGGGCAGTGGGGAAGCCCTCGGACAGAAGCGCCCGGGCCGCCTCGGCCTCCTCGGCCGTGGAAAAGCAGGCGATGAGAATGGCCTCGCCCTCTGTTGGCCCCCGCACCCCGGGCATGGGAGGCGCCTCGGCGTCCCGCACCTCGAGGCCGGTGCAGCCCGCGTCCCACAGCGTGGAGGCGGCCAGCTCGGCCTCGGACTCCGGGACGTCCACACTGAGGGAGAAGCTGGCCACGGGGAAAGGAGGCAGGGCAGACGTTTCCGGCCGCGCGACGGGCTAGTCCGGCAGGGGCGCGTACAACTCGGGGGCCCGGTTTTCAATAATGCGGAAGAGGCCCCGCTGGACGAGCTCGTCGAAGTGGAGGCTGGCCCGGTGGGCCTCCAGCGCCGCCATGTCGTCATACTGCTCGTAGAGGAAGAAGCGCCGCGGCTCGGCCAGGCTGCGGTGGGCCTGGTACAGCCGACAGCCGGGCTCGGCGCGGGTGGCGCGGGTGAGCTTCTGGAAGAGCTGCACCGCCTCCGCTTCGCGGTTGGGCAACACCAGGTACGTCACGGCGAGACACACCATTTACGCCCTCCGGAAGAGGACTCGGGAAAACAGCTGGCGGTGGCGCGCCACCAGCCAGTAGCCCAAGCCGACGCCCCACACCAGCGGCGGCAGGCTGAGGAGACGTGCCAGCTGCGGGTGGCCCAGCCGGCCCAGCACGTAGAGGACGGCGCGCCCGGCGCGCAGCACCTGCCCGTCCGGCGTCACCACGTGCGCGGCGCGCGCGCAGGCCTCCCGTAGCTCCGCCGTCATGGGTGGGGAGGGCGCCTCCTGGTAGGGCAGGGCCAAAAACGCCTGCTGGCTGTCCCGGCGCTGAAGCTGCGCCACCGCCCGCCGGCAGAAGCCGCACTGTCCGTCCCACAGCAGCAGCGCCTTGGGACTCACGGCCCCACTTCCGCCAGCGCCGAGTGCTCCAGCACCAACAGCTTGGCTGCCACCCGCTGGACGTCCTGGGCGGTGACGGCGCGCACCCGCTCGGCGAAGTGGAGGAAGTTTTCCAGTCCCAAGCCGTAGGCGCCGTCCAAGGCCAGCAGCGCGGCGCGGGAGGAGTTTCGCTGCAGCCCAATTTCATGGCTGCCAATGAGGTGCACCTGCGCGCGCTCCAGCTCGGCCTGGCTGACGCGCTCCTCCACCACGCGGCGCAATTCGGCCTCAATGCCCAAAAGGGCCGCATCCCGCTTGTCCGGGCTCGTGCCGATGTAGGTGGCGACGTAGCCCGCCTCCACGCCCTCCACCGCCATGCAGGCCACCGAGTAGGCCATGCTGCGCTTGTCCCGTAGCTCCACGAAGAGGCGCCCGCCTTGCCCGGACAGCACGGTGGTGAGGACGTTGAGGGCATGCCGCTCCTCGTCGTCCACCTTGAGGCCGCGAAAGCCGAGGACGAGGTTGGACTGGGCCTTGGGAAGCGCCCGGTGGCTGCGCCGCCTCTCCTCGGGGCGTGGCTCCTCCTCCACCCGGAGGGCGCTGGGGTTGCCCTGGCCTGTGCCGAAGGCGGCCTCGGCCAGACGCAGCACCTCCTCTGCGTCCACGTCCCCAATGACGGCCAGGGTGAGGGAGGCCGGCTGCAGAAACCGCGCGTGGTAGGCGCGCACCGCCTGTTGGCCCAAGGCCTCGACGCTTTTTCGCTCGCCGGACAAGGGAAGCCGGTAGGGGTGGTGCCGGTAGAGGGTGCGGGCGAAGAGGTCAAAGGCGAGGGACGTCGGCCTGTCCTCGCGGGCCACAATGTCCTGCAGCTGCAGCTGCTTCTCCCGCGCCACCTCCTCCTCGGCGAAGGCCGGGCAGAGGAGGCAGTCGGCAAAGAGGTGGAAGGCCCGCTCCAGGTGGCAACTGAGAAACTCTCCCTGCAGCGACAGGGAGTTTCGCCCCGCGGCGCCGGACAGCGAGCCGGAGTAGGCGTCGGCTTCCTGGGCCACCTCTTCGGCGCTGCGGCTGGCGGTGCCCTTGGTGAGGAGCCGGGCGACGAGGTGGCTGAGGCCATTGTCCGCCTCCGTCTCGGCCCGGGTGCCGGCCACGAAGGCCGCCCGCAGGGCCAACAGCGGCACGGCGCGCTCCTCACGGACGAGGAGGGTGGCGCCGCCGGGAAGGCGGTGCACCAGCACGTTGGACACCTCGGCGCCGCCCCGCTTTCTGGCCTGGGCCCCTTGGGGAATGGGGGGACGGGCGGTGGCCGTCGCCCGGGGCGCCTGCCAGCCGGCCTCCAGCGCCTGGGTGGCCTCGGCCTCCGACAGCTGAGCGTCCGTCGGAAGCAGCGCCGTCACCACCGCCGTGGCTGCGTCCAGCGTCTTGTGGGCCACCGCCTGGAGGCCCTCCGGGGTGAGGGCGGCCACCTTGGCCAAATACTGCCCTTCCGCCTCGAAGCCCCCCAGCGACGTCTCGTAGAAGCCCAGCTTGCGGGCCAGGCCCTGCACCGTCTCCCGCTGGTAGACGGCGTCGGCCTGCACCAGGGCTTGGAGTGTCTCCAGCTCGGCGTTGCTGCAGGGCTTTGCGGCGAGGCCGGACAGCACCTCGGCCGTGGCGCGCAGCGCCTCTAACGTGTGGGGGCCGGTGGCTGTGAAGCCTACGCCGAAGAGGCCTGGGTCGAGCGGCGTGTAGGCGTAGGCGGAAATGTCATTCACCAGACGCTGCTCGCGCTTTACCGCCCGCTGCAGGCGGCTGTTTTCTCCCTGTCCGGCCAGCATGGCCAACACGTCCAGCGCCGGGACGTCCTCGTGCCCCACGGCCGGCGCGGCGAAGGAGAGGTGCACATGCGCCTCCTTCACCTCGTCCGGCCGAAGCAGCCAACGCCGTCGTGTCCGGGGTGGCTCGACGGGGCGACTTCGAGAAAGCGGCTTTCCCCGTCCCCAGTCTCCCCCGAGCAGGGCCTCGGCCCAGTCCAACAGGGCCGCCTTCTCGACGTCTCCCACCGCCACCAGCACCATGGCCTCGGGCAGGTAGTGCCGACGGTAGAAGTCCGTAATTTTCTCTCTGGTGACGCTGCGGACACTCTCTTGGGTGCCGAGGACGGGAAGCCGGTAGGGGTGGCGGAGGAAGCTTCTGTCGAAGAGGTCCCTGGAGGCGCGCCGGCTGGGCGTGTCCTCGGCGCGCTTAATTTCCTCCACCACCACTTCCACCTCGCGGCTCAACTCCTGGGCGTCAAAGGCCGGGGCCCGCACGGCGTCGGCCAGGACGTCCAGCCCCACCCGGGCGAAGTCGGAGGCCATCACCACGTGGTAGACGGTGTGGTCGTAAGACGTCCATGCGTTGACTTCCCCGCCGTGGGACTCGATGTCCCGGGCGACCTCCCCGGGGCCGCGTCGGGCGGTGCCTTTGAAAAGCATGTGCTCATGCAGGTGGGCCAGGCCGGCCTCCTCCGGCCCCTCGTCCGCGCTGCCAACTTGTACCCACACTTGAAACGCCACCACCCGGGCGGTGTGCAGCGCTTCGTGGACGAGGGTGAGGCCGTTTGTCAGTCGATGGCGGGCGGGCATGGGCGGGGGTAGTCTCTAACAGCAAACAATGGCTAGCTCGCCGGAAGACGCGGGGGCGACGGTGGACCTCCGCATGCTGGACGACGAACCCCTCGTCCAGCGGCCGGGGGGACGCAGTGCGCCCTCCGTGGCCTCCAGCGCCCACACCCCGGGCCCGCTGCCGGCCGCCCCTCCGCCCTTGCCGCCCCGCCGGCCCTCGGGCCGCCCCTCCAACACCGGCGCAGTGCCCTCCGTCGGCCCCGGGCTACAGCCGGCGGCCCAGCTGCCGCCCACCCTGCCGCGGCCCGCCGGCGACCCCTTCTCCGAGCCTCCCGAGCCCCGCCACCCGAGAGGCGTGGCCCTCGACGAGAAGCTGGAGTTTTTCCGCACCGTGGTGAAGCAGAAGGAGGAGACGCTGGCCCGGGCCCGCGCCCTGTACGAGCAGCGGGACCTCGAGTCCGCCCGGCTGCGCGAGGTGGCGGTGGCGCTGCACGCGCAGCTGGAAGAGGTGCTTCCGCTGTACGGCCGGCTGCGCGAGCTGCCGCCGCAAGTCGAGCACCTGGGGGCTGCCCTGGAAGCCGAGCGCACCCGCGCCGCGGCGGCCGAGTCGCGCGCCAGCGAGTTAGAAGCCAGTTTGCGCAGCACCGACGCGGACCGCCGGGACTTGGCCCGCGCGCTGGCCGAGGTGGAGGCGGAATTGCCCGGCCTGCGCGAGGGGCTGGCGGAGGAGCGCACCTCGCGGGCCGCGCTGGCCGAGGAGTTTCTCGCCGCCAAGGAGGCCCGCGCCGAGGCCGAGGCCCGGCTGGCCGAGGCGCGGGCGGAGCGCCAGGAAATACAAGGGGACCTCGAGACGGTGAATGGCCGGGTGCACACCCTCGAGCAGACGCTCGAGCGGGTGGAGTCCGACAGAAACCAGCTGCTCGAGGAGGTGACGACACTCACCGCCGAGCGCGACGCGGCCGCCGCCGAGCGCGACGTCCTCAAGGGCGAGTCCGAGGCCTTCAGCCACCAGGTGCGCCACCTCACCGCCTCCTTGGACGAGGCAAAGAAGCGGCTGGAAAGCCTGCAGGGCGAGCAGGAGTGGGGCGCCTCCTCCTTGGAGGAAGCGCGCAACCGCATTCGGGACTTGGAGGCGGACCTCGCCGGGACGCGCCAGCAGCTGGCCGAGTTGGAAACCTCCGCCCAGGCCCTCTCCGCGCAAAGCAGCGAGGAGTTGTCCCGGGCGCGGGACAAGGCGCGCGAGGCGGCCCAGGGGCTGGAGGCAGCCAACCGCCGCAGCAGCGAGGCCGAGGACCGCGCCGAGACGGCCGCCCACGAGGCGGACTCCCTGCGGGCGCAGGTGGAGCAGCTGCGCGCGGTGCAGGAGCGCCAAGAGGCCCACGCCAAGGCGCAGGTACAAGGGGTGCTGGAGCGCGAGGCGGAAACCAAGCGGGCGCTGGAAACCAAGCTGGCCGAGCGCATGAAGGAAATGCAGGCCGCCCGGGCCAGCGTCGAGGGCTACGGGGAGAAAGTGCGGGCGCTGCAGGCCCAGGTGCAGTCCGAGGCGGAGCGCCGGGCCCAGTCCGACGCCAAGCTGGCCGAGGCCCAGCGCGAGCTGTCCGGGCTGCATGGCTCCTCCGAGGAGCAAAGCGGCCTGATGGAGGCCCTGCGCGCCCAAAGCGAGAAGCTGGAGCGCGCGCTGGCCCAGGAGCGCGACAAGCGGCTGGCCTCCGAGCAGAAGTCCGTCGCCCTCAGCCGGGAGCTGCAGGCGGCCAAGACGGCCGAGGCGGACGCCCGCGCCGCCCTCGAGGCGGGCGGCGAGCAGGCCGGCACCCTGGACGAGGCGCTGCAGAAGGAGCAGTCCCGGAGGCTGGCGGCCGAGGCCGAGCTGCGCAGCCGCACCACCCAGGGCGAGCTCGCCCAGCGCGCCGAGAAAGAGGCGCGCTCCCAGGTGGAGAAGCTGGAGCGCGCCCTGGCCCAGGAGCAGGAGAAGCTGCGCGGCTTGCGCGAGCAGGCTGCCCGGGCGGCCGGGGCCAGCGGCAGCGCCGACGCCCAGGCCCAGCGGCTGCAAGAGGAAGTCGAGCGGCTGCGCGCCGAGGCAGCTGGTGTGAAGAAAGTCCGCGAGGAGCTGCTGACGGCCAACCGCAAGGCCATTGAGGCGCAGGCCTCCTTCCAGAAGGAGAAGCGCGAGCGGGAGGCGCTGGCGGAGAAGGTGGCGGACTTGGAAAGCGACCTCTCGCGTGCCGCCGGCAAGGCCCAGGGCACGGACGAGGTGAAGAAGCTGCGCGAGGACGTGGCCAAGCTGAAGGCCAAGCTGGTGGCAGCGGAAAACGCCATGGAGGCCGCGGCCATGCTGCGCTCCAAGGTGGCGCGGCTGGAGGCCCAGCTCAAAGGCAAGCACTGAGGGCCGTGGCTGGAAACGCCAGGCCCGCAGCGGCCCCCGGCGACGAGGGTGCCTTCGTGGACGCCCTCACCGGCATGTCCGCCGCCCGGCGTGGGCTGTACGTCCACTTCCCCTTCTGCCTAGCCAAGTGCCCCTACTGCGACTTCGCCGTGGCGGTGGCCAAGCGCATTCCGGAGGCCCGCTACACCCAAGCGCTGTTGGCGGAGCTCGCGCTGCGGCTGTCGGCCCGGCCTGCCTGGGCGGAGGCGCCGCTGGACTCGGTGTACCTGGGCGGCGGGACGCCCTCCTTGTGGGCGCCGGCCCAGGTGGCGCTGCTTCTACAGGCCGTCCGGGGGCAGCTGGGCCTTCGGCCGCAGGCCGAGGTGACGCTGGAGGCCAACCCCGAGGTGGCCGACGAGGCCCGGCTGGCCGGCTACCGCGCCGCCGGCGTCAACCGCCTCTCCCTCGGCGTCCAGTCCTTCCAGCCAGCCACCCTCAAGACGCTGGGCCGGGCGCATTCGCCACAGCAGGGCCGGCAGGCGGTGGCCTCGGCGCGCGCCGCCGGCTTCACCAACCTCTCGGTGGACCTCATTCTGGGGGTGCAGGGCCAGTCCCTGGCCTCCTGCCTGGAGGACGCCCGGGCCGCCGCCGAGTTGGGCCCGGAGCACGTCTCGGCCTACGTCCTCACCGTGGAGCGCGAGGCCCTGGCCGAGGAGACGGTGTTTGCCCGCCGGCTGCGGACGGGACGGCTGCAGTTGCCTGCGGACGAGGCCGTCGCGGACATGGTGGAGGCCGTCTCGGCCGTCCTCGGCGAGGCGGGGCTGGTGCGCTATGAGGTGTCCAACTACGCCCGGGCCGGCCAGCATGCGCGCCACAACGCGCTGTACTGGACGGGCGGCGAGTGTCTCGCGCTGGGCGCCGGGGCCACCGGCTTCCACCGCACGGCCGAGGGCGGCGTGCGGACGGCCTCGCACCGAAGCCACCGCCGTTGGCTGGCCGAGGTGGAGTCAGGCCGTCTTCCCGAGGCCGAGCAGGAGGCCCTCGGGCCAGCACAACTCTTTACCGAGCGCCTCATGCTGGGGCTGCGCTTCACCTCGGGGCTGGACGTGGAGGCCCTCACCCAACGCCATGGGCAGCCCTCCCGCGCGGCGCGGCTGGCCGAGTTGGTGGCCCAGGGCCTCGGCGCGCAAGGCCCGGACGGCCGCTTCCGCCTCACGCCGCGAGGGCTTCTCTTGCACTCGGACGTGTGCGCCCGGCTCTTGTAAAGCTCGGCCCAGGCCCGGTTTGCTATTCAAGCCAAGGCCCATGGCCCACGCCAAGGGAGGGACTCCGCATGCCCACGCCCAGGCTTTTGCACGGACGCTTCGCTGCCGCCCTGCTTCTCCTCGGCTGCGCGAGCGCCCTGGCGCAAACGCCCGCGCCCGCTGTCGCCGACGCGCTTCCCAGCTGGAATGAGGGAGCGGCCAAGCGGGCCATTGTGGACTTCGTCGCGGCCACCACCGACAAGGCCAGCCCCAAGTTTGTCCCGCCCGAGGCGCGCATCGCCACCTTTGACCAGGACGGCACGCTGTGGGTGGAGCACCCCTTGTACACCCAACTCATGTACTGCCTGGAGAAGGTGCCCGGCCTGGTGGCGAAGAAGCCCGAGCTGAAAAACGTGGGGCCCTTCAAGACGGTGCTGGAGGTGCTGCATGGGGACAAGGCAGCGCTCGAAACGCTGACGTTGCATGACCTCGAAGTCATCGCCGGCGCCACCTTGACTGGCATCACGGTGGAGCAATTCAACGCCGAGGTGAAGCAGTGGCTGGCCACCGCCAAAGACGGCCGCTGGAAGCGGCCCTACACCGAGCTCACCTACCAGCCGATGCAAGAGGTGCTGCGCTACCTGCGCGCCAACGGCTACCGGACGTACATTGTGACGGGCGGGGGACAGGACTTCGTCCGCGTCTACGCCGAGCAGGTGTACGGCATTCCCCCGGAGCAGGTGGTGGGGACGGCCGGGGCCACCAAGTACACCTACGCCAAGGACGGGAGGCCGGAGCTACGGAAGGAGCCCAAGCTGGTCCTCAACGACAACGACGCCGGAAAGCCCGAGGGCATTCACCTCGTCATTGGACGCCGGCCCTACGCCGCCTTTGGCAACTCGACGGGAGACCAGCAGATGCTCGAGTACACCGGCGCCGGCGAGGGCGCGCGGCTGGAGATGCTTGTCCTCCACGACGACGTCGTGCGCGAGTACGCCTACGGGCCGGCGCAGGGGCTCAAGGCCACCAAGGTGGGCACCTTCACCCAAGCCCTCTATGACGAGGCGCAGAAGAAGGGCTGGACCGTCATCAGCATGAAGAAGGACTGGAAGCGCATTTTCGCCTTCGACGGGCCACCGTAGCGTCCCTCCACCCTAGTGTGGCGCGTCGGGGAGGAAGGCGTCGGCCTCGATGCGCCAGTGGCCGCCGCCGCCCAGCCGCCAGACGGCGAGGTAGCGCCCGGTCGACACCACCGGCGGTGCCTCGCCACTTTGCTTCTTCACCTTGCTTGTCCCCACCTCGTAGGCCAAGTCGCCCACCACGGTGAGCTCGAGGGTGGTGAATTCGACGTCCACGAAGCGCGTGGTGGCCAGCCGCTGGCGCCAGAAGTCCGCAATGGCGATGTGTCCCTGAATGGTGCCCGGCACGCCGGCGTCGAGCAGGGTGGCGTCGTCTGCAAAGACGGTGGCGATGCGGTCCGGGTTGCCCACCTCGAGCGCCGCGGCCAAAAGACGGTTTCCCTCGGCGATGGCGGCGGGCGGCTGGGAGCTCGCGCTGGGGGGCGGCGGCCCCGGGGTGAAACAGCCCACCAGACAGAGGAGGGGCCAGCCCAACGAGCGTCCGTGCACTCTCGACTCCTTCCTCGTGAAAAAGCGCCCCTGCCGCGACGTCCACCATGCGCTTCGCCGTGGCAACCCCAACAGCGGGAAGGCAACCCTATACCCTCGGAGCGCCGCCCAGAGGCCGCCTTCTGGTGGGCCGCGTCCCGCGCGTCTGGAGCGGGGCCGCCAGGGGCCGAGCCTCGAGGTGCGGGGTGGGGCTCCTTCCCTTGCGTTGATTCTGTCCTACTCTGCTAGTAGGATGGTAGGATGAAATTGAAAACTTCTCTTACCCTTTCCGAAGAGTTGGTGAAGGCGCTCGACAGGCTCGCGGGCCCGCATGTGTCTCGCTCTGCCTTCATCGAGCGAATTCTTCGCGACTTCCTGGAACGCCGGGCGTCCGCACAACGCCATGCCCGGGACGTTGCGGCCATCAACCGTCACGCAGCTCAACTCAACGCGGAAATGACCGACGCGTTGTCGTTTCAAGTCGCGGCGGAGGAATGAGACGCGGCGAGCTGTACCGCGTCCGGCGACCTCCCGGTGACCCGAGGCCGTCGCGCGTCTTCCTCATCGTCAGTCGGCAGTCTCTCCTCGACTCGAGCTATTCCACCGTCATCTGCGCGCCGGTTTTCACGCAGTCGCAGGGCCTCCCGACCCAGGTGGCCATCGGCGCCGCCGAGGGCCTGAAGCACGAGAGCGCCATCCAATGCGATGGGCTCTTGAGTCTCGAGAAGTCACGGTTGAGGGACTACGTCGGTGAGCTCGGGCCCGACAAGCTGCGCGAGCTCGAGGACGCCCTGCTGGTGGCCCTCTCGCTCAAGGAAACGAGCTCCTCCCGAAGCTGAGCTTCCACCCCAGGGAGAGTCTTCCGGCCGTCGAGGCCGACATGGGGCACACCGCCGCCCCCAACCGCACACATGGGCGCCAGCTTGCCTCTCTTCGGTGACCGAAGGCCTCCCGTACAATGCGCAGCTGCCGAATGGCCGACGCCGCGCCCACCGAAAAGCCCAGCGAGCCCTTCCGGCGGCTCCTCGCCCGGGCGGTGCTGGTGCCCTTCATTCTGTTGGCGGCCCTGGCCGTGGCGCTCGCCCTGGGCGTCACCACCTTGGTGCGCAGCGCCCGCCTCACCGAGCGCAGCGACCAAGTCCTCACCCTGGCCTCCAGGCTTCGCGAGCTTCTGGTGGACCGGGAGACGGCGCTTCGTGGCAACCTGTTGTCCGGCACCGACGCCTTTCTACAGCCGCT
>JBKQJL010000184.1:0-4628 GCA_052147975.1 Myxococcaceae bacterium
GCTCTCCGTCCTCGGCTGCCACGGTGGCGAGTTGCCCGACTGCCGCACCACCTGCTTCCTGGTGGACGGGGTGCTGGCGCTCGACGCCGGCGCCCTCTGCGCCAGCCTCGAACTCGACGCGCTGGCGCGCGTTGACAACATCATTCTCACCCACAGCCACTTCGACCACGTCAAGGACCTGCCGCTGTTGGCCGATTTGATGGTGGGCCGCCGCGATCGACCGGTCACGGTGTGGGCCAGCCGGGCCTGCGTCAAGACGCTGCAGAAGAACATTTTCAACGACGCTCTCTGGCCGGACTTCACCCGCATTCCGTCGCCCAAGAATCCGGTGCTCGAGCTACGCGCCTTCCGGGCGGGCGAAACCTTCCAGGCCGGGCCCTACCAAATCACCAGCGTCCTGGTGAGCCACCCGGTGGAGAGCTGCGGCTTCGTGGTGCGACACGGGGACACCGCGCTGGGGATTAGTGGCGACACCGGGCCGACCGACCGGCTGTGGGAAGTGCTCAACGCCACGCCCAACCTCAAGGCCTTGCTGCTCGAGACCAGCTTTCCAAGCGAGATGCAGGCCCTGGCCGACCTCTCCGGGCACCTCACGCCAACGACGCTGCGCACCGAGCTGGCCAAGTTTCAGCGAAATGGCTCGAGCGTGCTGCTGTACCACCTCAAGCCCGCCTTCGTGGCGGCGTTGAAGCGGGAAGTGGCAGACCTGCCGGTGAGAGTGCTGGAGCTGGGAGACAGCTTCGAGTTATAGCAACAGGGGCCCCATGGCCGCCTGGTTCTCGAAGAAGCCCCGCATTGCCCCGGCCGCGCCGGCGGATGTCGAGGCGCTGCGACAGCAGCCCTCGCGGATGCAAGGCCTGTGGACGAAGTGCGACGCGTGCAACGAGATTATTTACCGTCAGGAAATTGAACGAAACTGGAACGTGTGCCCGCTGTGCGGCCACCATCTGCCCTGGCCCGCCCGGGTCCGGCTGCAGACGCTGCTCGACCCGGGCAGCTTTGCCGAAGCCGACACCGACCTCGAAGCCCAAGACCCGCTCGGCTTCTCCGACAGCAAGCGCTACAAGGAGCGGCTGCGCACCACCTGTCGCGCGCTCGGCGAGGCGGATGCCTTCGTCTCCGGCATGGGGCGGCTGGAGGGCCATCCAGTCTCGGTGGGCGCCTTCGTCTTCGAATTCATGGGCGGCTCGATGGGCTCGGTGGTGGGCGAGAAAGTCACCCGCGTCTTCGAGCGGGCCTTCGAGCACCGCTGCGCGGCGGTGGTTTTCAACGCCTCGGGCGGGGCACGGATGCAGGAGGGCATCTTCTCGCTGATGCAGATGGCGAAGACGTCTGCCGCCCTGGCCCGCTTTCGCACCATCCGCAAGCCCTACATCTCCGTCATGCTGCATCCCACCACTGGTGGGGTGGCAGCCAGCTTCGCCTGGCTGGGGGACGTGGTGCTGGCCGAGCCGAAGGCGTTAATTGGGTTCGCCGGCCCGCGCGTCATCGAGCAAACCATTCGCCAGAAGCTTCCCGAGGGCTTTCAACGCAGCGAATTCCTGCTGGAGCACGGGATGCTCGACGCCATCGTCCCGCGCCGTGAGCTGCGCACCCGGCTGGCAGCGCTGCTTTCGCTGATGGATTAACCAAACGGGCGCACCTTGCCCCTCCCTGTGCCGTCCACGCCCGCCGAGGCACTCGCCTTTTTGCACAGCCGCTCGCCCTCGACGGTGGTGTTGGGGCTCGAGCGCATGCGCGCGGCGCTGGCCGAGCTTGGGCACCCGGAGCGGCGTCTGGCGGCCGTCCACGTGGCCGGCACCAACGGCAAGGGCAGCACCAGCGCCATGGTGGACGCGGTGCTGCGCGCCGCCGCCTTCCGGGTGGGGCTGTACACCTCGCCGCACCTCGTCCGCTTCAACGAGCGCATTCGCCTGGACGGCGTGGAGATTGACGACGAGACGCTTGGCCGTGCGCTCCTGGCAGTGCTGCAGCGTGCCCCCACGGCCAGCGCCCTCACCTACTTCGAGCTGGGCACCCTGGTGGCCTTCTGGCACTTCGCCGAGGAGGGCGTGGACTTCGCCGTGCTGGAGACGGGGCTGGGCGGGCGTCTGGACGCCACCGCCACCTGCCTCCCCCGCGTCACGGCGGTCACCGCACTGGGGCTCGACCACACCGAGCTATTGGGCGACACCCTGGGGGCCATTGCCCGGGAGAAGGCCGGTATTTTTCGCGCCGGCGTGACGGCGGTGGTGGCCCGTCAGCCAGAGGAGGCCGAGCGGGTGCTGCTGGAGGAGGCGAGCCGGGTGGGGGCCCCCCTGTTGCGCGAGGGAGTGGACTTCGAGCTGTTGGAAGAGGGCCAAGGCCTTTGCTACCGGCATGGAGGCCGCCGGCTGGCCGGCCTGAGGCTCGGCCTGGCCGGGCGCCACCAACGGCAGAATGCCGCCTTGGCCCTGGCGCTGCTGGACGTGCTGGCGCAGGCGGGGGCTGACATTCCCGACGCGGCGTGCCTGGCTGGGCTGCAAACGGTGCGCTGGCCAGGGCGGCTGGAAGTGGTGCCGGGGGCCCCGCTGCTCCTCTTGGACGGGGCCCACAACCCTTCGGGGGTGGAGGTGCTGCGCGCGGAACTCGAGACGCGCTACGCCGGACGCCGCGTCCACCTCGTCTTCGGTGCGGTGCGGGACAAGGACGTGGAGGGCATGCTGGCCGGCCTGTTGCCCCGCATGGCCTCGGTGACGTTGACGCCGCTCGAGACGCCCCGCGGGCTTCCGCCGGCCGCCTACCTGGAGCAGGCGCAGCGGCTGTGCCCTCGTGTACGGGTGGCCGCCTCGCCGGTGCAAGCGCTGCAGCTGGCCCGAGCAGCCGCTGCCAGCGAGGACGTCGTCCTGGCGGCCGGCTCGCTGTACCTGGTAGGTGCGCTGAAAGCCCACCTGGCGGCAGGCCAAGTCCCCGCAAGCACGGAGGGTTGAGGGCGTCTGCACGCAATGCTTGGCGCGCCGCAGCAGCCCCTCATACATTCGGCAGCCTCCATGCGCCTGCCGAATGCCCGGGCGGGCTCGCCGCACCCACCCTCGGTGGACGAGGTGGCGTTTCGCGAGCTCTACCGCAAGAGCGATTACGAGGTGCGCACCCCGGACGGCTGGACGCTGGTGGTCACCCATTACCAGCCGGTGCCCCAGGGCTTCCCGCAGCCACTCTTCGGTGAGCCGCTGCTCTTGGTGCACGGCTTCTCGCAGAATCGCCACGCCTGGACGAGCGGGGAATTCGTCAAAAATCTCCTCTTCTTCGGGGCCGACATCCACATTCTGGAGCTGCGCGGGCACGGCAAGAGCAGCCTCGAGCTCCAACGGATGCGCGCCGAGGCGGCGGGCGTCCCGCCGCCCAAGGACTTGGACTACGGCTGGGACATCGACAGCTACTTCCTGCAGGATTTGCCGGCCGGCATCGCCGCCGTGAAGGCGGCCACCGGCCGCTCGCGTCTCTTCTACGTCGGCCACTCCATGGGAGGCATCCTCGGCTACGGGCACGCCGGGCTGTACGACGACTTCGAGGGGATGGTGACGATTGGGGCGCCGGCTGACCTCGGGCGGGGCTTTCCACTGTTGCGCGCCCTGGCGGTGACCGGGCCCGTCTTCGGTCCGGTGGTGGACTTCGCCTTCGGCGCCGTCAACGCCGAGCGCCGGGTGGTGCACGGGCTGCGGCGCCTGGCCGGCCAGGCGCTCCGTGTCGCGCGTTTGCCCCTGGCCGAGCGCCTACAGAACCCCGGCCCGGTGCCCGACGAGGTGCAATTCACCTACGTCCCAATGGACAGCTGGCTCAAGACGCTGGAGCGCCTCATTGCGCGCGCCGAAGTCCATCCCCTCTACGACGCCTTGGCGCGGCGGGTGAACTGGCTCTCCAACCCTTCGCGCGCGAGCGGGGCGGACCTGCGCTGGCTGCTCCGCGAGGGTGGCGAGCGCGAGCCCCGCAAGGTCATCGAGCAGTTTGCGCGGTGGATTCGCGGACGCGAGCTGAAGTGCTACCGCACCGGGTACGACTTCAAGCAGGGGTTTGGAAACATCGCCGTCCCGATGGCGATTATTTTCGGAGACATGGACCCACTGGCCTCAGTGGACTCCACCCGCAGCGTCTACCGCGCTGCCAAAAGTGAATACCTGTTGTGGCGGCCGGTGAAGGGCAATAGCCACATCGAGCTGACGATGGGGCACGACATCCGCCAAATCTGCTACGACATCAAAAACCTGGTGGAGTACGCCGCCACGCACCGTCACAAGCCGCCGGTGCTGCCTCGCCTGTCCTAACCGCTTGCTCGCCGGGGGTCCGTTCCTTGGAGGACCCGCGGGTGGGGGGTAGCATTCCACGACCGTGAGACGTCTCCTCTGCCGCTGGCTGGCGCTCGGCCTGTCCGTGTCTGCGCCGCTGGTGCTGGCACAGACTCCCCCTGGCCTGAACACCATTACGCGGGTGGAGGTGAAGTCCGGCGTGGTGGAAATTACCGGGACGCAGAAACCCAGCTTCAGCACCTTCCCCATGAGCGACCCTCCGCGGCTGGTGGTGGACATCTCCGAGGCCGTCTTCAGCGGAGTCCCCGAGTCGATGGACATCGCCTCGGGGCACGTGGTGGCCTTCCGCACGGCGAGTTATGGCAA
>JBKQJL010000185.1:0-10940 GCA_052147975.1 Myxococcaceae bacterium
CGCACGTCCACCGCGTCCGTCAACCCGAGGGCCTCGCACAAGCCCGCACCCCGCGGGCCATAGACGCCGGTGGCGTGTGCCTCGTCCACCAGCAGCGCCGCCCCGGCCCGCCGGCACACCTCCACCAGCTCGGCCAGTGGCGCGACGTCTCCGTCCATGGAGAAGACGCCGTCTGTCACCACCAGCTTGCGGCGCGCCGAGGTGCTCGCCAGCTGTGCGGCCAGAGCCCCGACGTCCCCATGGGGATAGACGGAGACCTCCGCCCGGGCCAGCCGGCAGCCGTCCACCAGGCTGGCGTGGTTGAGCGCGTCGGAGAACACCGCGTCCCCCCGGCCCACCAGGGCAGGCAACAGGCCGAGGTTGGCGGCGTAGCCGCTGTTGAAGAGCCGGACTGCCTCGGCGTCCTCGAAGCGCTCCAGCCGTGCCTCGAGCGCTCGGTGCGCCTCGGTGTCGCCCACCACCAGCCGCGAAGCGCCGGTGCCCATTCCCCAGCGCTCGAGCGCGGCCTGCGCCGCGGCCACCACCGTTGGGTGCGCGGCCAGTCCGAGGTAGTCGTTGGAGGAGAAATTCACCAGCGCTTCTGTGCCGATGCGAACCACTGGCCCCTGGGGTGAGGCGAGGGGCTCGAGCGAGCGCGACAGCCCCTGCGACGCCAGGGCGGCGAGCTCCTGTTCTGCCCAGCCGCGTGCGCTGCCGCTCATCGCCCGCTGTTTGGCTCGAGCGGCTGCACCCCGGCCGAGGCGAGCAGCGCCATGTCGTCGGCGTATTCGGGGTTGTCGGTGGTGAGCAGCTTCTCGCCGAAGAAGAGGGAGTTGGCCCCGGCCATCATGCACAACAGCTGCGCTTCGCGGCTCATCGACAGCCGTCCGGCGGACAGCCGCACCATGGCCAGCGGCATCAGCAGACGCGCCGTGGCGATGGCGCGCACCATCTCCACCGGTTCCACCGGCGCCTGGTGTTCGAGCGGCGTGCCAGCCACTGCCACCAGCGCGTTGATGGGCACCGACTCCGGGTGGGTCGGCTGGTTGGCGAGGGTGAGCAACATCCCGCAGCGGTCATCCACCGACTCGCCCATGCCGAGGATGCCGCCGGAGCAGACGTTGATGCCGGCGGCGCGCACGTGCCGCAGCGTCCGGAGCCGGTCCTCGTACGTCCGGGTGGAAATAATTTCCCCGTAGAATTCGGCTGAGGTGTCGAGGTTGTGGTTGTAGGCGGTGAGCCCCGCCTGGGCGAGGCGTTGCGCCTGGGATGCGCTCAGCATTCCCAGCGTGCAGCAGGCCTCCATTCCCAGCGCGCGGACGCCGCGCACCATGCCCAGCACCTGCTCGAACTGCGGGCCGTCCTTCACCTCTCGCCAGGCGGCGCCCATGCAGAAGCGCGTCGCTCCGGCGGCGCGCGCGCGGGCCGCGGCGTCGAGCACCTGCGCCTCGGACAGCAGCCGGTCCGCCTCCACCCCGGTGTGGTGGCGGGCCGCCTGCGGGCAATACGCACAGTCCTCCGGGCAGCCCCCGGTTTTGATGGAGAGCAGGGAGCACAGCTGGACGCGGTGCTCCCCGAATGTCTGACGGTGCACCGTCTGCGCGCGGTAGACGAGCTCCAACAGGGGAAGGTCGTGCAGCGCACGCACCTCTTCGAGCGTCCAGTCATGACGCAGTTGAATGCCTGCCGGGAGGCCGGCCGACGCTTGGGCAGATGCGGGGAGGGACACGGGCGACTGTCTTGCCTTTCTCGCTGACGTCCTTGGGCCAACGCCCCCTCGCACGCTCGACCAGCCCAACTGTCTTGTCAACCTCCCTTCGCTGGTCGGTTGACGACCTCGGAAAGGCGTGGGAGCCGCATGGGAAGGGAAGCCCATGACGCTTGCCGCCACCGTTGTCGCCGCTGCGCTCGCCGCCAGCCCAGGGGCCCGCCTCAGGCCCCTCTACGAGGCACGCTATGCCGCCCTCCTGGCCCCGCTTTTGTCCCAAGTCCTCCGCTTCCAAACGGTGGCCGGCGAGAAAAGCGCCTTCGCCGAGCAGCAGGCGTGGCTCAGCGGCGCAGGGACGGCGCTCGGCCTCGTCGTCCGGGACGCCGGCACCTTCACCGAGGTGGAGCTGCCGGGCCCAGCGGGCGCCCCGGTGCTGGGCTTGGTGGTTCACGGCGACGTCCAGCCAGCGGACGCGCGCGAGTGGGAAGTGCCGCCCTTCGCCGGCGAGGTGCACGAGGGCGAGGTGTGGGGCCGCGGGGCCGCCGACGACAAGGGGCCGTTGGTGCAGGCACTTCTGGCCATGGCCACGCTGCGCGCCTCCGGGCTGCCCCGCACCTCCACCGTGCGCCTCCTGGTGGGAAGCAGCGAGGAGACGGGGTCCAGCGACGTCAGCGAGTACCTGAAAGGGCACCTCCCACCGGACTACAGCCTGGTGTTGGACAGCGACTTCCCGGTGGTGGTGGGCGAGAAGGCCTGGCACGAGGTGCTGGTGACGGCGCCAGTCCGGCCCGCCGCGACGGCCGAAGCCCCCTTCCAAGTCACTGGCCTTGCGGCCGGGCTGGGCACGGCCATCGTCCCTGACCGAGCGACACTCCAGCTGCGCTGGGTGCAGGGGACGCCGGAGTGGGAGCCATGGCTGGCCAAGCTGTCAGCACGCAGCCCCAGCCCGGGCACGCGGCTCGAGGTGAGTGGTACCGGCGCCGAGCGCACGCTCAGCGTCTTCGGTAAGTCCGCCCATGCCGGCGTGGCCTTGCAGCAGGGTCGCAACGCCCTCGTCTCGCTGGCGCGGCTGGTGGAGGGGCTGCTTCCACCCTCGCCGGCCGCGACGCTGTTGTCCTTCTGCGTGCAGGCAGGGCAGGACCTCTCCGGCTCGGGGCTTGGGCTCCGCCGCGAGCCGCCGCCCTGGAATGGCTTCGACGTCAACGTGGCGACCGTGCGGCCGGCGAAAGAGGGGGGGTGGACACTGGCCATCAATATCCGTGCCCCGCCGTCGCTGTACGGCCCTGCCCTGCGCAGCCACCTCGAGGCGCAGCTGCGGGCCTTCGACGAGCGGACGGGGGCGGCCCTCTTCGTCTCCGGGGGCTACTACGACGACGCGCCACTCGTCCTCAACAGCAACGCCCGCCTCATCCGTCGGCTGCTCGCCGACTACACCCGGGCTACCGGACGACCGGCGACGCCGGTGACGTCGGCCGGCGGCACCTACGCCAAGCGCCTTCCGCGCTCGGTCCCCTTCGGCATGTGGTTTCCTGAAAAGCCCTACCCCGGGCACGCCGCCGACGAGCACCTGTCGCTGGTCGACTTGAATTCGGGCACCCTGATTCTCCTTGAGGTACTGGCCGACTTGGCGCTGGGGCCGCCGTTGCAGCGTCCCTTCGAGCCATGACGGCTGTCCGGGTGGGCGTTGGCGTCAGGTGCCCCGTGTACCGGCCACCTCGGCGAGGCGAGCACCAAATTCGCCATTACCGGCTACCTGCACGTCGCAGCGACTCGGGCGCTGGGTGCGCCTTCAGTCGCACTGAAGCTTGGTGCGGGCGTTGTGCTCTCGGCCCCAGCTGAGACAGCTTCGAGCGCCCGTTTTGCTTCCCTCGAATTGTCGACAGGGCTTCACTCGGTAGCGCACCAGCGCCGGCCGCCCCTGTGCGCCCTCCACCTCCATGGCCGGTGGACTTCCCTCTTGGGCGGTCCGGACAAAAGCCCCGCCGGCGCTCGCGAAGGCGCCGGTGAAACTCCACGGGCGGCCCCCGCTGCTTCCCCGAAACGTCCAGCCCTGGGGCATGCGCTGCACCGTTTCGAGCTCGGGGTCCGTCGGCCAGGAGAAGTCCTGCCAGCTGTAGCGGCTCTCCGGGTCGAGCGTGCCATCCGCATGCAGCGCCACCATGGGCAGTGGCGTGAGGCCAATGCTGGTGCCGTTGAAGAGGCACAATTGGGGCCCGCGTTGACACCCGCTGGCGAGCAGGAGCGCGGCGCAGAAGAGGCGAAGCCAAGAAGTCACGCTGCTTGAGGCTACTTGAGAAGCGTGTTGCGGGGAGAGCCGCACGGCGGCCGTCCTGACGGGCGTCTCCGCTAAGGTGTGTCCGGCGTTTCCCCCCGAAGCCTCCACGCCAGGCACACCCCATGTCGCCACTCGGCCTCGCGTTCTGGACTGTGGTGGTGGCCGGCCAGCCTCCGGCCGCGCCCGCGCCGGCACTGCTCGAGACGCTCGGCAGCTACCACCGGCCCATCTCCTCGCGGTCCAAGGAAGCGCAAGCCTATTTCGACCAAGGACTCCGCCTCTTGTACGCCTTCAACCACGAGGAGGCCCAAGCCGCCTTTGAGGAAGCGGCCCGGCGCGACCCCACCTGCGCCATTTGTCTGTGGGGCGCCGCCCTGTGCCTCGGCCCCAACATCAACCTTCCCGCGCTCCCCGAACGGGCGCTCGCCGCCTATGGCTTCCTCGAGAGGGCGCGCGCGCTGGCCAGCACGGCAAGTCCGGTGGAACGCGCGTTGGTGGAGGCGCTTCAGCGCCGCTACACAACACCGCCACCGAGCGACGCCCAAGCGCAGCGGGCGCTCGACGTCGACTACGCCAACGCCATGCGCGCCGTCGCACGGCGCTTTCCGAGGGACCCGGACGTGGCCACGCTTTTCGCCGAGGCGATGATGGACGTAAGGCCCTGGGACTTGTGGACGCCCACGGGCGCGCCCCAGCCCGGGACGTTGGAGCTCATCGCTGCGCTGGAGGGCGTCCTGCGCGCCCACCCCAACCACCCCGGGGCCAACCACTACCTCATCCACGCCGTCGAAGCCTCCCCCCACCCGGAGCGGGGGCTGGCTTCGGCCGAGCGACTGAAGACGTTGGAGCCTGGGGCCGGACACCTCGTGCATATGCCGAGCCACGTCTACATCCGCATCGGGCGGTACGCCGAGGCCTCGGAGGCCAACCGGCAGGCAATTGCCGCAGACGCGGCCGCCCCGCATGAGCAGCCCATTTACGCCATGTATGTCGCGCACAACTTTCAGTTTCTCTGGGCCTCGACGTTGATGGAGGGACGTAGCGCCGAGTCGCTTCAAGCGGCGCGCGACATGCTGCGGCACCTTCCGGTGGAGATGCTGAAGGGGATGCCCGACTTTCACTACGTCCTGGCCCTCCCCGTGGTGGGCCTGGCGCGGTTTGGCCGTTGGAAGGACATCCTCGAGGAGCCAATGCCCGCGGCGGAATTCCCCACCGCGCAGGCGCTCTGGCATGCCGAGCGTGGGCTGGCCCTTTTGCGGACAGGGGACTTGGCGGCGGCCGCGACGCAGCTTGCCGCCTTGGACGCCATTCGTACGCACACCCCGGCGGACGCCAAGGTGTCGGCCAATGCGGCGGGCGACGTGCTGGGCATCGCCTCGGACGTCCTGGCCGCCGAGCTGGCCCAGGCAAAAGGAGACGTGCCGACGGCGCTGGCGAACTTCAAAGCGGCGGTGGCCGCCGAGGATGCGCTCCGCTACGACGAGCCACCGGACTGGGGCTACCCGGTACGGCACCAGCTCGGCGTCGCCCTGTTGGCGGCGGGCCGCCCGCGGGAAGCCGAGGAGGTGTACCGGGCTGACTTGCAGCGCCACCCGCACAACGGCTGGGCGCTGTTTGGGTTGGCGGCAAGCCTCGAGGCCCAGGGCAAGGAGAAGCCAGCAGCCGACGCGCGGCGGGAATTCACCGAGGCCTGGAAGCGCGCCGACGTCCAACTGCACGCCTCGGCTTACTGACGGCTAGGGCCCTCCCGTCAGGGCGGCCCGCTAGGAGGGAAGCCATGGCCAAGCAGCGCACGCACTTCTCGTGTCAGGCCTGTGGCTTTCAGACGCCGAAGTGGCTGGGCCGCTGCACCGACTGCGGCGGGTGGAACACTCTGGTGGAGGAGGCGGCGCCGAGCGAACCCCGACGGGCCGCCTGGGGCGCCGCCGGCGGTGGGGCCAGCCCGGTGCGTCTGGTGGACGTCGCGGCCGAGGCAGAGCCCCGCCGCCGGACGGGCCTCGGCGAGTTGGACCGCGTCCTCGGCGGCGGACTGGTGCCGGGCTCGCTGGTGCTGCTCGGCGGGGACCCGGGCATCGGCAAATCCACGCTGCTGCTGCAGGCAGTCGAGCACCTGGCCGCCAGCGGCCCGGTCCTCTACGTCTCCGGCGAGGAGTCCCTCGGCCAGACGAAGCTCAGGGCCGAGCGGCTGGGGGTGGTTGCCCCAACCCTCCACCTCTTCGCCGAGACGGATGCGGACAAGGTGCTGGCCAGCGCTGAGGCCTTGCGGCCGTTGGCCCTGGTGGTGGACTCGATTCAAACCATGTACCTGGCCGAGCTGGGAAGCGCGCCCGGCACGCTGAGTCAGGTGCGCGAGGTGGCCGGTCGGCTGATGGCGTTTGCCAAGCGCTCGGGCGTCCCCACGTTTCTCATCGGCCACGTCACCAAGGACGGCAGCATCGCCGGGCCTCGCGTGCTGGAGCACATGGTGGACACCGTCCTGTACTTCGAAGGGGAGCGCGGCCACGCCTTTCGCATTCTCCGGGCACACAAAAACCGCTTCGGCAGCACGGACGAGATTGGCGTCTTCGAGATGAAGGGCTCGGGCCTCACCGAGGTGGCTGACCCCTCGGCGCTCTTTCTGGCCGAGCGGCCGTCGGGACAGGCCGGCTCGACCGTCACGGCCACCCTCTCCGGGACGCGTCCGCTGCTGGTGGAGGTGCAGGCCCTGGTGGCGCCCACCGGCTATGGGACCGCCCGCCGCACCGCCATTGGCGTCGACAGCAACCGCGTGGCGCTGCTGGCGGCGGTGCTGGAAAAGAAGGAGGACGTCCAACTCACTGGCTGCGACCTCTTCGTCAACGTGGCAGGCGGGCTGACGCTGTCTGAGCCAGCCTCGGACCTCGCCGTGTGCGCCTCGCTGGTGTCGTCGCTGAGAAACCTAGCGCTCGACTCGCACACTCTGGTGCTCGGGGAGGTGGGCCTGGCCGGGGAGGTGCGAGCCGTGTCTCAGCCTGAATCCCGGCTGGCCGAGGCGGCCAAGCGGGGCTTCACCCGGGTGGTGCTGCCCGCGGCGACGGCCCGCCGGCTGGAAATGCGCCGCCTCGAGGTGGTGGGAGTCGAAACGCTGGGCGAGGCGCTTAAGGCGCTGTTTGGCAAGCCGCCGCTGGCCCGGGTGGCAGCCACCGCCCGCGGCTGAGCCGCCGTCCTGACACGGAAAAGCGGCCCGCGTTTGTCCCTGCCAGCGCAACACTCCGGGACACGGCAGCGCGCAACCGCAGGGTGCGCCAGGGGCCGGCTGGAAGGGTGCCCACTGCCCACGGCCCCCGAGACGCGCCCGCTGGCCTTGGCGCCTCTCTGCGTTAAGTCTGCTTCTAAGAGAGGCGGGACAGCAAAATGATGAAGATTCGCCGAGCGGAGGACCGGGGACATGCCCAGCATGGCTGGCTGGACAGCCAGCACACCTTTTCCTTTGCCGACTACTACAACCCGGCGCAGATGGGCTTCCGCGCCCTGCGCGTCCTCAACGAGGACCGCGTCCAACCGGGCGCTGGGTTTCCCACCCACCCCCACCGGGACATGGAGATTCTCTCCTACGTCCTCGAGGGTGCCCTCGCGCACAAGGACTCGCTCGGGACGGGCTCCACCATTCGTCCTGGCGACGTGCAGCGGATGAGTGCCGGGACGGGTGTCACCCACAGCGAGTTCAACGCTTCCAGCGTTGAGCCCGTGCACTTCCTTCAAATTTGGCTCCTCCCCGAGCGGCCGGGCCTTCCGCCCAGCTACCAGCAGACGCATTTCGAGGCGAGCGCCCGTCAGGGCCGCTTGACGCTGGTGGCCTCCCAGAAGGGGGACGACGGCAGCCTCACCATTCACCAGGACGTCCGGGTGTACAGCGGGCGCCTCGACAGCGGAGAGCAGGCCGAGCTCACGCTCGCCCCGGGCCGCCATGCCTGGGTGCAGGTGGCGCGCGGGACGCTGAAGGTGATTGGGCAGACGCTGCGGGCGGGCGACGGTGCGGCGCTCAGCGAGGAGCCGCACCTGCTGCTGGACGCCGGACAACAGAGTGAGGTCCTGGTGTTTGACCTGGCCTGAGCGCTTAGCGCGGCGCCGTCCCCTGTCGTGCCAAGCAGGCCATGGCTTTGTGTAACAGCCGGCGAAGGCTCACGTCGCCGGCCTGCGCCAGCGCCTGCTCGAAGCTGAACCAGCGCACGTCGGCAACCTCCACCGCCTGCTTCACCAGAGGCGCCGAGGGGTCCGCCACGGCGAGGAAGCGCACGTCCAAATGGAGGTGGGCAGCCGCCTCGGGGCGGGCGGGAATGTGGTGGACGTCGACGTCCAACGGCCGCGGCGCCGACGGGTGAAGCTGCACCGAGAGCCCCGTCTCCTCGCGTGCTTCGCGCAGGGCAGTGGTGGACAGCTCGCCCCCGTCCTCGGCCTCGGCATGGCCTCCAGGCTGGAGCCAGCGCCCCAGCTTGCGGTGAAACACCAGCGCCACCCGGACTCCGTCAGTCACCAGGGCGCTGCCGGTGAAGTGCGCACCGGGCTGCTGGCTGGAAAAGGGCGCTGGCAGCTCGGCGGCGTAAGCGCGCAGAAGGACGAGGTCCGTGCGCTCCTTGTCATCGCTGGGCTGCACTGCGTCGAGTAGCTGCTCGAGCGGCCGGGGAATGGACATACAGGCTTGCGGTGTACCCTTGGACTCCTCTAGGGAGGAAGCCTCTTCATGAGACACGCCCTCGTCCTTCTGTTGCTGTCCGCCGCTCCGGCTCCGGAAGACCAGACGCTTCACAAGGAGCTGCAGTCCCGCTACGACGCCTATGCGGCCGCCTGCGTCCGGCAAGACGTGTCAGCGGTGATGGCCCTGATGGCCCCAGACGTCCACTGGACGCTGGTGGATGGCTCGAAGCTGGACCGCGCCGGGGTGGAGGGCGCCGTGCGCGACTTCCTCAAAACCCTCGAGCCGGGCAGCTCCGCCAAGTACACGCTTCGCGCGGTGAAGCGCCAGGGCGACGAGGTGCTGGTGGACGTCCACCTCACCGTCACCACCGTGCAGACCGACCCCGAGCACGCCGGCAAGAGGGTGAAGCACGTCGGGCGCTCAGGCTGGCACGACGTCTGGGTGAAGACCGCCGACGGCTGGCAGTTGAAGTCGGGCGAGGAGTACGAGCTGCCCACCAAGCAGCCCAGTTGAAGGGGTGCGGGGGGCTCCCCAACCAGAGGGAAACCCCCGCTCCTGCTCACCCTCCGCGGCCCTGCCGCGCGCGCTTCCAAGCGTGAAGTCGGGCGTCGGCGGCCGACAACAAGTCTTCCAGGGGAGGGCGGTGGGCCCCCTCGAAGCAGGCCGCACCGACGCCCACCGAGAGGCGCCAAGCCCGTGCCGGACGGGCGTTGAGCGACGCGACGGCACGGCTTAGCCGCTCCAGTGCCTCCGCCTGCTGCGCCTCGGCAACGTCCATGGCCAGCACCGCGAATTCGTCCCCCCCGAGCCGGCCCAAGACGTCCGACTCGCGGAAAGCCAGCCGCAGCAGCCCGGCCACCTCCTCCAGCGCCCGGTCGCCGGCAGTGTGCCCGAGGCGCTGGTTGATGGTTCTGGTGCCCTCCACGTCAATACAGAAGAGGCTGACCGCCCGGCCCTCTTGGGAAGCACGGCGCAGCCGACGGCTGGCCTGAGCGAGAAAGCCGCGCCGGTTGGGCAGCCCGGTGAGCTCGTCGACGAGACTAACGGTGTGCAGCGGCTCGGGCTCCGCGGCCAGGTCGGGAGACGCGGTGACGTCTCGAAGCAGGACGAGCACCCCGTGCGCCTCTCCCTCCCCGACGGGAAGCAGCTCCCGGCTGAGGATGCGCCCGTCGGCGAGCTCGAGGCGGCGGCCGCCCTGGAGGAGGCCCTGGCGGGCGAAGGCGGCTGGGTCCGCAAAGCGGTCGCTCAGCACCCGGGCCACCACCGAGCCGGGGTGGCCAACCAGCTCGCCGGCCGACGCCACGCCGAGCATCCGGCACAACGCCTGGTTCACGAGGTCCACCCGGCCCTCCCGTCCGACGAAGAGCACCCCGGCGGCCACACCGTGCAACAGCGCTTCCAGCCGCGCATGCGCACCGCAGGCCGAGTGCCGCAGCACTTCCAGCGCCTCCGGGGCAACGGCCGGGGCGTGCCCCGGGGCGTTGCCACCCGCTGGCTCGGCGCGCCCCTCGCCCGAGGCCAAACCGCTGTCGTTGGGGGTCCCCATCTTTCCCCCTGCCAAAAGCACACGGCGCGCCATGAGAAGCGCATGGAGTTTCAGGGGGATGGACGGTGGGCCGAGGGGGCCATCTCACTCCGCCGGGTCGCCGGCCACCCTGGCGCCATGTGGCGGCGAAGGCCGCTCGCCCTGCCCCACGCCCCGGGTAGCCTACGCCAGCCCGTGCCTCCAACCTCCCTCGCCTTGGTGCTGTTTGCCCTCGCTGCCGAGCCGCCAGCCACCGACGGCGGCCTGGCGCCGTTGGAGGCGCTCCTGGCCGCAGCCCTGCCCAAGGAGGGAGGCGGCGTCGTGCGAGTCGCCCGGCCCGGCGAGGTGCTCTTCGAGCGGGCCTATGGGGGCTACCGGCTGGAGGACGCCGTGCCGCTGGCCTCCGGCACCCAGCTGTTGAGCACGGTGGTGTTGCTGCAGCTGGTGGAGGCCCGAAAGCTTTCACTCGACATGCGGGCGGCCTCGGTGCTGCACGACTGGCCCGCCGACAAGGCCGCCATCACCTTGCGCATGCTGCTCGCCCACACCTCGGGGCTCCCCACGTCCGTCCCTTGCTTGGACGACCGAGACACGACGCTCGAAGCCTGTGTCCAGCAAATCGCCGGGACCCCCTTGCGCAAGGACCCCGGGACCGCCGTCCTCTACGGCGGGACCGGCTTCCAAGTCGCCGGTCGCATGGCGGAGGTGGTCAGCGGCGAGAGCTGGGCGGAGCTCTTCCGCGAGCGCCTCACGCAACCGCTGGGCCTGCATGCCACCGGGTTCGGACGCACTGCCAACC
>JBKQJL010000186.1:0-15089 GCA_052147975.1 Myxococcaceae bacterium
CCCACCGGAACGCGCTCGCTGAGCGTGTCCCAGGGGTCCGGGTGAAGCTGCTTGATGCCCAGCGAAAAGCGCTCGTTCTCGACGTCGATGTTGAGCACCACCGCCTCGACCTCGTCGCCCTTCTTGAACATCTCGCCCGGATGCTTGATGCGCTGGGTCCAGGAGATGTCTGAGACGTGGACCAGCCCGTCCACACCCTCCTCGACGCCGACGAAGATGCCGAAGTCGGTGACGTTGCGGACCTGACCCTTGATTTGGGTACCGATGGGGTACTTGTCCTCGAGCAGCGTCCAGGGATTCTGCTCGGTTTGCTTCATTCCCAGGGCGATGCGCTTGGCCTTGGGGTCGATGTCGAGCACCACCGCCTCGACGTCCCGGCCCACCTCCAGCACCTTGCTCGGATGCTTGAGGCGCTTGTTCCATGACATCTCGGAGACATGGACCAGCCCCTCGACGCCTTGCTCGATTTCGACGAAGGCGCCGTAGTCGGTGAGGCTCACCACCTTGCCGTGAATGCGGGTCCCCACCGGGTACTTCTCGTCGGCCCGGTGCCACGGGTCCTCTTGAATTTGCTTGAGACCGAGCGACACCCGCTCCTGGGTGGAGTCGAACTTGAGCACCACCACCTTCACTTCGTCGCCCACGTTGAACATCTCCGAGGGGTGCCCGATGCGGCCCCAGGACATGTCGGTGATGTGCAACAGCCCGTCGATGCCACCGAGGTCGATGAAGGCACCGTAGTCGGTGAGGTTCTTCACCACGCCCTTCAGCACGGCACCCTCATGCAAGTTCTTGAGCGTCTCCTTCTTCAGCTCCTCGCGCTGCTTCTCGAGCAGCACGCGGCGAGAGAGGACGATGTTGCCGCGCTTCTTGTTGAACTTGATGACCTTAAACTCGAAGTCCTTGCCCAGGTACTGGTCCAGGTTTCGCACCGGACGGATGTCCACCTGACTGCCTGGGAGGAACGCCTTCACGCCGATGTCGACGCTCAGCCCGCCCTTCACCCGACCGACGATGACGCCTTTGACGATTTCGTCCCGCTCGCAGGCAGCCGAAATCTCGTCCCAGATGCGCATCTTGTCGGCCTTCTCCTTGGAGAGGACGACCATGCCGGTGTCGTTTTCGCGGCTCTCGAGCAGCACTTCCACCGGGTCACCGGCGTGGACGGTGACTTCACCACGCGGGTTGGTGAACTCGCCGATGGGAATCTGCCCTTCGGACTTGTAGCCAATGTCGACGACCGCGTAGTCCTTGGTCACCTGAACCACGGTGCCCTTGACCAGGTCGCCTTCCTTCAAGAGACCATCGTGCCCGCGGTCCTTGAGAGAAGCCTCGAAGAGCGCGGCGAAATCTTCCTCGCCGTCCATACCGACCGGCTGGTTCACGTTCTGCTGCATGAAAAAGTTATCCTTCGGGTACTGCAACCGCCCCAGGGTTGGCGATGCTTGGACAGACCTCGGCGTGGGGTTCAAGCACCGGGGCTGCCCATGGCCCAGCCCTCCAAGCTAAGGAGGCCAGAGGCGCGCGCAACCTAGGCGCGGGGTCCGGGTGAGGTCAAGCCTACCCGGCCCCTCGGCGGGCGGCAGCGGCCTGTCCCGAGGCGCACTCTAGGGGGGGCCAGGCCAGGGGTGGCCGGCAAACCAGGGAGCCAGCAATGAAGACCGTGGTCGCACGTAGGGCTGTCATGCACGCTTGGTTGCCTCGGGCTGCCCTGGTGGCGGCATCCCTTGTCGTCCTTCCCGTCCGGGCCGACACCGTGAAACGCTCGGTCCAGGGCTTCACCAGGGTGGAATTGCACGTCCCGCTCGACGTCACCATCCGGCCCGGAAAGGCCTTCTCGCTGGGTCTGGACCTCCGCGACAGCGAGCTGGCCAGCAAAATTTCCACCGAAGTGCATGGCGACACCCTCGTCATCACCACCACCGACCACTCGCTCCGCCTTCGAGGCAAGAACAGCATGGCCCTCACCATGCCCGACCTGCGGGGCGTCTCCATTACCGGCAGCGGCAACGTGGAGGTGCAAGGCTTCGAGCGAAACGGCGACGTGGCGCTTAGCATTTCAGGCTCGGGGGACATCACCTACAGCGGAAAGTCCTCGGCCATGACCGTGTCCATCGCCGGCTCGGGCAACGTGAGCTTGGCGGGAAGCACGGGGAGTCTCTCTGTCGCCATCGAAGGCTCCGGAGACCTCAAGGGCGAAAGCTTCACCGCCAAGAATGCGTCGGTGGAAGTCGACGGTTCCGGGGACGCCGCACTTCACATTGCCGGCGGGGCGGTGCAATTCGCAGTGAATGGCTCGGGTGACATCCGCTGGTCCGGTGAAGCGAGCGTGGTCAGCGCCGTCACCCGGGGCAGCGGCAGCATCCAGAAGAGCCACTAGCCGGCTCGTCCCCTGCCGAGTGTCCGGTGGCCAGGGCTTCTGCAGGCAAGGGCTGCCGTGCAGCCCGAACGACGGCGCCCTGGGCGGTACACACCCTCCCGTGGCCCGGCGCCAGTGGCTGTGACATACCTCTCGGTGGAGCGGCTCCAAAGGATAGAGCAGCCCGGGGGGAGGGCCCATGCGGGCGTCACTCTTGAGCGTAGCGACAGCGCTGTTCTGGGTGGGCTGTGGTTCGAGCCCGAGCACTCTTGCCTCGGGGCAGCACCCGGTCAACATCGCCGTGGATGCAACCAGCGTCTACTGGACGGACAACTCCGACACAGCCCAGCTGGGTTCGGTGATGAAGGTTGCTCTCGCCGGAGGCACGCCGGTGGTGCTCGCCACCAGCACCAATCCGACTGCCATCGCCGTGGATGCAACCAGCGTCTACTGGACCGACCCCTGGGACGGCACCATCATGAAAGTCGCACTCGCCGGCGGCACGCCGGTGGCCCTCGCCACCAGCACCTATCCAAATGGAATCGCCGTGGATGCAACCAGCGTCTACTGGACGACCGACCTCACCGTCATGAAAGTCGCACTCTCGGGCGGCACAGCGGTAACGCTCACGAACAAGTCTGGTAGCGTCGCTGGCGAGCCGCAATCCATCGCCGTGGATGCGACCGGCGTCTACTATCCCGCGTCCGACAGCTCTTCTCTTTCCCCGTCCGGGGTCGGAAGCATCGCGAAAGTGGCGCTCTCCGGTGGCACGCCGGCCACGCTCGCGACCGGCTACTACCTACAGGGCATCGCCGTCGACACGGCGGCCGTCTATTACAGCGTGGGCTCTTTCGTCTCCTATCCCGAAGGCGGGGTGGAAACCGTCGGGCTCTCCGGTGGCACGCCAGCCGTCCTGGCGATAAGCCACGCCGTGGGCAACATCGTCATTGAGGCAGGAGACGTCTACTGGAGCGACCCCTATACCGGGACGGTGAAGAAGGTTCCGCACTCGACCGACGCCCCGGTGACGCTGGTCACGGGGACCACGTCGAACTCCATCGCCGTCGATGCAACCAACGTCTACTGGGCAGACTGGTGGGCCGGGACCATCAGCGCGGTCGCGCGTTAGTTGGCCGAAGGGCAAAAGGCCCGTCAGCGTCGTTGGCCTGGCCGCCCCGGCAGGGGCGGCCGCTCCGGAGGGAGCAGTCCCAACGGCGACGTCGAAGAGAGGTCCCCGCGGCCTAGCGCGTGGAGGTTTCGGCGGCCAAGGCGGCGGCGGTCGCCCGGAAGAGCGGCTCAGCGGACACCGAGGCCCCGGTGGCATGCACCATCCAGTAGTCCGGCGTCACCCGTCCAAACGAGGCAACGCGCTCGAACTCCGCCCCGCTGTGGGCGCCCTTCAGCTTCTCCTCGAGTTGGAAGGCGATGAGGTGTCCCACCGGGTAGTAGGGCAGGTACAAGAAGGCGTCGACCATGTGCGAGTAGATGGCCAACAGCGCCGTGTCTGGCCCGCCCAGCACCGGCGCGTAGTAGCGGTTCCAGGCCTCGCGCGCGATGTGCAAGGTGGCTTCACGGAGCTGGCTCGGCGTCGCGTCGGGGTGGGCGTAGAGCCAGCGCCAGACCTCGAGGTCGACCAAGGCGGCGCCGGAAATCTCCCACGTCACCCAGAAGTCATTGAGGACGCGCAGGCGCTCTGCATGTGCGTCCGGAGCCCCGAGGCCGAGCAACTCGAGGTCTCGGTTTTGAAACGTCATGGCCAGGGCCTCGGTGAAGGCGTTCCCAGGGACTCCCTGCAGCAGTGTGCTGTCGACGGAATAGAGGGAGAACACCTGCTCCACGTTGTGGCCCATCTCGTGGACAGCGATGTTGTAGCCCTTGTAGTCCATGCCACCGGGCGACATTCGCGTGCGCAGGTGCGGGAAGTCCCCGCGCCGTGCTGCTTCCAGTGCGTGGCCCGAGCCGCGGGCCGGGTCCACCACAATGTGGGCGTCCAGCCAGGCCGCTTTCTGCGGGCTGAAGCCCAGCGCCCGTAGCAGCCGAGGAATGTCCTTCTTGTAGGCGGCCGCATTTGGGTAACGCTTGCGGGTGAGCGCATCGAGCTGGGCCTCCGGGTACTTCGCGCGCGCCAGGAAGCCGGCGTAATAGAGGTCTTGTGGCTCGAGTTTTCGCCCGAGCCGCTTCTCGATGAGCGCGGCCACCTGCGGAACGAGGGGCGAGGACAGCACCGACTCGAGCAAAGATTTGATGCGCGCCTCGGGGATTTCCGTGTCCAGCTGGAAACGTCGGTCAATCTCGGTGGGGGCAAATGGAGAGTCCCGGTCGGTCAGCCGAGCGGCGCGAAAGGTGTCGAGCAGGACGGCATAGCGGGTGTCTGGCTCTCGCTCGGCGCTTGCCACCGCTACTCTCACTCCGCCGCCCGTCTGCGAGGCGGGTCGCGGCTCAACCTCGGCCAGCGGCGCCAGCCGGACGGTGTTGGCCACCGGGTCCCAGTCCAGGCGCGGGTCGTCAATGACGGCGGCTGGGATGTCCTGCGTCACGATGCGATTCATCGCGGCAACGAGGAGGCGCTGCCGAGCGAGTCCAGCTGGGCCCTCGGCGTAGTCCGCCTTAATTTGGTCACGCAGGTTCCAGTGGCTGAGAAGGCGCTTGCCCTTGGGGAAGGGCCGGGTTCCGTCCGGGCCCAGCAAATGGTGGACCCACAGGTTGTAGCCGGCGACGTAGGCGGAGGCCTTCGCCGCGGCCGCCGCCCTCGCTCCCTCAGCCGCGCCGCTGGGACGCAGCGAGAAGCGGCGGGTCAGCCGCGCCGCGGCCCACTGGCGGCGCGTCCAGCTCGGCCCCTCCCTCACCATCTCGTCCAACGTCGGCAGCGGCCAGTTGAGGAGTGCGACGAAGGCAATTTTGGAGGCGAAGAGGTCCTCTTGTAGGTGGGCCGAAGGCTCGGTCGCGGCAAGGAAGGCGTCCAGGGGCAACTCCGGGCCGAGTTCCAATTCGGCGCCGCTGCGCCAGGTGCGGCCAACCTCCAGGAAGTGGCCATCGGCCGCCTCGAGCGCCTCTTCGAAGCGGGCGAGCGTCCGTTCCAGGGTGTCCGCGTCGGCAATGAATTGACTGGTGACAAACTGGGCCAGCGCCTGCGCGTCTCCGTCGCCGTCGGGCCCGAGCCGCCAGAAGGCGAGTACCTGGCGGACGCCCTGCTCGGCGCGCGCGCGCTGCCCCTCGCCGTGCTTGGCAATGAGCGCCTCCACCAGGGGGACAGAAGCGCTGTCGGCCACTGAGGCACGGGGGGCTTGGCCGGCGTCCGCCGCGGGGAGGACGGGCCCGGCGGATGCCAAGGCCCCGAGCCCCGAAACGGCGAGGAGGACGGCGAAAACGCAACCACGCTGGCGGCGAAGGAGCACGGGCGAGAGACTCCTGATGCAAGGGGGGGGTGGGAAGAGAGCCCCCGGGGGGGGCTGTTGCCACGAGGCAGCGACTCGGGCTTTAGCTTCTACAGGAGATTTGCCATGTCCAAGACTCCTTCCACCATGGTTGCGCTCGGAACCCCCGCCCCTGGGTTCGCGCTGCCGGATGTCCGCACGGGCAAGATGGTCCGGCTCGAGGACTTCTCCGCCCGGCGCGCCCTGCTCGTCATGTTTATTTGCAGGCATTGCCCCTACGTGGCGCACGTGCAGGGCGAGCTGGCGCGTCTCGGCCGGGACTATGAGGGCCAGCCGGTGGGGGTGGTGGCGGTGTCGTCCAACGACGCCCTCACTCACCCGGACGACGCACCGGCCAGCCTGGCCGAGCAAGCCCGCGAGCAGGGCTTCCCCTTCGCTTACCTGTACGACGAGAGCCAATCGGTGGCTCGGGCCTACGACGCTGCCTGCACCCCCGACTTCTTCCTGTACCGTCGCGAAGCCGGCGGGTTCCGCCTTGCTTACCGGGGGCAACTCGATGACAGCCGGCCGGGGAACGGCCGGCCGGTGACGGGGCTCGACTTGCGGCGTGCGCTCGACGCTGTCCTCGCGGGGCAACCCATTCTCGGGCCCCAGGTGCCCAGCGTCGGCTGCAGCATTAAATGGCGAGAAAGTGCGTGACGTCCCCTGACACACGCCTTCGCTGAAAACGCAGGTGGGCAGCGGCTCTGGCCGGCGCTCAGCCTGCTGCCCGCAGGACTTCGCGGGCAATGACGACCCGCTGAATCTCGCTCGTTCCCTCGTAGATGGTTTGCACGCGAGCATCCCGGAGGTAGCGCTCCACCGGAAACTCGTCGATGTAGCCGTAGCCTCCGTGTAGCTGGACCGCTTTGTCGCACGCCCGGTTGGCCATCTCGCTGGCAAACAGCTTGGCCATGGATGCCTCTTGGGTGAAGGGGCGCTGTTGCTCCTTGAGCCAGGCTGCGCGGAGGGTGAGCGACTCGGCCGCGCTGAGCTCGGTCCGGATGTTGGCCAGGGCGAAGCGCAGCGCCTGGAAGTCGCTGAGGGGCTTTCCAAAGGCCCGTCGTTCGCGGACGTAACGCACCGCGGCCTCGAGAGCGGCCCGCGACACACCACAGGCCTGAGACGCAATCCCAATGCGTCCGCCGTCGAGGGCCACCATCGCCAGCTTGAAGCCCTCGCCCTCGGCCCCCAGCAAGGCGGAGGCCGGAAGGGCGCAGTCCTCGAAGACGAGCGGGACGGTGTTGGACGCCCGCAGGCCCAGCTTGTCTTCCGGTGGGCCGATGTGCAGTCCCTTCGTCCCGCCCTCGACGAGGAAGGCCGAGAGGCCACGGCTGCCTGGGCCACCAGTCCGAGCCCACACCACCATGACGCCAGCGTAGGCGCCGGAGGTAATCCACTGCTTGGCGCCGTTGAGCAGCCAGCCCTGGCCGCTGCGCACCGCGGTGGTGGTGAGGCCGGCCGCGTCGCTGCCGCACTGGGGCTCCGAGAGGGCGAAGGCGCCCGCCACTGCGTCGCCTGACACCAGCCGGGTGACGTGGCGGCGCTTCTGCTCGTCGTTTCCGAAGGCGCAGATGAGCTCTGCGCACATGTTGGTGACGGCCATGGCCACGGCAGTGGAGGCACAGGCGGAGGCCATCTCCATCATCGCCAGGGCATAGGAGACGGCGCCCGCCTCAGCGCCCCCATAAGCCGCCGGGACGTTGACGCCCATCAGCCCGAGGCCCGCCATCTCCCGCAGCAGCTCCAGAGGAAAGAGCCCTTGTTTATCGCGCTCCCGCGCCCCGGGCAGCACGCGCTCTTGGGCGAAGGTGCGTGCTGTCTGGCGCACCAGGGCTTGGGTCTGGGTGAGCTCGAGGTCCATCGGCTTGCGTTCACGCCTTTGCGACTAGTCGACCGCCTTGAGGTTAAACGGGTATTCCACTGGGTGGTCCTTCCCGTCGGGCGGCTTGGGGAAGCGGAGCTTGCCGAGGACGCCGATGACGCAGGTGTGCAGCTCCTTGTCCTTGAGCGTGGTTCCGTGCTTCTCCACCTGGGCGCCCGAAACGGTCCCCGTTGGGGTGATGGTGAAACGGGTCATCAGCCGTCCTTGGAGCTTCTGCTGTCGCGCCGCGAGTGTCCTCTCGTAACAGTCCTGAATTTCCGGCTGGTGCGAGGCCACCACCTGTTTGATGGAGTCCGAGGTGAAAGGCAGCTGACCGACGTCCAGAGCGCGCGCCACTGGCGGCGCGGGAGGGGCGGGCGTGTCCGGGCTGGCGGCCGACGCTCCGGCGTCCGAGGCACCGGGCAGCGTCAGTGCGAGCAGCGTCAAGGCAAGCAGCATACGGAAGGGCCCCCCGCCTTTAGTCCTTGAAGAGGCTGGCAGAAATGACAAGCCGCTGTATCTCGCTTGTCCCCTCGTAGATTTCGGTAATGCGCGCGTCGCGCACGTGCCGCTCGGCGTCGAATTCCTTGCTGTAGCCTTGTCCACCGAAGACTTGCAGGGCTTTGTTGGCCACTCGGCTGGCCATTTCCGAGGCATACAGCTTGGCCATGGCGCTTTCGACCGAGTGACGCACGCCTGTGTCCTTGAGCCGTGCCGCCTGGTGGGTGAGGAGTCGAGCCGCGTCGAGTTCAGTGGCCATGTCGGCCAGCATGAATTGAATGGCCTGGTGCTGGGCGATGGGCTGACCAAACGTCTTTCGCTCGAGGGCGTAAACGCGCGCCTCCTCGAAAGCCGCCCGGGCGATGCCCAGCGCCTGGGCGGCGATGCCGATGCGGCCGCCGTCCAAGGTGGAGAGGGCAATCTTGAAGCCGTCCCCTTCCCTGCCCAGGAGATTCTTGGCCGGCACCCGGCAGTCCTCGAAGAAGATGGAACAGGAAGGGGCCGCGCAGATGCCCATTTTGCGGTCCGGCTTGGCCCGGATGAAGCCCGGGGTGTCGGTGGGGACGAGGAACGCGGAGATGCCCCGGTGGCCCGCGGAAGGGTCGGTCATGGCAAAGAGGACGATGGCGTCTGCCCGCGGGCCGTTGGTAATCCAGTTCTTGCTGCCGTTGACCAGGTAGGCGTCTCCCTGGCGCACGGCGGTCGTCTTCTGGGCCGCCGCGTCCGAGCCGGCCTCGGGCTCGGTCAGCCCGAAGCAGCCCAGCTTTTGGCCTTGGGCGAAGGGCACCAGAAAGGTTCGTTTTTGCTCGGCGGTGCCGAATTTCAGCACTGGGTCACAGTACAGCGAGTTGTTGACGCTGAGGATGACGCCGGTGGAGGCGCAGCCTCGGCTGATTTCTTCGATGGCCACCGCGTAGGCCACGCTGTCCAGGCCGGCCCCCCCGTCCTCCTCCGGGACGGCCACTCCGAGCAGCCCCAGCTCTGCGAGGTGCTTCACCGCCTCGGCCGGGAAGGTGTGCTCCTCGTCCCATTGCCGGGCATGGGGAATGAGCTCGCGCGCGGCAAACTCGCGGCAGAGCCGCTGGGTGTGCCGTTGCAGCTCGGTGAGCTCGAAATTCATGTCACTCCTCGCTCTTGGGATGCTTAGCGGTCGACGGGGGTGAATGTCGACGGCGTGCTCCGTCAGGCGCCCCGGAATGCCGGCGGACGCTTCTCGAGAAAGGCGGTCATTCCCTCTTGGCGGTCGCTCGACTGGAACAGCTCAGCAAAGGCCTCGCGTTCGAGCTGGTTGGCGTCCGCCAGTGGCAGGTCGGCGCCCTCAGCGATGACGCGTTTGGCCCGCGCCACAGCCAGTGGCCCCTTCTTGGCGATGCGTCCGATGACCGCCTGGCAATGGGCCAGAAGCTGCGTGGCCGGCACCACGTCTAAGGCCAGGCCGATGTCCTTGGCCCGAGCCGCGTCCACCATGTCGCCAGTGAAAATGAGCTCCTTGGCGCGGGCCCGACCGACCAGTCGGGTCAGCCGCTGGGTGCCGCCGAAGCCCGGAATAATTCCGAGGGAGACCTCGGGGAGCCCAAACTTCGCGCTCTCCGAGGCGTAGATGAGGTCGCAGGCCAGAGCCAGCTCGCATCCTCCTCCCAGGGCAAAGCCGTTGACCGCAGCCACCGTCGGGCAAGGCAGACGCTCCAGCGCGTCGAAGACTCGGTGTCCTCGGGCGGCGAAGGCCAGCGACTGCTCGAGGTTGAGATTCATCATCTCGGCGATGTCTGCCCCGGCGACGAAGGCTTTTTCTCCTCCTCCCGTCACAATCAACCCCCGCACCTGAGGCTTCTGGGCGACGGCGGCCAGGGCTTGCTCGAGCTGCTCCAAGGTGGCGGTGTTCAGCGCGTTGAGGGCTTTGGGTCGGTCCACGGTTACCGTGGCCGTGGTGCCCTCGAAGGTGAGTCGGACGGTCTCTTCGTTCACGGGGGACGCCTCTCCTCTAGTACTTGTAGAAACCGCGACCCGACTTGCGGCCCAGCCAGCCCGCGTCGACGTACTGGCGCAGCAGTGGACAGGGGCGGTACTTGGGGTCACCCAGGCCCTGGTGCATCACCGTGGCGATGTACAGCACCGTGTCCAGCCCGATGAAGTCCGCCAGTTGCAGCGGGCCCATGGGCTGGTTGGTCCCGAGCTTCATCGCCGTGTCGATGTCCTCCGCCGTGCCCAGGTTCTCCATCAATGCGTAGGCGGCCTCGTTGAGCATCGGGATGAGAATCCGGTTGACGATGAAACCTGGAAAGTCGCGGCTGGTGACGACCGTCTTCCCCATCCGCTCGGCCAGCGCACGCGTCCTCTGGTAAGTCTCCTCCGAGGTGGCCGCGCCGCGGATGACCTCCACCAGCTGCATCACCGGCACCGGGTTCATGAAGTGCATCCCGATGACGGCCTCCGGCCGCCGGGTGCAGGCGGCGACGCGGGTGATGGGAATGGATGAGGTGTTGGTGGCGAGCAGCCCTCCCGGCCGCACCACCGCGTCGAGCTCCTGGAAAACGCGCCGTTTCACCTCTTCGTTCTCGGTGACGGCCTCGATGGCGACGTCCACCTCGCGCACGTCCCGCACCGCAGTGTGGGTGGCGAGCCGGCCGAGGGCGGCGCTCTCGCCGGCGGGGTCCAGCTTGCCTTTTTCACGCAGCTTGCCGAAGCCGGCGCGAATGCGTCCCACCCCTTGCAGGACAGCTTCGTCGGAGGCGTCGACCAGTGACACCCGGCACCCGGCAACCAGCGCTACCTGGGCAATGCCTGCCCCCATCTGCCCCGCCCCCACCACCAACACGTGCTCGTTTGCCATGACAGACAGTGCCCTCTCTCCCGGCGGGCCAGCGCGACTGGCCGCGCGCCTCTTACGCCTGCCGGCGCAGCCCGGTCAACGCGGCCGCAGCGGCAAGCGCAGCGTCTCCTCGGACCCGAGCTGGACCTCTTGGCTGTGCTGCTCGGTGTCCCCTCCGGCCAGCTCCAGAAACGCCAGGGCCCGGTAGCGCCCGGCCCGCAGCTGGAGCTGCTGAAGCAGGGGCCCGTGCGGATGGGCTGGCCACTCGGCCCGGGCGATGAGCTCCGAGCCCTTCCACAGCTGCACCTCGGCCCGGGCCACGTCCACGGACGGCGGCAACTCCCACACCAGCGTCCGCGGCTGCGGGAAGAGCTCGCTGCGCCATAGAAAGACGCCCGCGGCCACCAGCAGCAGCAAGGGCACGCGACGCACAAAGGGGTGGCGGAAGGGGCCGTCCTTCATTCGGACGTCTTGCGCTTCCGAGCGCGGGCCGCTGGAGCGGGAGTCACTCTCACCGTGGGGCGGCTCGGCGGCCCTGGCTTCTCGTCGGGCACGAGGCGGATGCGGGCCTTCACCTCGACGCTCATTCCGGCAAATATTTGGGACAGCTCCCGCTTCAGGCCGTCGGAGCGCAGAAAGCGACGCAACTCCTCGGCCAGCACCCGGGTCACCTCGTCTTTGGTGCGCTCGGCCTGGGCCACCAGCGCGGCCAGGGCCTCCTTGGGCAAGGGCAGCTGTGCCGCCGTGCGCCGAAGGCCTTCCTCGGTCATGAAGAGGGCGCCCAGCCCGGCGAAAGCAGCCTTGCGCATCAGCTCCGGGACGAGCCCGAGAAACGGTGCCTGCGGCGGCTCGTCGCCGAGCGGCTCGTCGAGGTCGAGGGGGTCCTTGGAGCTCACGTCGCTCCTTGGAAGCTTAGCAGAGCCAAGCCCCACTCACCCGGCGCTGGCCACCGCCGGCGTCCGCGCTGTCTCCGCCGACACCCGTCCGGCGATGTTTTTCGCCATGGCCAGGAAGGCCTGGGCCTCGGGGCTGTCGGGGCTGGCCACCACCACCGGTCGACCGGCATCTCCGCCTTCGCGCACCGAGAGCACCAAGGGAATCTCGCCTAGAAAGGCAATGCCAAACATTTCTGCCGCGCGGCGCCCACCGCCGTGGTGAAAAATGGGTGTGTCCTGGTGGCAGTGAGGGCAGATGAAGGTGCTCATGTTCTCGACAATCCCCAGAACGGGAATGTGCACCTTGTCGAACATCTGCTTGGCGCGCACCACGTCGGCCAGGGCCACGTCCTGCGGCGTGGTGACCAGCACCGCCCCGGAGGAGCGGATGGACTGGGAGATGGTGAGGGCCACGTCCCCTGTCCCAGGCGGCAGGTCGACCACCAGGTAGTCGAGCGCCCCCCAATTGACATCGCGCATCAGCTGCTGCAGCGCGCCGTGCAACATCGGCCCGCGCCAAATGAGGGCCTGGTCCGGCTCGACCAGGAAGCCGAGGGACATGATTTTCATTCCCAGGGCCACCAGCGGCTCGAGATGCTGGCCGTCCGGGCTGACTGGCTTCTGCTCGGACAGCCCGGTCATCAACGGGATGCTGGGACCGTAAAAGTCAGCGTCGAGCAAGCCCACGCTGGCGCCGCACTGAGCCAGGGCGGCAGCCAAGTTGACCGCCACGGTGCTCTTGCCGACGCCGCCCTTGCCAGCGCCCACCAGCACCACGTGCTTCACGCGGGGCAGCATGGGGTTTTGCCCGAGAGGTGCGGCTCGCACCTGCGCCCCCCACTCGATGTCCAGCCCCGTCACTCCGGCCACCGCCTTGAGGGCGGCCTCGGCGTCGGCCTGGATTTTTCCCTTCATCGGACAGGCCGGCGTGGTGAGCTCTATTTTCGCCCGGACCCGGCCGTTCTCGACGCTCACCGCCTTCACCATCCCCGCCTGGACGAGGCTGACATGCAGCTCGGGGTCAATGACTGTGGCCAGGGCTGCCAGGACGTCCTGCTCGGTGACCGCCATTGTGCTGAAACCTCCAACCCAAACCGTTTGAAAGGAGCGCGCACCTTGCGGGCGCTGCTCGGGAGCTGTCAAGGCGGGCATAACGTCCAAGCGTCCTGCGCGCGCCTCATTGCAGCGCCTCGAGCTTCCAGCCCTCCTGCTCTTGCACGACGACGACGGCGCCGCCCCCCGGCACCGGAAAGCTCACCCGTGTCCCGTCCCGCACCGGAATTCCCTGCGCCGCCACCGCCGCCCTCTCCAATCTCTCGGCCGCGCTCGGCTCAGCGTGAAAGTCCACCCTGAGCAGCTCCGCGCTGTAGCGCTGGCGCAGCGTGGCCGACAGGCAGGCGCACGCCTGCTCGAAGTTGCCGGCGCGCACGGCGGCGACAAAGCGGAGGATGACGGCCTCCGGGACTTCCGTTTCGTCCATGCCGAAGAGCTCTGGCGCGGCGCGCGCCAACTCGGCCAGGCCCTCTCGGACGGCGGCGGCGCGCGCCTGGCGGGCGGCCGGGTCCGCGAAGCGAGCGCGGAACTCTTCGCCAGAGACTTGCGCGCGAAAGGCTGGGCTGGTGAGGGCATAGGCAGCGTCGAGCTGGCCGCTGTCGAGCGCGGCCAGGTAGGCCTGAGCCGGCGAAGACGGCTGCGCGGTGGCGCAGCCGAGGAGGACTGACAGAAGCCAGGCACTTCTGCCCGCCGTCACGCCTTCCCCCCGAAGGCCTCGGTCCCCCCGAGCCCGTCTCCGGTGAGCCACGGCCACCACAGGGCCACCACCTGGGCGCGTCGGGGCAACAGGGCAGCCAGTCCGAGGCGGCGCTTCGGTAGGCCGTACACGGTGAGCTCAAAATCCGCCTGGGGGACTCCCGCCAGCTCCATCGCCCGCGCGGCCGCCTCTTCGAAAGTGCCCAAGCGGTCGAGCAGTCCCTCGGCCAACGCGCGGCTGGAGGTGAAGACGCGGCCCTCGGCACGAGCCAGCACCGCGGGGACGTCCATCTTCCTGCTCCGCGCGACGCGGGCCACAAAGCGCTGGTACGTCTCTTCCACCTCCCGCTCCAGCGCCGCCCGTTCCGCGGCGCTGAGCGGGCGCGTGGCCGTCGCCAGCCCGGCGTGCGCTCCCCGGGTGAAGGCCGTCCGGTGGATGCCCAGCCGCTCGAGCAGCACCTGGGTGTCGAATTTTCCGGCGAAGACGCCGATGCTGCCCACCACCGCGTGCCGGCCGGCCCACAGCTCGCCCGCGCCGAGCGAGGCGAGATAGCCGCCGCTGGCCGAGACGCGGTCGGTGTAGGCCACCACCGGCTTCTTTTGGGCCAGGCGCATCACCTCGTCGGCCACGCGCTCCGAGGCAAGCGCACTGCCTCCCGGGCTGTTGACGTACAGCAGGACCGCCGGACAGCGCGTGTCCCGCGCACAGGCGCGCAGCGCGGCGAGCAGCGTCTCGGCCCCGGAGATGGCTGGCCACGCCCGCGGGGCATTTCCGTCGCCGTCAGCCAGCATTCCGCTGAGGGGCACCACCGCCAACCGCGGCCGGCCCACAAGCCGCGCCCAGTGCACCGCCGGGACGCGGAGCGAGCGCAGGTAGGCGGAGAAGGCCGGCACCTGTCCCTCGCGGTCCTGGCCGCCCGTCATGCCCAGCAACGCGGGGAGCTCAGCTTCGTCCGCCAACGCGTCCACCAGTCCAGCCGCCAGGGCCCGCTCGGCGCTGTAGGGCCCTTCATCGACCAGCGCGGTGGCCTCACCCGGTGCGAGCCGCCGTCCCTTGGCCACCGCCTCGACGAGCTCCAGGTGGCGGTCATCGAGCAACTCCTCGATGAGGCTTTTCTGGGCGGGGGAGACGTCGCTGCGGGTGAAGAGCTCCGGCGCCGTCTTGAAGTCCCCCCGTCGGACGAATTCCGCTCGGACGCCCAGCCGCTCGAGGGCGGCGCCGGCGGCGGTCGCCTCGAGCAAAAAGCCGTCCAGGGACAGGTGCCCCGGACGCGGCAGCACCACGCGCGTCGCGGCGCACAACAGCGCGTACTCGGCGTTGCCGGGGGCAATGGCGAAGCCCACCACCTCCTTGCCCGAGGTCCGGAAGGCTTCCAACCACTGGGCCACCAACAGGCGCTTGGCGGGCGGCATCCCGAGGTGGCCAACCTCGAGGACAATTCCTTTGACTCGTGGGTCC
>JBKQJL010000187.1:0-35653 GCA_052147975.1 Myxococcaceae bacterium
TCGACCACCGTGTCATCGACGGGCTGGTGGCGGCCGACGCCACCTACGCCCTCATCCACCACCTCGAACGGCCGGAGACGCTGTTCCTGGACATGGCCTGAACAGCAGCAGCGCCGTGGCCGACGACGTCCGAAAGTTGGTGATGTCCGCTCAGTCCGCCGAGAGCTCCGGGGACCTCCGGCTGGCCCAGGAGCTGCTCGAGCAGGCAGCGCGGGCCTGCGAGGCGGGCGGCCGCGCCGCGCGGGCCGAGCAGCTGCGCCGGCATGCGCGACGGCTGGCCGAGACGCTTCCCGGCGACGGACGCCGGCCCTTCCTGGAGCGGGCTCCCGTCCTGGCCGACGCGAGCCAGGCCGCCTGGTGCAGCTTCTGCTGCCGCCCCGGGACGGAGGTGGGAAGCCTGGTGGCAGGGCCAGCGGGGGCCTACATTTGCCACGGCTGCGTGGAGCGGGCAGTGGCTCTGCTGGGGCCCGCGGCTGGGGACGCATGACGTCCACCCGTGTGCTCCGGGTGCTTCGCCTCGGCCGGGTGGAGTACCCGGACGGGCTGGTGCTGCAGGAGCAGCTGGCCCGTGCGCGTCGGGCAGCCCGCGTCGCCGACACGCTGCTGTTGCTGGAACATCCCCCCACCATTACCCTCGGCCGCGGGGCGAAAGTGGCCAACGTCCTGGCCTCGGACGAGGAGCTCGCGCGGCGCGGAGTGGCCCTGTACGCGACGGACCGGGGCGGGGACGTCACCTACCATGGGCCTGGGCAGCTGGTGGGTTACCCCATTCTCGACTTGTCCGGAGCGCGGGCCGATGTCCGCGCCTACGTGCGTAGCCTCGAGGAAGGCCTCATTCAGTGTCTGGCCGGCTTCGGCCTTTCGGCCGGCCGACTGCCGCGCTGGCCCGGGGTGTGGCTCGGCCAGGAGGGCGCCGACGCTCGCAAAATCGCCGCCATCGGCGTGCACATTGCCCGGTGGATTACCACCCACGGCTTCGCACTCAACGTCCACCCTCGGCTCGAGGACTTCGCCCTCATTCTACCTTGCGGCATCGCCGAGGCTGGGGTGACGTCCATGGCGCGCGAGCTGGGGCGCGCCCCCGACGCTGAGGCGGTACAAAGCGCGCTGGCGCGCGCCTATGGCGCCGTCTGGGAGTCCGAGCTGCAAGAGGCTAGGCCCGACACCGACACCGTCTCCGTCACCGTCACGCGAGAGGGCAAAAACGGCCCCGAGGTGCTGCTGCTGCGTCGGACGGCGGAGCGAGGTGCCTTCTGGCAAACCGTCACCGGCCGGCGCGAGGCCGACGAGACGGCCGCGGCCGCCGCCCAGCGCGAGGTGGCGGAGGAGACGGGGCGAAGTCTCCGCGTCCGCTCGCTGCACTACCGGCACGCCTTTGCGCTGGGCGAGGCAAGCCCCCCGGTGGTGGCCCAGGAGGAGGCTTTCGCCGCTGCCTGGCAAGGCGACACCCCGGTGCGGCTCGGTCCGGAGCACCAGGACTTCGCCTGGCTCTCTGTGTCCGAGGCCCTCCAGCGGCTGCCCTACGCTGGACTTCGCAGGGCGGTGGAGCGAGCCACCGGCTCGGACGACTCGGCCGTCTGGCGATAACCGCGCGCCCCCACGAGAAGCCCCCGACAGGCTAGCCCCAGGCTAGCCCGCGCCGCGGGAAGCGAGCCGCGCCGGAGCGCGCGACAGGCTGGAGCGCGGGGTGTCCACGTCCACCTGGAGGGTGAGGCCTTCGCGGGCCGCCACGGTACCGGGGAGTTGACGGCGTGCCTTTTGCTCGAGCGCTCGCATCCCAGCGTCGTCTCTTTCCGGGTCGTGGTGGAAGAGGACGAGGCGCTTGGCATTGGCTGCCTTGGCCGCCATCACCGCCGCCGTCCAGGTGCTGTGGCCCCACCCCCGCTTGCCCGGTGGGCCGAGGTACTCCTCGGGGGTGTACATGGCGTCGTAGATGAGGACGTCGCTGTCGCGGGCAAAGTCCGCAAGGCGCGCGTCGACCGGGCTGCCATGCTCGATGTCCGTCGCGTACACCACCGAGTGGCCCTGAAAGTCGATGCGGTACCCGAGCGAGCCGCCCGGGTGGTGCAGCTCGAGCGCTTGGACTTGGACGTCGCCGAGCGCGACCACCTCGCCCTGGGCCACCGGCCGGTATTCCACGTGGGCCAAGAAAACCTCGTCGGCCGTCACCGGGAAGTAGGGGGGAGCCATCTGCCCGGCGAGAATGGTCTGGACGTCGCGCTGGGCGCGCGTCGGGCCCCGAATGACGAAGTGGTTGCGGGCGTCGAACATGGGCGTGAAGAAGGGCAGGCCCTGCAGATGGTCATAGTGGTAGTGCGAGACGAAGAGGTCGGCGCTGGCGGGCGTCCCCCGCGCGTGCAGCGACTCGCCCAGGGCGCGGGCGCCCGAGCCAAGGTCGAAGACCAGTAGCCGCTCACCGCAGCGCATCTCGACGCAGGCGGTGTTGCCGCCGTAGTACTGCGTCCGGGGACCGGGACTGGGAATGGAGCCGCGGACTCCCCAGAAGGTGACGGCAAACAGCGAAGGCAGTGACCGCGCAGCGCTAGCTCGCCCTTGCTGCCTGGTCGTCCTCCCCGAAGAGCTCAATCAGGTGCCCCGTACGCTCGCGCTTGGTCCGCAGGTAGTCCACGTTATGCGGATTGTGCGACGCCGGGGAAGGGATGCGGCTGCGCACCGGCACCCCCTCCTCCACCAACCCGGCAATTTTCAGCGGGTTGTTGGTGATGAGGTCGACACTGCGCACGCCCAACAGCCTCAGCATGTCGGCCGCCACGTCGTAGGTGCGCAAGTCGTCGGGGAAGCCGAGCCGGCGGTTGGCCTCGTACGTGTCCAACCCCTTGGCCTGCAGCGCATAGGCCTTCACCTTGTTGCCGAGGCCAATGCCGCGGCCTTCCTGGCGGAGGTAGAGCACGACGCCCCGGCCACGGGCTGCCACATAGTCCAGCGCGCGGTCGAGCTGCTGGCGACAGTCGCACTTGAGGCTACCGAGCACCTCGCTGGTCAAGCACTCGGAGTGGACGCGGACCGGAATGCCTTCCTGGCCGAAGACTTCCCCCATCACCATCGCCACGTGCTCGCGCCCAGAGCCCTTCTCCCGAAAGACGACGATGCGGAACGTTCCGCGTGCCGTCGGCAATGGAGCTTCGCTGTAGAGCTCCAGGCGGTGGGTGCGGCGGGGAAGCGGTTGGGGCGGGTCGAGCATGTGAAAGAGTGGATGCGCGTTCTAGGCCGCCGTTGCGGACGGACCCCACGAAACCGGGAACAGCTGTACCGCCTCTCCTTTGTCTAAGCTAATGGCCTCCATGGGAAAGTGCAGAAGGTGCGTGGCGGTGGAAGCGGACCGCACCGCACCGGACGTCTGGGTGCTGAGAGGTTCGGCCCACACGTCGCCCTGCCGGAAGGTTGCACGCACCCTGAGGTAGTGTGCAAGTCCAGCCCGCTTGCGCAGCTCCACTGCCGTTCTGCCGAGCACCGGCTCGGGCAGCACCTCCACGTGGCCCACCAGCCTGCGCAGCGCCGGGCGGACGAAAAGCTCGAACGCCACCAGCGAGGAGGTCGGGTTTCCAGGTAACCCGAAGACGAGCGTCCGGCCGCGGCGGGCAAAGGCCGTCGGTTTTCCCGGCTTGACGGCGACGCCCCAGAAGTCGCTGACCACTTCGAGGCGGTCGAAGGCCCGCCGCACGAAGTCCTTTTCGCCCACCGACATGCCGGCGCTGGTGAGCACCACGTCAGCGTCCAGGGCCGGAGCCAGCAGGCGCTCCACCTCCTCCAGGCTGTCGCGGGCGATGCCGACGAGCAACGGGAGGCCTCCGGCTCGGCGGACCGCCGCCGCCAGCGACGGCGAGTTGGTGTCCACGATGAGGCCTGGCCGATGGGCATCTGGCCTGCACAGCTCATCCCCGGTGGCGAGGATGGCCACCCGCGGGCGGCGCGGCACCGAGACGCCGGTGAAGGCCTGCCCCCACAGCAACGCCGCTTCGGGAATGCCGAGGCCGCTGCCCCGAGCGAGCAGCACCTCCCCGGCGCGCGCGTCCTCCCCAGCCGGCCGGACGTTGGCGCCCGCCTCCACCGCCTCGTGGATTTCCACCTCGCCCAGCCCGGTACCCAACAAGGCCCGGGTGCGTTCCTGCATCACCACGGCCGTGGCGCCCTCCGGGACAGGCGCGCCAGTCATGATGCGGGCCGCCTCCCCCGGGCCCAGTGCGAGGGTGGGCGCGTGGCCGGCGTAAATGGCTTCCACCACGCGCAGCCGAGCGCCGGGCTGCGCGGTGTCCGTCGCCCGGACGGCATAGCCGTCCATGGCCGAGTTGTCCCAGGGCGGCTGGGTGTGCCGGGCCACCACGTCCTCACAGAGCGCGCGGCCGAGGGCTTCTTCGAGCGGCACCCACTCGGGACTCAAGGGGCGACAAGCCGCGAGAATGCGCGTCTGGGCCTCCTTGACGCTGAGCAGGGCGGCATCCATGGCCAGGACGCCAGTGTGCCACAAATTTTTAGGAATTTAAGGGACTTAGATTGACAAGGGGAGGGGCAGGACGTTAGGAGGCCAGCCGTGACGTCGAAGGCTAGGACTCGGGCGCGGGCGAAGAAACGTCCCGTGAAAGCCCCGCCCTCCAGCAAAGTTGGACTCTTGAAAAGCGCCTCGCGCAAGGTGGCGAAGGCGGTCGCTCGCCTGCGAGCCGCGGCCAAGACCAAGCCTGTCCCGGCGCGCAACGTCGCGGTCCCGCCACCGCTTCGACTGCCCGAGCGCCAGCGGCCGCGGGCCACCAAGCTTCCGCCGGTGGGCGAGGCGCTCACCCGGCGGGAGATGGAGCAGATTCTCACCGCTGCGGCCGGCCGGGGTGTCACCGGCGAGGGAAGCCTCAAGGGGCGCTTGGTGGTGAAAGAGGGCCTGCCTTGCCTTCATGTGGTGGGCCGAGACAAGCGGGAACTCGTCTTCCTCCTTCAGGGCCCAGACCAGGAAGTCCTTCCGGCCTACGTTGAGCACAAGGTCAGCGTCACCGGCCTCATTAAGAAGACGCACAACTATGGCGGCACGGTGGACGTGCGGAAGTACTCGGCCAAGAAGCCCGAGGCCGAGGGGCTGGAGCCGGCGCCGGCCCCGTTGAAGCTGAGCTACCTCTCCCCCGGAGAGTTGGAGCAAGTCTCCAACCCTGGCATGGGCGCGGGCATGCGGGGCTTTGCCACCTTGCGCGGCGCCCTGGAGATGACCGGCGATGCCTACGTGCTGGTGGTGTCCAATGGCGGCACCCGCCAGCAAGTCTCCTTTCTCCTCGAGGGAAAACTGGGCAAGTCGCTGCGGAAGTCCATCGGCCACCAGGTGCAAGTCTCCGGGGTGATGGACAAGACGTCCGGCTGGGGCGGGCGAGTGGCGGTGGAGGTGGTAGAGCTCCGGCCACACGAGCTGCGCAGTGTCAGCCGAGACAACCTCGACGTCCTCGAAGTCGACGGCAACCACGTCAACGGCCCCTTGGAAGTCCGGATGAATAGTGGCCTCAGCGTCACGCTGCCCGAGCGCAGCGGGCACATGTGGGCCATCGAGCCCACCACTGCCAAGCGGGTGGGCTTGCGGGAGGCCATTTTTCATCCAGCGCAAAGTGGACCTGGTGTCCGGGAGTTTTTCTTCACGCCGCGCAACCCAGGAGTCTTTGACGTCGACTTTTTCCTGGCCAAGGCCTTCGCTCCGGCGCAGGTCCACAAGACAGTGCGTGTCACCGTCTCGGTGAAAGCCTGACCCCCGGGTCCGCGGGCATGCCCTTCGAGCCCTCGGTGTTGCTCAAGGCGCTCGGCGCTGCCGGCCACCCGCTCGGACTTCAGGACCTACTGCGACGCTCCGGGCTTCCCAGTGCCAAGCGCACTGCGGCCGAGCGAGCTCTGGCCGAGCTGGTGCGCGCCGGCAGCGTGCGCCGTGACGGCAAGCGCTTCGCCCTGGCCAAACCGACAACACCGGCGCACGCCCCGCAGCCCAAACGGCCCGACCGCGGGCCAGCGGCCAGGGGCGGCGGGCAGGTGCGCGAAGGGCGTCTTCAGGTGAATGAGCGGGGCTTTGGCTTCGTGGACGTCGGCGAGGAGGAGGACCTCTTCGTCCCACCACCCGAGGCGGCTCGGGCCCTGGACGGCGACCGGGTGCGAGTGCGGGTGCACGCCCATGGCGGCCGCACCGAGGCCGAGGTGCTGGAGGTGGTCGAGCGGCAGCGCTCGGAGCTGGTGGGCACCTACCACCTGCAGGGCGGCGGGGCGGTGGTCCGCCCGCACGAGGGCACCATCCCGGCGGTGGTGCGGGTGCCGCCGACGCAGCTGGCGCAGGACGGGGACGTGGTGCGCGTGCGCCTGGCGCCCCCCGACGGCTCGGAAGGGCTGAAGGGGGAAGTCATGGGCTCGCTCGGACGGCCCGGCGACCCGTCCCAGGACGTCCTCGCGCTGGTGGTGGCGCGGGGCTTCAGTGACTTCTTCCCCGGCCCGGTGATGGACGCCGCGGCGCGCGTGGGGGCCCGCGTCTCGGAGTCCGAGGCGCGGGGTGAAAACCGGCGGGACCTCCGTGGGCTGGAGCTCGTCACCATCGACGGCGCCGACGCGCGAGACTTTGACGACGCCGTGTGGGCCGAGTCGCTGCCCACCGGCGGCGTGCGGCTGGTGGTGGCCATAGCCGACGTGAGCCACTACGTGGCGCCCGGAAGCGCCCTGGATGTGGAGGCCTTCCACCGCGGCACCAGCGTCTATTTGCCTGACCGCGTACTGCCCATGCTGCCCGAGCGGCTGTCCAATGGCATTTGCTCGCTGCGGCCTGGCGAGGACCGACTGTGCTTGGTGGCGGACATGGAGTTTGGCGCCGGAGCCGTCCGACGGCGCTCGACGCTGTACCCGGCCGTCATGCGCAGCGCAGCACGCTGTACCTATGAAGAGGTGCAGGCGGTGCTCGACGGGCAGAAGGTGCCGGGGCGCGACGGCTTTCTGCCGCTCTTCCGGCGACTGGCGGGGCTGGCCTCGGCCCTGCGGCGGATGCGCGAGGCGCGCGGGGCACTCGACTTCGACTTGCCGGAAACCAAGGTGGTGGTGGACGGCTCGGGGCGCCCTTTGCGCATGGAGCGGCGCGAGCGCAAGGACAGCCACCGCTTGGTGGAGGAGTGCATGCTCGCGGCCAACGAGGCGGTGGCCGCTTTCTTCCAGGGCGAAGGCTTGCCAAGCGTCTACCGCTTCCACGGCGAGCCGGACGAGGCAAAGCTGGAGGCCTTCGCCGAGCTCGCGCGGGCGCACGGGCTTTCGGTGCCCGGCAACCGCCGGCCGACGTCGCTGGAATTAAACCGTTTCATTCAGGAGCTCGAAGGCAAACCCGAGCAGCGCGCCCTCAACCAGGTGCTCTTGCGCTCGATGATGCAGGCCGTCTACTCGCCCGACTCGGTGGGGCATTACGGCCTCGCTGCCGACGAGTACCTGCACTTCACCTCGCCCATCCGGCGCTACCCGGACCTCCTCGTCCACCGGCTGTTGCGCGCCCACTGGCAGCGCCACGGCCGAGGGCGCGGGCCGCCGGAGCTGGCGCGGGAGGTGGAGTCTTTGCGGACCATGGCCGCCCGCGCCTCGGAGCGGGAGCGCGCCGCCATGCAGGTGGAGCGCGAGGTGACGTCCTTCTACGCGGCGCTGTTGATGCAACCGCGGGTGGGGGAGCGCTTTTCTGCCACCGTCTCCGGCGTGGCCGACTTCGGCGTCTTCGTCGAGCTCGACGTCGAGCATGTGGAGGGGCTGGTGCCAGCCGACGCCCTGGGGATGCGCTCGCGCTTCGACGCGCGACTGCACGCGCTGGTGCTGGGCGACGGCCGGCGGGTGAGGGTAGGGCAGGCCGCCACCGTCGAGCTGCGCAGCGTCAACCTCGTCCGACGGCAGCTCGACTTCACCCTGGTGGACTGGGGGACGGGCCCGGCGGAGCTCGAGCCCAACGCGGATTCGGCCCACCCAGGCTTTGACCGGCAGCTGCGGGGCCGGGCCTCCCCGACACGGCCTTCCAGAGAGGCGAGCCGGCCGCCCGCGCGTGGGCGGGGGCATGCGCCCGAGCCCGCGCCGGCGCGCGGAGGACGGGGCAAGCAGGCCCCCAACAAGCCCAACAACAAGAAGAAGGGCCCCACCGGGACTGGCGGCGGCGGGCGGGGCCGGAGACGCCGACGGTGAGCCGCGCCCGGCGGGACGGGCGCCGGCCGTCCCGGCGTCCGGCCTGGGTACTCGGTGCGCTCGGTTTGGGGGCGGCCGGCGCCGTCCTGGCAATTGCCCTGTTGGCGCGACAGCGCAGCGAGCGCCGTCTTCAAGAGGACGCCGTCGCGCACAGCCCGTCGCCCTCGGCGCTAGAGGCCGCCGAGGCTGAGGCGCCCGACCCGGTGCTCGACAGGCTGGTGGCGGCCGCTGCGGCGTCCGACGCTTCGGTGACGGCGCTGGACGCAGCCGCCCACGCGCTCCTCGCGCGGGAGCGCTTCGAGGAGGCGGACGCGTTGGTGGCTCGGACTCTGGCCAGCTTTCCCACGGACGCTGAGGCCATCATTCACGACGCTGTCCTGCGCGGCGTGGCCGGCGAGACGGACGCCGCGCGCCGGGAGTTGGAGCGGCTCGCCGGTGGGCCGGTCGGTTGGGAGGCGTCGCTCTTTTTGGCCGGTTTCGCCCTGCGCGAAGGCGACGAGGTGGCGGCCCTGCGTGCACTCAGGCGCGTGGCGGCCGAGGCGCCCGCGGCACAAGTCACCCCCGCGCTGCGGGGGGAGATTGCGGAGCTCGAAGCGCGCGTGGGCGTCGGCCCGGCGAATAAGCGTCCGCAAAAACAGCCATAAGGCAGCACGCGTCATTGGCTAAGCAGACGGATTTCCTTGACAGTGCACGCCATTTCTTAGAATTTGCGCGCGGCTCGTTTCCCCGTGGCACGACAAGAGGAGCACACGATGCGGATTTGGAGCGCGCTTGCAGTGGTTCTCTGCTCGTCCGTGGCCTTTGCGCAGTACGCCGAAGCTCCGGTCACCAACGGGGGCAGCATCTCGGGAAAAATCACCTATGACGGCACGCCGCCCAAGCCGGAGACCGTCACCATCACTCAAGACCCAGGGACGTGCGGCACCAGCCGCGTCATGGATGAGTGGTCCATCGCAGCCGACGGCGCTGTCGAGAACGTCGTCGTGTACTTGGTCGACATCAAGTCGGGAAAGAAGATGGACCTTCCGGCGCAGCCGACGGTCGACCAGAAGGGGTGCCGCTACGAGCCCCATGTGCAGATTATTGGGAAGGGTTCCGAGCTCCAGGTGAAGAACAGCGACCCGATTCTCCACAACATCCACTCGTACTTGGGCACGAGCACCATCATCAATCTGGCCGAGCCGAAGCAAGGGATGGTCATCCCCAAGAAAATCACCAGGGCTGGCGGGATGACGCTCAAGTGCGACATCCACAACTTCATGCGCGGAGCCATCTTTACCGCGCAGAACCCCTACGCCGTGCTCACGGCGAAGGATGGCACCTACGAGCTCAAGGACGTGCCGCCGGGCACCTATGAGATTGCCACCTTCCATGAAGTCTTCAGCCCGAAGAGCGGCTCGGTCACGGTAACGCCCGGTGGAAAGGCCACCTACTCGGTGAAGATTAAGTAAGGCGGCCCCATCTCCACGCCGCCACTGTCGGACTCCACGCCTGCCGCTTCTGTGCGCACCGTCCAGGGCACGCTCGCTGCCCTGGTCGGCCGACCGCTCTTCTGGGTGCTGGCCGTCGGGCTCCTTGCCGGCTGGCCGCTCGTCTCGGGGCTTTTGCGCAAGCCGCCGCCCGTGCCGGGAGTCCTGGGCAGCCTGCCGCCCTTCTCCCTGACGGACGCAAGCGGCGCGCGCCTGGACAATGCGTCACTGAAGGGGCGCGTGTGGCTGCTTGGGTTTGTCGACACGAGTTGCCTGGCCTGCGCCGAACGGCTGGGCGGCGCCCTCGAGCGACTTCAGTACCGCATTCGAAATGTGGGCCCGGCGGTGGGCATGCTCGAGGTGGCACTCTCGGCACCCAATCCGGTGGTGGACGTCACCGCCGACATGACTCGTCGTCATGCCAACCCGCGCCAGTGGCTGACGGCCAGTGGCCCAGACGCCCAGCGGCTGCTCGGTGAGGTGGGCGCGCTGGCCTTTCGCCGCGGCGCCATGCTGGAGGCGGGCGCGGCGGTGGCACTCGTCGACGAGAAGGGACGAGTGCGCGCCGTCGAAAGTGTGGAGGCTCCGGCGTCGATGGACGAGTTGGTGTCGAAGCTGACTTTGATTCTCAACATCCACTAAGGAAACAAAGACTATTCGTGAAAGGTGCTTCGCCGCAGTGCGCCAGCAATTCCTTTTCATGCATCAGAGCAACTGATGCAAAATTTAAGGGTTGAAAAATTCTAAGCAGACCGTGTTTGCTGCGCGACGTTCTTCTCTTTCGGTGGAGGGGCTGCATGGGACGCCGAGCTTCACTCGTTGCTGTCTTGTTTGCAGTGGGAGCGGTTCTTTTGCCGACCAGCGCCAACGCGATTCCTGCGTTTGCGCGCAAATACGGCGTCGCGTGTTCGGCGTGTCACACCAACTGGCCGCGACTCAACCGCTTCGGCATCAACTTCAGGGACAACGGCTACCGGATGAATCGGGAGCGCGACAATCCCGTCACCCAAGGGCCCGGCTACTTCCCCATCGCCTTCCGCGCGACCGTCGGCTACCAGTACAGCAACAACACGCTGACGCCAGTTGCGCCGGTGGCGCCGAATACCAACGGCCTGGCCACCACCGAGACGGGGACGTTTGGGTTCCTGGGTTTGGACATTCTCACAGCCGGGACGCTCGGGGAGCAGATTGGCTTCCTACTGGTCGTCGAGGCTCAGCTAGCGTCAGCCAACTTCAACACCAACAGCCCGCAGGGAGGCGACCTCGAATCGGCGTGGGTTGTCTTCACCCGCCTCGGAGGAACGCCGTACGCCAACATCCGGGTGGGCAAGGGCGCTCTCAACGACCTGCCCAACGACCAGCACCGCAGCTATCAGCTCACTCAAGTCTACCAAATCTACTTCTTCCAGGCCTACCAAAGCTCGGTGACCTACTCGCCTGGCGACAACTACGGTGGCGTTGAGTTCTACGGGCACAACGAGCTCGACAACTTCCGTTACTCCGTCGCGCTGCTCAACGGCAACGACAACGCAGTGCCCTGGTGGTCGGGCACCATCGTCAGCAATCCCACGCTCTGGGGCCACATTCAGTACTACGCGCTCACCGGCAACGACATCCTGGCCTCGATTGAACCCGGAATTTTCGGTGCGTCAGGCTGGCAGCCCACCAAGGGGCTCACCGCGGTCCAGACAGGAACCCCTGTTCCATGCGACCCAGGGACGGGCAACAACTGCGTCTCCGGAACGGGTTACGCGATGGCGAACTACTACCGGATTGGCGGCGAGCTCCACATGCAGTTCCTGAGCGTCATCAACCCGCTCACCTTGGACGTGGCGGTCGAGTACGGCAGCGACAGCGGCTCGCTCATCTACGGCGGCTCCGGCGTCATGGGGCAAAACGCGGACGGGTCACCCACCCGGGCCGCCAACTGGCTCGGCGGGTACGCCGAGCTCAGCTACACACCCAACCCTGACTGGACGTTCGTCTTCCTCTACAACCGTTGTGTGATGCTCCAACAGGGTTCGACGGACTACTCCCCGGCCACTGGCAACTTCGACAGCTGGGACCTCCTCGTCCGCTACAACATTGCCTTCTCGAGTCGCGCCGCTGTGGCGCTACAGGCCGAAGTCAGTCAGGCGTGGACCACCCAGGTGCAAGGCGCTCTTCCATCGGGAGTGGGCCCGCCCCAGGGCACGACCGTACTGCTCGCAATCGACTTCGCGTACTAACCGAGGAAAACCCCACCATGACAAACCACCGTCCACTGCTCGCGGTCTTCCTCAGCGTTGCCAGCTTGGGAGCGTTTCCCCCTGCGGCCTGGGCCGATCAGGACAAGCCCGTCCCCATCGACCAAGCGCTCGCCAAGAAGGGCGAGGGCGTCTATGCGCGCCTCTGTGTCTCTTGCCACGGGGAGCTCGGAGACGGGCGCGGCTACTCGGCCCAGTGGCTCGAGCCTCGCCCGCGCGACTTCACATCCGGAATCTTCAAGTGCCGCTCCACACCGAGCGGTACTCTTCCCACCAATGAAGACTTGCTCCGGACGCTGAACGTCGGGCTGTACCACACCTACATGCCGTTCTGGCAGCTCTGGGGCGAGCCGCAGCTGCGTGCCGTCATCGAATACATCAAGACGTTCTCGACCAAGTGGAAGGAGGAGGGGCCTGGCATCCCCATCGTCATTCCTCCTGAGCCGCCCAACGACGAGGCCTCCATCAAGCGAGGCCGGGTCATCTGGAAGAACAACCAGTGCGAAAAATGCCATGGCCCGGAGGGCAAGGGCAACGGGGCCTCGGCGCCCACCCTGCGTGACGACTGGGGCTTTCCGGACCAGCCCTTCAACTTCGCTGCCAGCGACAAGCGCAAGTGTGGGGCCACCCCGCAAGACCTCTACCGCACCTTCATGACCGGCGTGAGCGGTAGCCCGATGCCTTCCTTCGGGGACAGCATCAGCCCGCAGGACGGCTGGGACCTCGTGCACTACGTGCTGAGCCTGCTCTTGCCGCCCAACAGCGAGTACCCAATCGCGGAGCACTTCTAATGAGCTCTGCGGCCCATGGGCAGGTTGCTGCCGTTTGGCCGCCCGACCGGCAATTCGGCAACGTCCGGCCGGCCAAGCTGGCGATGTGGGTGTTTCTGCTGTCCGACTGGCTGACATTTGCCGGGCTCTTGCTCGGCTATGGCATCCTCCGGGCGGAGAGCACGGTGTGGCATCAGCCGGGCGAGCCGTCGCTCAACATTCCCTTTACCGCGATGCTCACGCTGGTGTTGGCCGTCTCCAGCGTGACCATCATCCGGGCCTACGACGACGCGTCGGCGGGCAACCGAAGCGGGACCAACCGCTGGCTGGCCATCACCGCCCTCTTGGGAGTGCTCTTCCTCGTCGGCCAGTACGCGGAGTGGATAGGCATCCTCCATCCCGGCCTCATGAAGGAAGGGCTTGTCTTCGGACAGAGCGCCTACGCCAGCACCTTCTACGTCATCACCGGCTTCCACGGAGCACACGTGGTGGCCGGTGTGGTGTACCTGCTCATCACGCTCTACCGGAATTCGCGCAAAGCCGTCAGTGGCAATGAGGTGGAGCTGCTCGGACTCTTCTGGCACTTCGTCGACTTCGTCTGGAACATCGTCTTCGTCCTCGTCTATCTCATTCCCTAGCGGAGCGAAACGTGAGCGCCGACGCACACTCAGTCGAAGCTTCTTCAGGTCACCACATGACGCCCACGCAGACGTGGGTCGTCTTGGGGGTGCTGATTGTCCTCACCGGCCTGGAAGTGGCGGTGGCCATGTCCAACGGGGGGCACGGGTTGGTCACCGTCGCGCTCTTCGTACTGGCCATCGCCCAGGCGGGCTATTTCGCCCTGGTGGCGATGGGGCTGGGAGGCGAGACCACCACCATGAAGAAGCTGGTGGCCATCCCCCTCATCATCGCGGCATTCTACGCGCTGGTGTTGTGCATCGACGCCGTGTGGCGAGCGGTGGGATGGGTGGTGTCGACGTGACGGCGGCTTGGCTTCAGCTGTTGGCCTGCCCCATGTGCGCAGAAGCCCAGGCCTCGCGGGTGGCAGTGTTGTTGCCGTTCATCATCGGCGTCCCGTACGTCGTCTCAGCGGTGATCATCCATTTGGTGCGGCGCCTGGCCTAACCCCCCGGCGGGAGGTCCCCCTCAAGATGCATTCCTTCATTTGCCTTGCGCTGTCCTCGCTTTCCGGCCCCTTCGACGTGGTCAAGCTGTTGCCTGACTCGTCCGAGTTCGGCTGGAAGATTGATGACATGATTAATGAGACGAGCGTCTTCGTCATCATCCTCTTCCTGATGACGGTGGTGTGGATGCTCTACTCGGTGTTTCGGCACGGCCCGGAGCACAAGGCGGTGTACGAGACCGGCGCGGACTACAAGTCGTGGCGCTGGACGGCCCTCACCGCGGCCCTCATCTTCATCGTCGTCGACGGCCTGTTGCTCTTCCACAGCACCGAGTTCATGTGGGGGACGTTTTTCGACTTCAAGAATGTCGAGACGAAGCCGGGCGTGGTGCGCGTCGAAATCAACGCCCACCAGTGGGCCTGGAATGCGCGGTACGCCGGTCCCGACGGGAAGTTCAACACGGCCGATGACATTGTGGTGTTGAACGACCTCGTGGTGCCCCAGGGTGCGCCGGTCATCTTTCAAATTACGTCGACCGACGTCATCCACAGCTTCAAAATTCCGGGCTTGCGAATGATGGTCGACGCGGTTCCCGGGACGGTGAACCGAATGTGGATTCAGGCGAAAGAAACCGGCGTTTTTGAAATTGTCTGCTCTCAGCACTGCGGCGCCAACCATTACAAAATGCGCGGAACGGTGACCGTGCTCCCGAAGGCCGAATACGACCGTTGGGCGCAGGTCACCTCCGTCAATGCCACTCGTGCCTTTGACTCCAAGGACATGGAAGCCCATTGGGGTTGGGACTGGGCCGAGCACTCGAGGGTCGAATGACTGCACAGGAAGCCACCACCTTCAACCGCCAGGTCATCGAGGCGCTGCAGCCGATTCACCCGCCGCCGACGACATTCTGGAGCAAGTACATCTGGTCGTTGGACCACAAGACCATTGGAAAGCAGTACATGTGGGCGGGACTGCTCTTCCTCCTCATCGGCGGCACGCTGGCGATGATGATTCGCTGGCAGTGGGCCTTCCCCGGTCAGCCGGTGCCCATCCTCGGGCCCACCGTGCTCCGTAGCTCGGGCGGCGTCATCGGGCCCGCGCTGTACATGCAGATTTTCACCATGCATGGGCTCATCATGATTTTCTTTGCCATCACGCCCATCCTCATCGGCGCGTTCGGCAACTTCTGCATCCCGCTGATGATTGGCGCGCGGGACATGGCCTTCCCATGGCTGAACGCGCTGTCGTTCTGGGTGTTTGCCTTGAGCCAGTGCCTGGTCATCGGCGCCTTCTTTGGCGACCTCGGTGCAGCGGGTGCCGGTTGGACGACTTACCCGCCGTTGTCGACCAACATCGGCACGCCGGGCAACGGACAGACGCTGATGGTGGCGGCCATCTTCGTCACCGGCAGCGCCTCCATCATGGGCGGCATCAACTACGTCACCACCACCATCCGGCTCCGCGCGCCGGGCATGACCTACATGCGGATGCCCCTCACCGTGTGGGGCCAGTTCCTGACGGCCATCCTCAACGTCCTCTTCGTCCCGGTGCTGGCGGCGGGCGCGTTGCTGCTGCTCATGGACCGGCTCTTCGGAACCCAATTCTTCATTGCCGGAGCAGCGGCAGTGAAGGGCGGCGGTGACCCCATCCTCTTCCAGCACCTGTTCTGGATTTTCGGCCACCCCGAGGTCTACATCCTGATTCTGCCCGCCTGGGGCATCGCCGCCGACATTTTGGCCTTCTTCGCTCGGAAGCCGGCCAACTGGTACAAGGGCTCGGTGCTGGCGATGAGTGCAGTCACCATCCTCAGCGCGGTGGTGTACGGCCACCACATGTTCCAGACGGGGATGAATCCCCTGCTTGGTCAGGGCTTCACCACGCTGACGCTCATCATCAGCATTCCAGCCGAGGTGCTCTTCCTCAACTGGCTGCGCACCATTTACAAGGGCTCCATCCGGCTCACCGTGCCGATGCTGTTCGCCCTGGGAATGGTTTTCGTCTTCGGCCTGGGCGGGCTCACCGGGCTGTATTTGGGCGCCGCCGCCCCGGACATCTACCTGCACGACACCATGTTTGTGGTCGGCCACTTCCACTTCACCATGGCCGCCGCGTCCTTCATGGCCAGCGTTGCCGGCCTGTACTTCTGGTACCCGAAAATGTTCGGGCGGATGATGAACACCACGCTCGGGAAAATTCACTTCTGGTTCAGCGTCATCGGCATCACCGCGGTCTTCACCGGGCAGCTGATGGTCGGCTACGCCGGACAGAATCGCCGGCTGTGGAACCCCTACAACTATGACCTGTTCAAGCCACTCCACAGCTTGAACCAGTACACCAGCTACTTCGCCTTCATCCTCTTCTTCGCCCAGGCCATCTTCATCTGGAATTTCCTCTACAGCATGGCGCGCGGAAAAAAGGCCGAGGCCAACCCCTGGCAGGTGGGCACGCTGGAGTGGTCCATCCCCTCACCGGCGCCGACGCACAACTACGACGCCATTCCCGTCGTCCAGCGCGGGCCGCATGAGCTCTCCAACCCGGAGCTGGTGCGCAGGCTCGGACGGGACTGGGTGGGCCAGGCCGAGGTTGTCCCCGACGAGCCGGGCGCTGCCCGGATGGCCCAGGGAACATGAGTATGGCAGCCACGCGGGGTGTCATCCCCTACCGCCCGGCAGCGGCGCGCGGAGAGGACACCGCGTGGCTCGGGATGTTCATCTTCCTGGGCAGCTGGGCGATGATGTTTGCTGCGCTGTTCTTCTCCTACGGCGTGCTCCGGCTGCGGCAGTCGTCCTGGCCGCCACCCGGGACACCGCCCCTTCCGCAGCTGTTGCCGTTGGTGAATACCGCGGTGCTCGCTCTGAATTCGCTGGTGTTACAGCGGGCGCTCAACGGGGCCCGTCGCGGGGAGCAGTCGCGGGCGGTGACCGGGCTGGTGGAAGGGCTCGTCTTGGGGAGCGTCTTCGTGGCCCTCCAGGTGGTGCTGTGGACGGCTCTCTTCAAATCCGGCCTGGCGCTGGACGACGGCTCCCTGGCGGCGGTGGTGTACGGCCTCACCGGCTTTCACGCCCTGCACGTGCTGGTGGGGCTGTTGGGCTTGGGTCTACTGCTTCCGGCCGTCCTTCGCGGGACGTTGAACGCGGCCAGGAACAACCGGCTGCGGCTGTGGGTGATGTACTGGCATTTCGTTGGCGTGGTCTGGCTAACCATGTACCTGCTCATCTTCGTCGTCTAGAGGGGTCCACCGTGCGCAGGCTCTACGTCGCACTCGTTTCCATCCTCGTCCTCCCCGCCTGTCACCGGGAGGACGCCACGTTCACCGCGCCACAGAAGCTGGCTGGGAAAATGGTCTCGGCGGAGGTCCTCAACAAGGGCCACGTGGCCTTCCTGCAGTATTGCCGCGCTTGTCACGGCGACAAGGGCAATGGCGAAGGACCGGCCGCCATCGGCCTGCGTCCGCCGCCGCGCAACTTCACCCAAGGCGAATTCAAATTCGGCTGGGTGCTCGACCAGAAGCTGCCGCGTGACGAGGACCTGGTGCGCATCGTCCGCAGCAACCTGCACGGCTCGGCGATGATTGGCTGGGAAGTCCCGGACGAGCAGCTCCTCAATATTATCCAGTACATCAAGACGCTTTCCGACGCCTGGAAGGACGACGACGCGGTGGGCGAGCCGGTGGTGGTGGCCAAGGACCCGTGGAAGGGCAAGGAGAGTGCCGCGGTGGCCCGAGGAAGGCTGCTCTACCACGGCTACACGCAGTGCCTCACGTGCCATCCGGCCTACGCGTCGCCGGAGGAGATTAGCGCCGCGTCCATGGAGCTGACCGGCAAGCCGAAGACGGACTTTCGTCCGGCCATGTACCAGCCCGAGCTCAAGGACAGCGACTACACGGCCTACGGCTACAAGGTGCAGCTGCTCCCGCCGGACTTCCTGGTCAACACCATCAAATCGCCGCGCGATGACACGCCGGAGGTGCCAGACCAACAGCGGCAGGACTTGTACCGCCTGCTCGTGGCCGGCGTCACCGGCGCGGCGATGCCGGCCTGGGACCCCAACGTCCTGCCCGAGAAGACGAGCGACGTATGGGCGCTGGCCTACTATGTCCAGTCCCTGGTGCGCTTGAGGCAAACCACGGCCGGGCTTGCGCTGCGGGCCCGTCTCAACGCGGCGCCGCAGCCGGCCGAAGTGAAGGGCGGACCGCGCTAGGCCGGGGCCGTCGGGCAGGACGGCTTTGCGCCTTTCCACCATCCACCAAATTGTCATTGGCGGGGCCGCCGTCGGGGCGGCCCTGGTGTGTCTGTATGCGGCGCTCCTGGCCATGGCGGGGCACGGCGCCAGCTGGGGAGTGTTGGCAGTTGCGGCCGGCAGCTGCACGGTGTTGCTGACGCTGTACCTGCGCCGCTTTCGAGCGACGCACCGGGCTCAGCAGCCGCCCCCATAGGGCGCCGCGGCCGAAGGCTGGGGCCCCGTTACCAGCGGAAGAGCGCTTCGGCGTTGTCGTGAAACACCTCGGCCTCCTCTTTTGGGGAAAAGCCGAGCCGCCGCACACTGCTGGCCGCCTCTTCCAGGCCGGTGAGCGGCCAGTCCGAGCCGAAGAGAATGCGCTCCACCCCCACCTGGCGGCACACCCAAAGCAGCTGGGCGGTGAAGGGCGAGTCGGCGTAGAGCGGCGCCACGCCGGAGAGGTCAAACCAGACGTTGCGCGGGGTGAAGGGGTGCAAGTCCAGCACCCGGAAGACGAGGACGTCCGTGAAGCGGACGCCTCCCAGGTGGGTGAGGACGAGGCGGGCCTGGGGCAGGGCGAGCGCGAGCTTCCCCACCTCGTAGGCCGCGTCCGCCCACCAACCCTCGACGTACACCACCAGCTTCAGCGCGGTGGCCCGGGCCACCAGCGCATGCACCTCGGGCGAGGCCAAGTCCAGGCGCTCCGGGGAGAGTTTCACCCCGGCGAAGCCGAGGGCGGCCGCGCGCTCCACCTCGCGCAACGCCGCCTCGCTGTCCGCCCCGGGAAGGGCGGCGACGCTGAGAAAGCGGCCGGGGTGGGCATGGGCGAAGCCGGCGAGGCTGTCATTGGCCTGACGGACGCTGGCCGCATCCGCCGCCGGGGGCGGGACGGAGAGCAGCACCGAGCGCTCCACGTGGGCCTGGGCCATCTGTTGGGGCAAATCCCCGGCCTGCTGGCCGGAGCGCGGTCGCAGCTGCCCGGCCGCGTCATAGTGGGCGTGGGCGTCCACCAACGGCCCGGTAAACGGCGCCGCACAGCCCAGGGCGCCGAGGCACAACCAGGCTGCGAGGCGGGCCGCCTTCATTCGTCTCTCAGCGTAACGCGGGTGACGCCGTCACCCCCCTGGTGGGCGTCGCCCGGCTGGTGGCTGTGGACATAGGCCGAGGCGGACAGCGCGGCGCGGAGGGCCTGGCGCAGCGCTCCCGTCCCGTGTCCATGCACCAGCAGCACACTCGACTCGCCGTCTCGGAAGGCCCGGTCGAGGAAGCCCTCCACCTCGCGCAGGGCCTCGTCCGTCCGCAGGCCGCGGACGTCACAGCGCCGCACCCCCGCTTCCAACGGGCCCGCTGCCGCAGCCTGGGCGCGTGCTTCGGCCGCTTGCCGGCGGGCCGAGGCCCCCTGGCGGTGCGGGCTGGCCTTGGTGTGGGCCCCGGCCAGCGCCTCTTTCGGCACGCGAAGCTTGAGAGAGCCGGCCGCCACCACCGCCTCCTCCCCCTCCAGCGCGAGGAGCTCCACGTCCCGGCCGAGGCCCAAATGGTGTACCCGCGCGCCCACCTGCAGGGCCGAGGGCGCAGGCGGTGCCAGCCCGCGGGCTTGCTCCAGACGGCTGGCCTCCGCCCGGGCGCGGGCCTGCTTGGCCTGGGCCGCCAGCTGGGTGCGTGCCTCCTCGGCGCGCTCCACCGAGGCGCTCTTGCGCAGCGTCTCCAACAGCGTCGTCACCTCCGCCAGCGAGCGTTCGGCCGCCTCGGCCCGGGCCTGGGTGGCTTGGGCCTGCGCGGCGCGGCTTTCCTCCTCCAACGCCCGGGCCTGCTGCTCGAGCTGCGCGGCGCGGGCGGAGGCCTCCGCCGCCGCCTTGCGGGCGGCCTCTGTCGAGGCGGCGAGCTCGCGCCGCTCGGCCTCCAGTGCCGCCAGTGCCTGGGAGAGGGGGCCGCCGGCGCCGGTGGCGAGGGCCCGCGCTCGGGCTACCACCTCGGGAGAAAGTCCCATCCGCTCGGCGAGCTCCAGCGCCGAGGAGCTTCCGGCGGCGCCCAGCTGCAGCCGGTAGGTGGGGGCCATCCGGCGCGCGTCGAAGCCCACCCGGGCGTTGAGAAAGCGCCCGTCCACGTGGGTGAGGGCCTTCAACTCCTCGAGGTGGGTGGTGACCAGCGCTCGCGCCCCTCGCTGCAGTAACTCCTCCAGCAGGGCAATGGCCAAGGCAGCGCCCTCGCGTGGGTCGGTGTCGGCCGCAATCTCGTCGATGAGGACGAGCGAGCCCGGGCCGGCGGCCTCCGCAATGCGCTTCAACTCCCCGAGGTGGGCGCTGAAGGTGGACAGCCCGGCGCCCAAGTCCTGGGCGTCGCCCACTGCCGAGTGGACGGAGGTATACAGCGGCACCCGGGAGCCGGCGGCGGCCGGAATGGGCAGCCCGGCCCGCAGCAACAGGGCGCACAGCCCGACGGCCGTCAGCGTCACGGTTTTGCCCCCGGCGTTGGGACCGGAAATGACGAGTGCGCGGACGCCGTCCAACAGCTGCACGTCGTTGGGCACCACCGCCACGCCGCGCAGGGCCAACAGCGGGTGGCGCAGCTGAAGCAAGGAGAGCGGCCCGTCGGCTGCCTCGAGGCCCGGGACAGCCGCGTCGAGGGCCTGGGCCAGCCGAGCCGCCGCCTCGGCTTCGTCCAACTCGGCGGCGGCGGCGACGCCCGAGGCGAGGGCCTCCGCCTGCGCACCCACCCGCCCGGACAACTCCTGCAGCACGCGCCGCTCCTCCTCCAGCACCAGGGACTCGGCAATGGCCAAGTCGTTGCCGAGGCCCACCAGCGGCTGCGGCTCGACGAAGAGCGTCTGGCCGGTTTGGCTGGCGTTGTGGACAATGCCCGGCACCTCGGCGCGGTCCTGGGCCAGCACCGGCAACACGTAGCGCCCGTTGCGGACGGAGTAATAGGCCTCCCGCAGGTGGACGGTGAAGGCGGGCTCGCGCAACAGCGCCTCCAGACGTCCCTTGATGGCGCGGTGCAGCCCCCGCACCCGTCCTCGGGCCTCCCTTAGCGTGGGGCTGGCGCGCTCGGACAGCGTGCCGTCCGCCTCGAGACTCATCTCCAGGCGGGCGGCCAGCGTCTCGAGGTCCGGCAGCGCGCGCGAGAGGGTGAAGAGGGCCGGCAGCTCCTGCTGGCCAGCCTCCAGCGCCTGGCGCAGACGGCGGAAGGCGAAGAGTGTCTGCGCGCAGGCGTGCAGCTCGGCCGGCTCGAGGAGCGCCCCTTTGGCGGCGCGCTCGGCGTTGTCGCGCACGTCGAAGACGCCGCCCAAAGGCAGCGCTTCGCCCCGGGCCAGCAGCGCGCGAGCCTCTTCCACCAGCGCCAGCGCCGAGCGCACCGCGTCCGGGCCCTCGAGGAAGGGCCGCTGCCGGGCCCGCTCGCGGCCGGCGTCGGTGCGGCAATGGCCAGCGAGCGCGACCAGGACGTCTGCGTAGGCGAGGTCGTGCAGTGTGCGCGCGGAGAAGGGCAAGGCGCTGCCGGGTGTCGGCTGTCGGTTGGTGCCTTGTCAAGCGGTTGAGGCAGTGCGGGCAGCTCTGCTACGAGCGTCTCTCCTTGGTGACGGGTTTCGCGCACATGGTGGGGCTGCTGCTGGCGGTGGGCCCGAGTGCGCCAGCCTCCCAGGGCGTGGAGGCGGTGCTGGCCTTGGAAGCGTCGGGCCAGGACGAAAAGGCGCTGGCGCTGGCCGAGGAGCAGTCCCGGCACACCCCGCCCTCGGCCTTGCCCCACCTGGAGGCCGCCCGGCTGGCCCTCAAATTGGGCAAAGACACGGCCAGCCTGGAGGCGCACCTTCAGGCGGCGCGCGCCCTGGCACCGGACAACCCGCGCGTGCGTTACCTGGCGGCGCTGGTGAAGGAGGGGGAGGCGGACGACGGCGCGGCGCGGGTGCTTTACCTGGAGGCCATCTCCCTGCGAAGCAACTACGTGGAGGCGCGTTCGCGGCTGGTGGCCCTGGCCATTCGGGTGCGGGACTGGGTGCTGGCCGAGGAGCAGCTGCGGGCGTTGCTCGCCTCCGGCGAGCGCTCGGTGGGGCGACGGCTTCAGCTGGCCAAGGTGCTGGAAGGCGCCGGCAAGTCCTCCCAGGCGGAGGCGGTGCTGGTGGCCCTGCACCACGAGGAGCCCAGCAATGCGGCCGTCACCTCCGCGCTGGCGGACTACTACGAGCGGCACAACCGCATGAAGGAAGCGCTGGCCCTGCGCCGGGCGCCGGCGGCGAAGAAACTCCGCCCGCTTCAGCCGTCGCGGCGTTAGCCTCCTCGGACGAGATGGGCGTGAAGACGGGACTCGACGTCTGGGCCACCCAGAGCTTTCGGGCGCTGCGCGGCCGGCGGGTGGGCGCCATCCTCAACCCCACCAGCGTGGACGGACGCTTCCGCCACCTCGCGGACTTGCTCGCCGTCGCCCCCGACGTGACGCTGGGGGCGCTTTTCGGCCCGGAGCACGGCGTGCGCGGCGAGGCGCAGTACATGCAAGCCGTGACCTCGGCGGTGGACGCCCGCACCGGCGTCCCTTTGCACTCGCTGTACGGCACCAGCTTCGAGTCGCTGCGCCCCCGGCCCGAGTGGTTGGCCGGGCTGGATGTCGTCCTCTTCGACGTCCAGGACGTGGGAGCGCGCTACTACACCTACTTGGCCACCATGGCGCTGGCCATGGAGGCCTGCGCCCAGGCGGGCGTGGCCTTCGTCGTCCTCGACCGGCCCAACCCGCTGGGCGGGCTGTTGGTGGAGGGAAACCACGTCGCGCCTGCGTTTCGCTCCTTCGTCGGCCTGTACGACGTGCCGGCGCGCCATGGGATGACGGCCGGCGAGCTGGCTCGGCTGCTGGAGGCCGAGCAGCGCTGGGGCACGGAGCTCACGGTGGTGCCGTGCGAGGGGTGGACGCGGGGCATGGCCTGGGCGGACACCGGGCTGCACTTCATTCCCCCGTCCCCCAACATGCCCACCGTGGACACCGCGTTGGTGTACCCGGGCATGTGCCTGTTGGAGGGCACCAACCTCTCCGAGGGGCGGGGCACCTGCCGGCCCTTCGAGCAATTTGGAGCCCCCTGGCTCGACGGGCACGCCCTGGCGGTGGCCCTCGGGGCCCTCCGGCTGCCGGGGCTGGCCGTCCGTCCCGTCTCCTTCACCCCCACCTTTGACAAGCACCGGGGGGCCAGCTGCGCCGGGGCCTTCTTCCACGTGGTGGACAAGGCCGCCTTCCGGCCAGTGCGCACCGGGCTGGCCGCGGTGGCCACTGCCCGAGCGCTCGCGCCCTTGGACTTTGCCTGGCGCGCCGACGCCTATGAGTTTGTCAGCGGGACGCCGGCGTTTGACTTGCTGTGCGGGACGGACAGCGTCCGGCTCGCGCTGGAGGCGGGCGCCCCGTTTGTGGAGGTGGCCGGGCTCCTCGACGACGCGGCGGAGGCCTTTTCCGAGCGGCGCCGGCCATACCTGCTTTACGCTTGAGGCCGGCCAGCCCATGGACGTCGCGCTCATCGGCGGTTCCTTCAATCCGCCTCACGTCGGCCACCTGTTGGCGGCGCACTACGTCCGGGCGACGGAGCCAGTGGACGCGGTGTGGCTTGTCCCGGCCGCCCACCACCCCTACGGCAAGCACCTGGCGCCTTTCGAGCACCGCCGCCGCATGTGCGAGCTGCTGTGCGCCGACGCCCCCGGCTGGCTGGGGGTGTCCGACGTCGAATTTCGCTTGGGCGGCGCCGGCCGCACCGTGGACACGCTGCGCCACCTGTCCGCCAGTTACCCGGGGCACCGCTGGACGCTGGTGTTGGGCAGCGACCTCTTCTCGGACTTTCCCAACTGGAAGGAGCCAGACGCCATACGGGGGCTGGCGCGCCTGTTGGTGCTCAACCGCGCTGGCCACCCGTGCGAGGCGGCGGTGGGCCCGCCCATGGCCCACGTCTCCAGCAGCGAGGTGCGCGAGGCCCTGGCGGCGGGGCGCGACGTCAGCCACCTCGTGCCGCGCGCGGTGTTGGCCTACGCCCAGGCCATGGGCCTGTACCGCTAGGGCCTCACTCCAGCGCCACGCCGAAGGTGTTGAGCGCGCCCAGGCCGTCCTCGAAGCGCCAGGCAAACTGGTAGTAGAAGGAGAGGGCGAGCGCGCCGCCGAAGGTGGTGCGCAACAGCACCGCTGCCCCCACCGCCTGGTGGGCACTCCAGCCGACGTTGCGCGTCCAGGCCACGTTGGCAAACGCCTGGAGGTCCACCTGGCGGAGAAAGAGGGACGGCAGCACCCACAGCACGCTGGCCCACCCGCGGTCGATGATGAAGGGGAAGGTGTAGAGCGCCTCGGCGATGACGACGCTGTCGCAGCGCAAGGTGGTGTCCTCGTAGCCGAGCAGCGGCTCGACGAAGGAGATGTTGGGAAAGACGGCCAGGTTGGGGCCCGGCTGGCTGTAGTCCACGCCCGGGTGCACCTCGAAAATGCCGCGCGGCACCCCACCCACCTCCAGCAGCCTGGCCGGCGCGCCGGGGAGGGTGCGGCCGCTCAAGGACAGAAAGAGGTTGTCGCGGTTGTACCAGGGCAACGGGAGCCAGCCGCCCAGGGTGGCCCCCACATCGCCGAAGTGCAGCGTCCCCACTGGGAAGTAAGCGGCTTCCCCCGACAGCAAGAGGCCGAGGCGGATGCCGCCGTAGGGCGTCGTCTCGGTGGCCTCGTACACCGCCGACAGGCTGGGGCCGCCCAAGGTGGCCTGCAGCGTCGCCGGCACGGCCGCCTGGTCTCGGTGCAGCAGCAGCAGACTCAAGGTGACGGGCGTCGTCCAAAAGGTGTCCTGCGCGGAGAGGGTGAGGCTGTAGTCCACCACCCCCGGCGCTGCCGCGCGGGCGCCGACGACGGTGAGCATGACGGGCGCCAGCTGGTAGTTGCCGTAGCCGATGCTGAAGCTCGGCCCCGAGGTGTTTCCCTCGTAGTAGAGGTTGAGGGCGTAGGCGTTGAGGCCGAGCCGGTCGACGCCCTGCACAGACAGGCCCACAATGGGAAGAAATTGCGTCCCGCCGTTGGCCGTGGACTGGGTGGCGAAGGCGATGAAGGGGGTGCGGAGGTTGGGCACCCAAAAGTCCTCCAGCGGGGGCGCCGGTGCGTCCCGCACCAGCAGCACCTCGCCCGGGACGCTGAGCGGCGCGGGCAGCGGCGGTAGCGACGGCTCGGGCCCCTCGTCTCCTCCGGAGGCGGCCGGCAGCGGCGAAGGCCGCGGAGGCAGCGTCACCTCGTCCAACGTCCAGCCGTAGCCGTCTCGGTTGACGAGGGCCAGTCTGCCGTCGGGCAGCGGCGCCGCGTCGAGCGCTCCGTAGGGGACGTCCGTCACCACGTCCAGGGCCCCGGTGCGCGCGTCAATGCGGGCCACCTGGGCACGGCCTTCCACTTCCCGGAGGGCCACTAGCGTCGTCGCGTCGAGCCACCGGGCGTCGTAGTTGAAGCGCCCGTCGGAGGTGAGGGGCCGGGTGGTGCCGTCCGGGAAGAGGAGCCACAGGTCAAAACCGTCGTCGCTGCGGCGGCTGTACACCACCCCGCGCCCGTCGGGAGCTGCCCGAGGCCCGGACAGGGTGACATTGCCGGTGAAGTGGGTGAGGGGAGTGCGCTGGCCGCTCTGCAGCTCCAAGCGCTCGATGTTGGCGGTGTCCCCGACGCTGTGGACGTAGAGGTAGCTTTGCCCGTCCGGGGTGAGGCCGCCCCCCAGGCCCTCGAGGTTGTCCCAGGTGCGGAGCAGCGCGCCGGTGGCGCTGTCCAGCTCGAGCAGCCGGGCGGTGGAGGTAAAGTCCGTGGCCACGTCGGCCAGGACGAAGTACAGCCGGCTGCCGTCGGCGGAGAAGCACAGGCCGCTCACGTCCAGGGGGCTGGAGGCGATGTAGGGCCGCACCGGCAACAGCGGCGTCAGCGGGTGGCGCAGCAGCAGCTGGCCGTCGGGGCCGCGGATGCGAAGTTGCGGCACCGAGTCCAGTCCGGCCAGCACCACCGCTTGGCGACCGTCGGCGGACGTGGTGGCCCGGGCGAAGTACCCCAAGGACGCATCCACCACCCGCTGGTTGGCCGGGCGCTGGCGCGGCCGGCTGGTGCGGGCCAACTCCTTGGCATACTCGGCAAGCAGCGCGCCGATGCTCAGGCCGTAAATCTCCTTGAAGCGCAAGGTGACGCCCAAGGGGGACAGCCAGCTGTCGCCCTGCAGCTGGACGAATTGCCACAGCTTTTCCTCGCCATAGGTGCGGGCCAGCCACTTCACGAAGTACTCGCCGGTGAGGTAGTTGGCGCCCACCGGGAGAAATTCTCGGTTGGTGAGGATGAGGTCGCCGGGCTCGAGCTCGCCGCCTCGGAGAGCGACGATGGACTCAAACAGCCCGTGCCAGAGCGGGCTGTGCGGCCGGCCGACGCTCTTGTCCAGGCGCCCCTCGTAAAAGGTGGCCAGCCCCTCGAGGAACCAGCTTTCCGGCAGGAAGTTGGCCGAATAGACGTCTCCGAAGACGACGTCCACCAGCGCCCATAGCTCGTCGTTTTGCTGAAACTGCACGTAGTGCAGGGCCTCGTGGCAGGCGATGTCCGGAATGCCGTTGGTGCCGAAGTCGAAGAGGTCGAAGAGCTCCAGCATCATGTGGCTGGCGAGCACCATCTGCGGCGGAAGCCCGAGGAAGGGCGGCTGGACATAGGCGTTGTCGAAGTTGGCGGTGGTGAGGTAGACGACCAGGCGTGCCCGGGGCTCCTTGTCGAGGGTGAGGGTGCGCAGCTGGGCGATGCAGTGCTCCAGCCGCTGGGCCACCCGCAGTGCCTCCCCCCGACGGACGGCGGGGTAATAGAGCTCGAGCGACGGCGTCTGAAGCTTTCGCACCTCCTGGCTGGCGAAGGAGGCGGTGACGGCGGGGGTGAAGCGCGGGTTGACGGTGGCGCACCCGGCGGCCAGGACCGCCGCCAACAGGCATGGGCAGGCGCGCGCATCGAGTCGCCTCTGGCGTGACGCGCCCATCTCCACGTGGCCTCCGTTCTACGCTATGGAGCCGACTCATGGCCCGCCCTCCCTCGCACCTCGACGCCGCCCTCGCGCAGCTGGCCGCTTCGCTTTCCCAGGTGACGGGCAAGCCGCTCGACCCGCTGACCGCCAGCTGGGCCGAGGTGGAGGCGGGCGTCATCAAGCTGCTGCAGGGCCCCTACCTCCCGGAGCGCCCCGAGCACCAGCTGGTGGCCCTGGGGCTGGCGGCGGCCTTCGGCCAGCGGCTGGCCGAGACGGACAAGGCCTTCTGGTTCCCCATGCGCGAGTCGCCCGAGGGGGCCATGGTGGGTTTCCCGGAGGCGGTGTTGATGCTGTCTCCCTTCACCGCCGTCACCGATGCGCTGCGTCGGGCCCAGCTGGCGCGGCTGGACGACGTCGCCAAGGACGTGCGTCGGGCCTTGGCCGAAGCCCGCTTTGCCCCCGCTGCCGGCGCCCCGGTGCGGCTGTCGCCTTCGGACTACGCCCGGCTGTTTGACCCGTCCTTTCTGCAATTCCTCGCGTTGGACAAGCGCCGGCTGGAGGAGTTGTGGGGCGCCCGGCCCGACCGACTGGGCCGGGACCTCCGCGAGGCGCTGGGCCGGGCCGGCAGCCGCCTTGCGCCCGAGTCCCGGACGCAACTCGAGCAGCAGCTGGTGGGCGCCCTCGGGCGTCTGGACCCGGCCAAGCCCTTGGGCGAGCAGCTGGCGGCGGCCCCGCGGCTGGGCGAGCTGTTGGCGGACCTCTTCGCCGCGACGCACCGGACGGGCTCGGCGCCGGACGAGTTTTGGGAGGATGCCGTCTTCCCGCTCCTCTTTATTGGCGTTCCAGACAGCTTTCCGCCGCTGGACGCCGAAGAGGTGCGCGCCGCCCAGCAGGGGGCGGACCCACTCCTCCTCTACCTCGACACCGTCCCCTACCGGCAGCCGGCCCCGCCGGACGACGCCGTGCTGGGCGTCTTCGAGGTGGGACAGGTGGGCCTGTTGCACCCCAGCCTCGGGCGCGCCGGCATGCCCCGCGTCCTCACCGTCCCGGTGGCGCCACTGCAGCGCCTGCTGGCCTCTTTCGACAGTCGCGCCATGGCCGCCGCCCTGACGCGCTACGCCACCTACCTCTCGGAGAAGGCCGGAAAGCCGGTGCAGCCGTCCGCGCCGGGCAAGCAAATGGAGGAGGCGGCGCTGGCGCTGCTCGAGGAATTCAAGGCCCTAGTGGCGGCCGCCGGAGACTCCACCCTCGCCATGCGCCGGTTGACGGAGGCCGAAGCCCTCTCCGACGGGGCGCTCGGCCCAGTGCGGCAGGCGCTGCAGGGGCCGCGCATTATTTTGGCTCCTTAGCCGTGCGCCGCCGCCGCGGGCGCTCCGGGCCGAGCAGGACGCGGAGGCGCAGCGCCGAGGGGCGGCTGAGGCTCGGGGCCAGGTGCTCCAGCGCGCGCCCGAAGAGGTGCCGGTACAGCGGCAGCACGTCCAGGGGCAGGGCGGCCAGGTGGGCCTCCACCACGTCGGCGTCTCCCCGTACCAGTGGGCCCGTCATTCCCCGCACAAGTCCCCGGGACTCCACCCCCCCGAGGGCCGAGCGCATGAGGGGCAAGAGCGCGCGCTCGGCGGCCCGCTTCTCCACGCCGCCCGCCTGCCAAACGGCCACCGCAGCGTCCAGTAGGGCCACCAGTCCGCCGGCGGCCAGCGCCGCGCCGGCGTGGTAGGCGGCCCGTCCGGACTCGGGGATGCGCACCGGGCTCAGGCCCAGCGAGCGGGCGACGGCCAACAGGTGCGGCAACAGCCAGCGCGAGCGGGTGGCCAGGGCCACGGCGTGGCCCGACAGTGGGGTGTCCGCCCCGGAGACGGCCACCAGCGGGTGGAAGGAGCCGGTGGCCCGTCCGGCGGCGGCGGCGGCGAGGACGTCCAAGCTGAGGGCCCCGGCGCAGTGCACCAGCGCGGTCGCGGGAGAAATGTCTCGGGCCACCGAGGCCGCCACACTGGCCACCGCGCCGTCCGGGACGGTGAGGAAGCACAGCTGCGCGGCGCGCGTCTCCTTTTCGCTGGCCTCGCGAAGGCGCAACCGCTTGGCCTGCCGCCGTCCAGAGGGGGAGCGCGTCCGCACGCGCACCTGCCAGCCGGCGGCCTGCAATTGGCTGGCGAGGGCTCCGCCGAGCCGGCCGAGGCCAACCACCAGAAGGCGGGGACGGACGGGAGCGGCCATGGCGCCTCAACGCTCATAGCAGAGCTTCTGTGCGTCCGGACTCTCGCCGTTTTTAGCGTCCGCCGTCGCGGCGGAAGGTGAGGGTGCCCCCGTGGGCAGACACCCGGACGCGGTCTCCTGGGCCGAAGTCGCCCTGGAGAATGGCCTCGGCCAGAGGCCCCTCCACCAGTCGCTCCACGGCCCGACGCACCGGCCGGGCCCCCAGAGCTGGGTCCAACCCGGAGTGCAAGAGCGCCTCGACGGCCTTCGCATCGGCGACGAAGGCGATGCCTCGCTCGCTCGCCAGTCGTCGGCTGCTCTCATCGAGTAAGCGTTGGGCGATGCGGCCGAGCTCGGCCGGCTGCAACGGGCGGAAGGCCAGTCGGTCGTCGAGGCGGTTCCACAACTCCGGTGGGAGCGCCTTGCGCGCCTGCGCCACCGCGCTGTCCGTGTCCGAGGCGTCCGGCGAGGCGCCCCCGAAGCCGACGCGCGGGCGCACGCTGCCAAAGGCGTCCGCCCCCAGGTTGGACGTCAACACCACCACGGTGTTGGAGAAGTCCACCGAGCGGCCGCGTCCGTCGGTGAGGCGCCCTTCCTCCAGCACTTGGAGGAGCACCATCAAGACGTCCGAGTGGGCCTTGTCCACCTCGTCCAACAGCACCACCGAGCTCGGACGGCGGCGCACCGCCTCGGTGAGCTGCCCACCGTCCTGGTAGCCGACGTACCCGGCCGGCGCCCCCACCAGCCTGGCGGTGGCGTGCGCCTCGGACAGCTCGCTCATGTCCAGCCGCACCAGGGCCTCGCGGCTGCCAAACAGCACCTCGGCCAGGGCGCGGGCCATCTCCGTCTTGCCCACGCCGGTTGGGCCGAGGAAGAGAAAGCTGCCCATCGGGCGCCGGCTGGCGAAGCCGGCGTAGTTGCGGCGGATGACTTTGGCCACCCGGTCCACCACCTCGACGTGGCCCACCACCCGGAGCGCGAGCTCCTCCTCCAGCCGCAACAGACGCGCCGAGTCACCGACCAAGAGGCGCTCCACCGGAAGCCCGGCGATGGCGGCCACCACCTGCGCCACGTCTTCGGCCTCCACGGTGCGGCGGCCAGCCCGGGCGCAGCGGGAACCGGCCAAATCCGCCACCGAGACGGCCTTGTCCGGCAGGAAGCGGTCCGTCACGTAACGGGCGGCCAGACTGGCGGCGGCCTCCACCGAGGCTCGGGTGTAGCTGACGCCATGGTGTTGCTCGTAGCGCGGGAGCAGGCCGGTGAGAATCTCCACCGTCTCCGCCACCGCCGGCTCGCGCACCACCACGGCGGTGAAGCGGCGCTCCAGGGCGGCGTCGTTGCTGAAGAAGCGGCGAAACTCGTCATGGGTGGTGGCGCCAATGCAAGGGAATTCCCCGCGGGCCAGTGCCGCCTTGAGGTCATTGGCTGCGTCTTGCGCCCCCTCGCCAGTGGAGCCGGCGCCCACCAGGGTGTGGATTTCGTCGATGAAGAGCACCACCCGTCCAGCGGCGCGGCGCATCTCCTCTTTGAGTCCGTTGAGGCGCTCGGAGAGGGAGCCGCGCAGCGACGTCCCGGCCACCAAGTCCGCCGTCGACAGCTCCACCAAGAGTGTCTGCCCCAACCGACCGGTAGCGCCCACCTGGCGCTGAGCGACACCCTCCACCACCGCCGTCTTCCCCACGCCCGGGTCCCCCACCAGGCAGGGGTTGTTGGCCCGGCGCTTGCCGAGGACGTCCAGCACCTCGTCAATTTCACGGTTGCGCCCCACCACCGGGTCCAGCCGCCCGGCGCGCGCGGCGGCGGTGAGGTTTCGCCCCAGCTGGGTGAGGAGCGGGAAGGCCGTGCGGTCCAGCCCGAAACCGTCCTCCGCAGGGCTGGGGACCACCCTCAGCACCGGCGCCTCGAGGGGGCGCTGGAGGGAGGCCGGGGTGGGGGCTTCCTCCGGCTCGGCGTCCACCAGGGCTCGCGGGGAGAGGGGCGCTGGAGCGGGCGTGGCCAAGGCCACGGCGGTGGCCGGGCGAGCCGGGGCCAGCGAGGGGCGCTCGGCGTGGGGCACCGCCACCGGGAGACGCTGGAGCAGCTTTCTGGGCATCCGGCCGCTCAGAAAGTAGGAGAGGGCGGTGTTGCGCAGCTGCATCAGGTCGAGCCGGGCGGCACCGAGCAGCGTCTGCGCTGCGCAGCGGACGCGGGTGATGGCGATGAGGAGGTGCAGGCAGTCCACCTCGGAGGAGCCGCAGTGCCGGGCGATGTCCTGGGCCCGAGTCCGGACTTCCCCCAGCGTCCCCTCCGGCTCGGTGGGGGTGCCATTCAACTTCCCGAGCAACTCGTCCTCGTCCACCCCGCGCTCGCGCAACAGGCGCGCGGCGGGGTTGTCCACGGTGAAGAGGGCCAGCACCACGTGGGCCGACGTCAGCTTCTGGCCAACCGCACGGGCAATGTCGTCCGCCTCGGCCAGCACCTGTCCCAAGTCGCTGCTGTCGACCATCCCTCTGACGGTCCTCCCCGCGCCGGCGGGACGTGTGGGGGGCTCCCGCCGCTTTGCGAGGAGCGAAAAACCTCCCCTGCCGTTTACCCCGGGGGTCCACCCTCCGCAAAAATTCTGCTACAGGGCGCAACACCGCGGTTTTCGGCCTCCTGGCAGGCTCGCTCCCAGAGCCGGCAATCACTTCCACCCCCTGCTCGTAAGCCGCGTCGAACGATGGCACTTCTGCTGACCAAGGTACTGACCGACCCAGCAGAGGGCATCCCGGCCGCCATCGAGGCCCGGCGGGCGTTGTGGCCGGTGGTGCTGTTGTCCGTGGCCACCGCCTTCGCTGGCGCCTCGTTCGCCCTGCGCTGGAACGCTGCCCCGTCCATCATCCACGGCTTGGAGGCCAGCGGGCAGCTCAAGGGAATGCCCGAAGCGGACTTGGCCGAGCAAATTCAACAGGCCGAGCGTCTCAAGCTGGTGACATCCATCGCCGGCGGGCTGGTGCTTCCGGCGCTCACCGTCCTTGGCATCGCCCTGGTGCTGGTGCTGCTCGCCTGGCTGCTCGGGAGGAAAGGCTCCTTCAACGCCTTTTTCACCGCGGCGGCCATCGGGACGTTACCGGTTGCCCTGGCCAAGTTTCTTTACGGGCTCATGGCTTTGATGCAGTCGTCCCTCAGTGAGGACCGAGCGGGGCATCTGCTTCCGTCCTCCTTGGCCTTCGTCGTCCACACGCAGTCTCCCAAGCTCATGCGCCTTCTCTCTTCGTTGGACTTCTTCACCTTGTGGGCCGCGCTCTTGGTGGGCGTTGGCTTCGCCGCCGTGGTGGGCATGCGACGCCGGCAGGGGTTGCTCGTCGGGGCGGCGTTGTTTCTCGCCCAGCTGGGCGTCTTCGGCATCGGCTTGCCAGGGCTCACCTCGGGAGGTGGCCGGTGACGGCCCTTCTCCTCTCGGTGGTGGTGGCCGCCACCCCCATCACGCTGGATGAGGTCCGCAGCGAGGCGCGGAACAACCTGGCGGCCATCCAGGCGGAGCTCACCTGGGTCGAGCAGTACGAGCAGGTGGCCTTCGAGCGCGGCAACTTATTGCCGCAACTCGCCATCAGCGCCGGTGGCCAGCGCAGTTGGTTCTCGGCCACCCCAGCGCGCACCGGCTTTACCGGCGGTGGACAGGGAATTCCTCTGGAGGCCACGCCGGCGTACTGGGTGAATTATTTTTCGCTGGGAGCGAATCTCTCCCAAGTCGTCTTCAACCTCGTCCAGTGGTACCAGCTGAAGCAAGCCGGGGAGCTCGAGCGGGCGAACAAGGGGTTGGCGGAAGACCAGGCGGATGCCTCCGAGCTCGAGGCCATCCGGCGCTTTTTTGTGCTGTACACCGCCCAGGACTCGCTGCGCGTGCTGGAGGAGACGGCCCACAAGAGCAAGGAGCTGTGGGACCGGGCGGAGGCGCTGTATGAGGCAGGCAAGGGCATCAAAGGCGACGCGCTGGCGGCCCACGTCAACTACGGCACGGACCTCAACAACGCCCTTCAGCAGCACATTGCGGTGGTGCAGGCGCAGGCCGACTTGGCCTCTTGGCTGGGGCGTGCGGAGACGGATGAGCTGGTGGCCCTCGAGCCCAAGGGCTTTGGGCAGAAGCCCCCTCCGCCGCCGGCCTTCATTGTGGCCGAGGGGGTGGCCAAGCACCGGCGGGCCATCCTCCGGGCTGATGCGGCGCAGATTGACGCGGCGCAGAGCAACATCACCATCCAACAGGGCAACCTCTTTCCCAGAATCAACCTCAACGTGGGTTGGGCGCACGCCGCCAACGACTTCGGCACGGTCTTCACCAGCTTCACCCAGTACAACCAGTTCGCCGGCCAGCTGAATCTCAGCTGGACCATTTTCGACGGGATGTCGACGTTTGCCCTGTCGCGTCAAGCGGAGGAGCAGAAACATGGCTTCGAGGCGACCTACCGCCAGGCGCTCCTCGACGTCAGCGGCCAGGTGCGCACGGCCTTGGACTTGCTCACCAACCAGATGCAGGCGTTGGATGTCTTGAGCGAGAACCGCGAGGTGGCGGTGAAGAATCTCGAGTACTTCCAGGAGCGTTTCAACGCCGGTGCAAGCAACACCCTGGACGTTCGTGATGCACAGGTGAAGCTGTTGTCGGCGGAGCTAAGCCTTTTGCAGACCAAGGCCAACGTCGAAAACGCGAAAGCCAACCTTGCACGCGCGATGGGGACCCTCAGCAACGGAGAGCAGCCATGACGTGGTGGAAGGGGTTGATTCTGGGGTTGCTGGTGGTGGGGGTGGTGGCCATCACCATTGCAGGGCTCAAGGACCGTCCGCCGCCAGCGGTCGACGTGCAGACGGCCAAGGCCAAAAAGGCCACCATCTCGCGGGTGGTGGTGGGAGCCGGAAAAATCGAGTCGGTGACGACGGTAAAAATCTCCTCCAGCCTCTCCGGGGACCTCATCGAGCGCTTCGTCAAGGACGGCGACCCGGTGCGGAAGGGAATGGTGCTGGCCAAAATCGACGCCCGGCCCTTCATCGCTCAGGCCAAGCAGGCGCTGGCCGCGGCCAACGCGGCCAAAAGCGACATCGCCAGCGCCCAGGTCGACGTCGACCGGTACACGCAGGAGCTCAAGCGCACCAAGACGCTGGCCGACCGCGGCATGTCCTCGGGCGCCGAGCTCGACCTGGCCAAGTCCAACTACGAGGGCGCGGTGGCCCGTCTCAACTCGGCGCGCGAAAAGTACACCAGCAACCTGGCGACCTACGAGCAGGCGGAAACCAGCGTCGCACGCACCGAGCTCATCTCCCCCATCGACGGCAACGTCATCGAGCTGTCGCGCGAGGTTGGCGAGCGGGTCCGCGGCTCGGACTTCAGCGAGGACACGGTGATGACCGTCGCCGCGCTCAACAACATGGAAGTCAAAATCGAGGTCGGCGAGCACGAGGTGGTGTACTTGAAGCCGGGCCAGCGCGCGGAGCTGAGCGTCGATGCGCTGGAGGGGCAAACCTTCGAAGGCGCGGTGGTGGAGATTGCCCAGAAGGCGACCATCAAGAACCCGGGCACCGAGTCCGAGGTCACCACCTTCCCGGTGAAGGTGCTGCTCGACAACCGGCCCGCCGGGGTGCTGCCCGGCATGTCGGCCGAGGTCCGCATCACCGCCGAGACCCGCGGCGACGCCATCATTGTCCCCATTCAGGCGGTCACCGTCCGGCCAGAAAAGCTGCTCCCCGAGACGAAGACGGCGGTCGAGGCCAACACCCAACTCACGGCCAAGCGGAGCCGCGAGACGCTGGCCAAAGTCGTCTTCGTCGTGGACTCGGACAACCGGGCGCACATCCGGCGCGTCCGGACTGGCATCGCCTCGGACACCGACTTGGAGATTCTGGAGGGCCTCCAGGACGGGGAGAAAGTGGTGGAGGGTCCCTTCCGCACCGTCTCCAAGGACTTGAAGGACGGCGACCACCTGAAGGAGATGCAGCCCGGCGGCCCAGGGGGCCCGGGTCCGCACGCGCCGACCCAGGGCTAGGCATGCTCATCCACCTCGAGGACATCAAGCGCTACTACAAGGTCGGCTCGGAGGAGGTGCACGCCCTGGACGGCGTCAGCCTGAGCATCCAAAAGGGGGAATGGACTTCCATCATCGGCCAATCCGGCTCTGGGAAGAGCACCCTGATGAATGTCCTCGGCTGTCTCGACACGCCCACCGCTGGCCGCTACATCCTCAACGGCAAGGACGTGAGCGGAATGTCGGACAACGCGCTGGCCGACATTCGAAACCAGGAGATTGGCTTCATCTTTCAAACCTTCCAGCTGTTACCGCGGGAAACGGCCCAGGCCAATGTCGAGCTGCCGCTGGTGTACCGGGGCTTGCGCTCCCGGGAGCGGCATGCGCGCGCCACCGCGGCCCTGGAGAAGGTTGGGTTGGCCAACCGTGTCCACCACCGGCCCAACGAGCTCTCCGGTGGGCAGCGCCAGCGGGTGGCCCTTGCCCGGGCGCTGGTGACAGAGCCCTCGCTGTTGCTGGCCGATGAGCCCACCGGAAACCTCGACTCGGCCACCGGCGAG
>JBKQJL010000188.1:0-16154 GCA_052147975.1 Myxococcaceae bacterium
CAGCTCCTCTGCTGACGCTCATCGACGCGTCGGGCTTCATCTTCCGCGCCTACCACGCCATCCAGAGCCTCAGCACCAGTCGCGGCGTCCCCACCAACGCTGTGTACGGCTTCACCCGGATGCTGCTCAAAACCATCCGCGAGCTTCAACCGACCCACCTGGCGCTGTGCTTTGACAAGGAGAGCCGCACCGGCCGGCAGGAGATTGACCCAAGCTACAAGGCCAACCGGCCTGGCCCGCCACCGGACCTCATTCCACAATTCGAGTTGGTGCGTCGGGTGGTGCAGGTGCTCCAGGTGCCAGTGCTTGAGTTTGCCGGTTGGGAGGCAGACGACGTCATCGCCACGCTGGTCCGGGCCGCGCGCGAGCAGGGGTACCGCGTCCAAGTCGTCACCGGCGACAAGGACTTGGTCCAGCTGGTGAACGACCAGGTGTCCCTTTATGACCCGATGTTCGACCGGCACACCGGCCCGAAAGAGGCGCGCGAGCGCTTTGGCGTGGCTCCCGGCCAAATGCGGGACTACCTGGCGCTGGTCGGCGACCCCATCGACAACGTCGCCAAGGTCCCCGGCATCGGGCCGAAGACGGCGGTGGAGCTCATCCAGGAATTTGGCGACGTGGAAACGCTCCTCGCCCAAGTGGACCGGGTGAAAAAGCCGAAGACGCGAGAAGCCCTGCGCTCCCACGCCGACTCCTTACGCCGTTCCAAGCAGCTGGTGTCCGTCCGGGATGACTTGCCCATCGACACCGACATCTCCCAGCTCGAGCGTCGGCCCATTCTCGGCGAGGCCGCCCGTGCCCTCTTCACCGAGCTCGAGTTCTACAAGCTGCTACAGGAAATGCCGGCCTCGCCGCAGCCGGCGCTGGCCCTGCGGCAGACACGCGTGGTGCGCCGCGCCGAGGAGTTGGCTCCTGTGCTCGAGGCGCTGCGGCGCTCGGGTGCCGCCGTCGTTCCGGCCTTCTACGGCCACGCCGCTACTGGGAAGCTGGTGGGGCTGGCTTTGGCCTTCGACGAGGACGTCGTCTACCTGCCGCTCGGCCACCAGGGAGAAAACCTCCCTCTGGCGGACTTTCAAACGCTGCTCGGCCCGCTGCTTGCCGACCCAAGCGTGGGCAAAGACGGGCACGACCTCAAGACGCTGGGCAACCTGCTCGGCACCCTCGGCGTCGAGCTGGCCGGAGTGCGGGGCGATGTGGAACTGCTCAGTTACCTGCTCAACCCTTCACGTCGCGAGCACGCGCTGGAGGACTTGGCGCGAGAACGGCTCCGGCTCGAGCTCCCACCCGCCTTGCAGACTGCGGCCGGCCGCAAGGAGGCCGCCTCGCTCGGGGAGCGCTTCAGCGAGGAGGTGGCCGAGGGCTTCGGGGCGCGCGCCCAGGCGGTCCGTCGTCTGGCGGCGCAGCTGTGGACGGAGGTGGACAGTGCCCAGCTGGGGCAGCTGGCCCGGACGCTCGAGCTTCCGCTGGTTTCGGTCTTGAGTCGAATGGAGCGCTTCGGCGTCCGAATTGACCGGGACGTCTTGGGTACCATCTCCCGCGAGGTGGATGGCCAATGCGTCGCCCAGGAGGCGGAGCTCCAGCGCCTCGCTGGCCATGAATTCAACGTCAACAGCAACGCGCAGCTGGCCCAGGTGCTGTACAGCGAACTGAAGCTGCCGGTGCTCAAACGCGGGAAGACCGGACCCTCCACCGATGCCGACGTCCTCGAAAAGCTGGCCGAGCAGCACCCGCTGCCGAAGGTGCTGCTCGACTACCGGATGCTGTCCAAACTGAAGAGCACCTACCTCGATGCGCTCGGCCCGCTGGTGGCGACCGACGGCCGGCTGCACACCACCTTTCACCAGGCGGCCACCGCCACCGGTCGACTCTCCTCGTCGGACCCCAACCTGCAAAACATCCCGATTCGGACCGACATTGGCCGTTCCATCCGGCGCGCCTTCGTCGCCGACCCGGGCTGGAGCCTTCTGTCGGCCGACTACAGCCAAATTGAGTTGCGTATTCTGGCCCACATTGCCCAGGACCCGGCGCTGCTCGAGGCCTTCCTGGCCGACGAGGACGTCCACCAGCGCACCGCCGCTGAAGTGTTTGGTGTGCCGCCGGCCCAGGTGTCCGGCGAGCAGCGCCGGGTGGCGAAAATGGTCAACTTCGGCATCGCCTACGGGCTGTCCCCCTACGGGTTGGCCACCCGTCTGGACATCCCCCAGGAGGAAGCGGCCGCCATCATCGAGCGGTACTTCGCTCGCTACACCGGCATCCGCCGCTACCTGGAGGAGACGGTGGCCCAGGCCCGGCGCACCGGCGTGGTGGAGACGCTTTTCGGCCGACGTCGCTTGATGGAGGACTTGCACTCGGCCAACCGCGCCACCGCGCAAGCCGCCGAACGAGCTGCCATCAACATGCCCATCCAAGGCACGGCCGCCGACCTCATCAAAATGGCCATGCTGCGCATTGACACCACACTGCGCGAGCGCGGCCTGCGCAGCCGAATGCTGCTCCAGGTCCACGACGAGCTGCTGCTCGAGGCGCCCGCTGAAGAGTTGGAGGAGACCTCGGCGCTCGTCCGCACGGCGATGGCGGGGGTCGCCACCCTACGCGTTCCTCTCCGGGTGGATTTGGGGGTGGGGAAGAGCTGGGCGGATGCGCACTAGACCCCCCCGGGGGTCCGCCCAACCACAGGGCAAGAATGCGACGCTATGGGGCTCCCCGGGCTAGAGTCCTTCACTCGACGATGGCCGAGCGCCTCAAGTCCGCCGAACCGGGCTCCCCTGCCGGATTGCTGAGCGGGCTCACCGACAAACTCCAGGAACTCGAATCCGCCGTGCTGCGGCAGGCGGAGCGCTTTAGCGCGGTGCTGGAGATTGGCACCACCCTGGCCTCGGCACGCGACGTTGACGCCATTCTGCGGACGGTGGTCGAACGACTGAGCTCGCTGCTGGGGGCCGAAGCGGCCACCCTCTTCATGCTCGACGCCCAGAAGCAGGAGCTGTGGAGCCGGGTGTTGCGGGGCTCCTCGCTGGACGAGATTCGCCTCCCGCTGGGGACTGGAATTGCTGGTCACGTGGTGGCCAGCGGAGAGAGCCTGCTTTTGGGCGACGCCTACTCCGACAGCCGCTTTCACCCCAACATCGACCGGCAGTCTGGCTTCAGCACCCGCAGCATGGTGGCCGTCCCGCTGAAGCACGTGAGCGGCCGCATTCTTGGTGTGGTGGAGGTGCTGCACACCCGCGTCAACGCCTTCACCCCGGACGACCTGGCGCTGGTGGAAGCGGTGGCCACGCAAATTGCTGCGGTGCTGGACAACGTGCTGTTGTACGAGGAGCTCCGAGCCCAGAATGAGGAGCTGCGGAAGGCCAAATCCGAGCTGTCTGAGGCGCTGAAGGACCTGGACCTCCTCTTCGAGGTGGAAAAGTCGGTCAGCTCGGCTGAGAAGCAGAGCGACCTGCTGGACGGCATCCTGGCCAAAGCCACCGCCACCCTGGGCGCTTCGGCCGCTTCCATTCTCCTGGCCGAGCAGGATGCTGGGGCTCTCTATTTCAAGAGCGTCACCGGCGAGAAGGCCGAGTCGCTCAAGGCGGTCAAGCTGCGGCCAGGCCAGGGCATCGCCGGGCACGTGGCGCTCACCGGCCAAGCCGTGCGGGTGACGCTTGCCCAGGCCTCGCCGCATTACGACGAGAGCCTTTCCCGCAGGCTCGGCGTGAAAACGGACGCCGTCCTGTGTGTGCCCATCCGGACCGAGGACCAAGTGGTGGGCGCGCTGGAGCTCCTCAACAAGCCCGGTGGCTTCACTGAGACCGACGAACGGCTGGCGACGCTGTTGGCCGGTCAGGCCGGGCGGGCCATCCAGCTGCGGCGAAACCGCGAGGAGGGGGAGCGCCGGGCGCGGCTGGCCGCCATCGGCCAAATGCTGTCCGGGGTGGTGCACGACTTCCGCACCCCACTCACCGTCATCAGCGGCTACACCGAGCTGATGTCAGCCGAGCCCGACGAGAAGCAGCGCCAGGCTTACCTGTCCGTGGTGGACAAACAGTTCGAGCACCTCAACGGAATGATGCGAGAGACGCTCGCCTTTGCCCGCGGGGAGCGCGAGCTCTTCCTGCGGAAGGTCTACCTGCAGAAGTTCGCGTCGGAGATTGAGGAATACCTTCGACAGGAGTTTCGCAAGTCCCCCGTCCGCTTGCAGGTGGTGCCGCGCTACACCGGGCCGGCCCGCTTCGACGAGAGCAAACTCCGCCGGGTGGTCTTCAACATCGCCCGGAATGCGGTGGAGGCGATGCCCGAAGGCGGCAACTTCCTCTTCAGCATCGACCGGGAGGAGGACGACCTCGTCCTGCGCTTCGAAGACGACGGCCCGGGCATTCCGCCGGAGATTGCCAACCGCCTCTTCGAGTCCTTCAGTACCGCTGGGCGAGCCGAGGGGACGGGGCTCGGTCTCTCCATTGTGAAGCGCATCGCCGATGAACATGGGGGCTCGGTCCGCTGCGAGAGCGCGCCCGGCCAGGGGACGCGCTTCGAATTCCGGGTCCCGGTCGGGCTGGCCGCCTAACGGCCCCCCGCTGGCTCGGCCTGCAGACGGAGCCGAGTGCGCACCTCGGCCGGCGCCAGTCCGGTAATTCGCACCCGTTTGGTTCGTCCGGCCGCGCCCTGCGCAAGCCGCAAGTCCCGTTGGGGAATACCCAAGGCCTGAGACAGCGTGCTGAGGAGCTCGGCATTGGCCGCGCCGTCCACCGGGGGCGCCGTCAGCCGGACTTCCAGCACCTCGCCCGCCGAAGGAGTCGAGCGGACGCCGAGTACCTCGGAGCGGGAAGAGCGCGGCTTGGCCCGAATGAGCAATTCCGAGCCGCCTGGCACGGCACGCACGCAGCCGGAGGGGGCTGCCGGCCTCAGCTGTCGGTCCCGCCGGCCTTCTTTGGGGCGAGGAAGCTGATGTTGTCCTCGATGCGAGGCTCGTCGCCGGAGACGGTCGGGCTTTGAAAGGCCTCCAGCAGCTTCGTGTGAGCGTCAATGACTGCCCGGAGATGGGACTCGAATTGCGTCCGCTGCCGGCGGAGCTCGTTGATGTCTTCTATGACTTGCACCAGGCGCTGGTGAGCGGCGTGGACGATTTTCTCCGCCTGCAACTCGGCGCCGGAGACGATGACGTCGGCCTCTTTCTTGGCCACCCCCTTGAGGTCGTCCGAGACGCGCTGGGCCGTCACCATGGTTTGTTGCAGCGTGCGCTCCCGCTCGAGGTGGTGCTCGAGCTGCCCCTGCAGCCGCTTCAGCTCCTCCTTCAGCGCGATGTTCTCCTTCACCACCTCCTCGAATTCGGCCGCCAACAGCTCGTGGAATGCCTGGACGTCCCGGCGAGCTAGGCCGCGAAAGGTGGTGGTGAAGCGCTTTTGGCGGATGTCGAGGGGGGTGAATTTCATGGCGCCCCCAGTTTACCGCCGGCCGGGCCGGGCCCAAGGAAGCGGCCAGTCCGTCCGAGGGGGCTCACCCAAAGGTGGCCCCCGAGGGCCCGGGCGCCGGTCCGCGTTCCCCGCCTAGCGCCGCCGGCGGCGTTTGGTGCCTGTTTTCGGGCCAGCGGGCTTGGGAGCCTTTGCCCTCGCCGCCGGGCGCGGGCGAGCCGGCGGGGAGGGGTCCGCCTCCCCGTCTGCCCCGAGGACGCCCGTCCAACCGGGCGGGTCGCTGGCCGGAAACGACTCCTCGGAAGACTCGTCCACCGGGTCCAGCGTTGCTGGCGCTGGGCGGGGAGGAGGGAAGCGGCCAGCCATGGGCGCCCGAAGGATGGCGACGAATGGGCCTCCTGGCAACCACCCCCCAGGGTTAGTCCTCGGGAAGAAGGCCATGGCGCATGGCGAAACGAGTGACGCCCTGCGCGTCGCGGACGCCCAGCTTCCGCATCAAATTGGCGCGGTGGCTGTCGACTGTCTTGTGGGACAGCGCCAGCTCGGCGGCGATTTGACGGTTGGTGCGCCCCTCGGCCACGCGTCTGAGGACCAGCCGTTCCCGCGGAGTGAGCCGCTCCCAGGTGAGGTCCGGCTCCGCCGGGGGCTCCTGGAGGGCCCGTGCTGCGCCCTCGTCCAGAAACCTCCCGCCGGAGGCCACCGCGCGCAGCGCAGAAACGAGTGCTTCCACGCCGGCGCCTTTCACCACGTAGCCGGTGGCGCCGGCGTCGAGCGCGGCTCGGACGTGCGAGCCGTCCGCGTGCATGGACAGCACCAGCACGCGGGTCCCGGGCCAGCGCTCTTGGGCGGCCCGCAGCACCGTCACCCCATCGCCCGGCAACCCGAGGTCGAGCAGAAGCACGTCTGGAGCGAGACTGGCCAGCCGCTCCATGGCGCTGGCTGCGTCCATGGCTTCGCCCACCACCTGGACGTCTGGCTCGGAGGCCAGGACGGCCCGGACCCCGGCGCGGACCACCTCATGGTCATCGGCGACGACGACTCGAATCACCCGCCACCTCCGTCGAGAGGAAGCGTAATGCGCAGACGGGCGGTGCCGAGCTCGGGCCACTCCACCGCGCCGCCCAGGCCGGCCACGCGCTCGCGAATGGACTGGCAGCTGGCCGCTTCGGCAAACCCTCGCCCGTCGTCGTCGACTTCGAGTGCCAGCGTGGTGGCGTCGGCGTGCAGGCGGACGATGGCGCGCGTGGCGGCGGCGTGCCGCACGGTGTTGTGCAGCGCCTCCTGAGCAATGCGGTACACCGCCGTCTGAAGAGCGACTGGCAGCTCAGGAAAGAAGCCGGGGGCCACCAGCGCGATGTCCACCCCGGTGGCCTGGGAGAATGTGGCGCAGTGGCGCTCCAGCGCGCCGAGCAGTCCCAGCTCGGCGAGGGGCGCCGGCAGGAGGGCGGACGTGGAGCGCCGCACCTCCTCCAGGGCCTCGTCCAGGTGCCGCTCCACCGCCGCGGCCGCCGGGGCGCTCACGCCCTGCCGGCGCAAGGCCAACAGCTGGAGCCGAGCGGCCGTGAGCGCTTGTCCCGCTCCGTCATGCAGCTCGCGCGCGATGCGCCGTCGCTCCTCCTCCTGCAGCGCCACGCGGCGCTCGGCCAGGAGCGCGGCAATGCGCGACTCGGCGCGGCTGACCGTGCGCAGCGGGTACAGGTAGAGCGCGCTGCCGAGGAGGAGCGCCAAGAGTGTGCAGAGGAGTGCCACCACCCCGGTGCTGGCCCACAGTGGCCCGAGGCCCTGGGCCACCCACACCGAGGCGAGCCCCTGGCCAGCCACGACGATGTCGGCGCGGCCCCACACCGCCCACCCCGGCGGACGGCTCCCCAGCTCGACGCGCCGCCCGGCCCCGTCATGCACCTCCAGCCCGTCGAGGTGGCCGAGGCCGGTGTCCTGCAGCTGCTCGGCCAGCTTCGCGGCGTCGTAACGCCAAAGCAGTGGCCGAGCGCTCATGGCGCGTTCCACCACACGAGCGACTTGGCCGGCGGCAGCGCGCGCTCCGTTGGCGAGCTCGCGGCGCCCTTCCAGGTGAAAGGCCAGTGGCACGGCCAGGGCGAAGAGGCCGGAGCTGACGAGCACCAGCGGGATGAGGCGGCGCGCGAAGGGGCGGGCGAGGTCGACGCGAATCACCGCAGGCCCTCGGGGAGCGGCAAGTAGCCGGCGGCGCGAGTTACCGCCCGGCCTTCGGGCGAGGCGACGAAGGCGAGAAAGGGCGCCAGGCGGGTGCGGCGCTCGGGGCGGTACACCACCGCCACCGTCCGGACGGCCGGCCACTGCTTGGCAGCGAGGGCCTGCACCGAGGGGCGGAGGCCATCGAGTGCCAGCGCATGCAAGGGCAGTCTCCAGCTGAGGAGCGCCCCGAGACTGAAGACGCCGACGCCATGGGGCGTGGTGAGCAGCGCATACGCCATCGCGTCGTCGTGCTCGAGCACCCGGAAGCGGGCCGAGGCCGCGGCCGACTCGCGCAGCGGCCGCAGCTCTGGAAAGGCGCCTTCCAGAGCGTCGTTGGCGGTCTCCTGGGCGTCCCGTAACAGCAGCGTCAGGCCGCTCGAGCGCTCGCCGGCGTAGAGCCCGCGGAGCTCTTCGCGCGTCAGGCCCTCCCGTTCAACGTCCGGCGCCGTGGCGAGTACCACCGCATCCAGCGCGAGCGGCACCAGCTGCAGGACAGAGGCCTCTGAGGGGCGCAGCCCTCGCCCCACCAGCCCTAAGTCGACCGCCCCGTCGGCCGCAGCGGCCACTCCGCCTGCACTTCCGACGCTTGGCTCGACGCGCACGGGGAGGGCAGGGTGTGCTGCGGCGTAGGCTCGGGCCAGCGCCTGGATGAGCGGGGTGGCAGCGCCGGAACCCATCGCCAAAATCGCGTCGGGCGTGGGCGCAAGCACGCCACCGGTGAGCGCGGGCGGCGGGGGCGGGGCGTCGCCGGCGCAACCGGTGAAGAGCGCGAGCGGGAAAAGCAGCCGGCACAGGCGTCTGGGGCGGAGCGCAAACAACCGGTGCCCACTCTAGCGCGGTTTGGCGCAACCCCTCGCCCGCTGGTTGGGCCCGCACCTTCACCTCCACCACCCTTCCCGCCACAGCAACTCCACGGCCTCGACGGCCCTCCGCAGCAGTCGCCTCCCGAAGAAAGGCGCGTGACCGGCGTTGGGAGGCCCGGGCGTCCCTGGGGGCCTCTTTTCGAGTTGGCGAAGGAAGGCCCGCGACGTGAAGCTGGCCCTCCGGCTTTCCCGCGGAAAGCAGCGCCACCACGAAGTCCGGATACCCCACGACAAGAGGGCACCCCCCGGAAGGCAGCAAACCTCCCCGGGGGGACGACGCCGCCCCCCAAGCGGGCAGGGCAGCCTTGGACGGCGCGGGGGCAGCAGAATTTGCGCTAGGCCGCTTCCCAGCGCCCGGCTTCTGCGCCTGCACTGAGGACGGAAGCGCCGAAAGGGCGTGACGTTCCAGAGAGTTGGGCCCTGCTGACGCGTGGTGTTGCGCTTGCACGGACAGACAGGCGAGGGGGCTGGAGAGGAGAGAGGGACATGACGGCCTTACCGGAGGTTGGCGCGGTGGGCGAGTACTGGCGCGACGCCTGCCAGCGTTCCGTCCTGCTTCTCGACGTGCTTCGTCAGCGAGGCAACGCGTACTTCGAGCACCAGGCGCGCGAGGTCCCGCACGTCCTGAGCTTCCAGGCTGAGCTGATTCGCGACGGACGCACGCTTCCGCGGCCAGTCAACTACCTGCTGGCCCGCATTGTCCCGCCGGTGGGCACCCGGATAGACGCCAGGAAGCCCCCCTTCATCGTCGTTGACCCGCGCGCCGGCCATGGCCCGGGCATCGGAGGAATGAAGCAGGACAGCGAAATCGGCGTCGCCTTGGCCGCCGGGCACCCCTGCTATTTCATCGGTTTCTCGACGGAGCCGGTGCCCGGGCAGACGGTGGAGGACGTCTGCCGCGCGGAGGCGGCCTTCGTCGAGGAGGTGGCCGCTCGCCATCCGGAGGCGGAAGGTAAGCCCGTCGTCATCGCCAACTGTCAGGCCGGCTGGCAGATATTGATGATGGCCGCTCTCCGGCCGGAACTCACGGGGCCGGTACTGGTGGCCGGCTCACCGCTGTCTTATTGGGCCGGGGTGCGCGGGAAAAATCCGCTGCGCTACCTGGGTGGACTGCTGGGCGGCACGTGGCTCACGGCGCTGGCCGGTGACGTCGGGGGCGGCATTTTTGACGGGGCGCAGCTGATTGCGAATTTCGAATCCCTCGACCCGGCCAATACCTACTGGAAAAAAATCTACAACGTCTATTCCAAGGTCGACACCGAGGCGCCCCGGTTCCTGGACTTCGAAACCTGGTGGGGCAGCCCGGTGCTGCTGAACGCCGAAGAGATGCAATGGATTGCCGATAACCTCTTCGTTGGCAACAAGCTCACCGCCGGTGAGCTTCGTACCTCGGACGGCCAGACCATCGACCTGCGCAACATCACCTCGCCCATTGTCGTCCTGTGCTCCTGGGGCGACAACATCACCCCGCCCCAACAGGCGCTCGGCTGGGTGACCGACCTTTACCGCGACGAGAAGGAGATTGCGGCCAACAGCCAGACGATTGTCTACACCTTGCACGAAAGCATCGGCCACCTGGGCATCTTCGTGTCGGGCAAGGTGGCCACCAAACAGCACGCAGAAATCGCCAGCTGCATGGAGCTCATCGACCTGATGCCTCCGGGCCTTTACGAGGCGGTCATCACCGAGGTGGAGGAGGACATCGGAAACCCGGAGCTCATCGAGGGTAAATACCTATTCCGGCTGGAAGCACGCACGCTGGCGGACATTCGCGCCCTCGGCACCAATAGCCCCGAGGACGAGCGTCGCTTTGCCACCGCGGCGCGCGTCTCGGAAGTGAACCTAGGTCTCTACCGCGCCACCGCCGGCCGGTGGATGCGGTCGCTCTTCCCAGGCCCGGTGGCGGAGGCGCTCCGACAGCTGCACCCGCACCGGATGCGCTTCGCCTGGTTCTCGGACCGCAACCCGCTGATGTGGCCGGTGAAGGGGCTGGCCGACTGGGTCCGGACGACGCGGACACCGGCGAGCAAGGGCAACCCCTTCTCCACCGTGGAGGCGGCGGTGTCCTCGGGCGTGGCGTACGCCCTGGAGGGGCTGGGGGCGGCCCGCGACGCGATGAGCGAGGCCATCTTCCTCAACGTCTATGGCTCGCCCCTGCTCCAAGCGCTGGTGGGCCTCAACCCGCCGGCGTCTCCCTCGGGCCAAAGCGTGGAAGGAAGCAAGTCCCGGCCGCCGGCTGGGACGCAGCGCCGGGCCGAGCTGGAGCAGCGGTTTGAGCGCGGGGGCCTGGCGGAGGCCCTCGTCCGTGCCGTGCTGTACATCCGCCTTCCAGAAGGAAGTGCCGATGAGCGCGGCCTGGCGATGCTGAGGGCCCTCCGGGCCGCCCAGCCGGCGGGCACCCGGCTCAGCCCGACGCAGCTCAAGGAAGTGGTCAAGACGCAGTTCCTCCTCCTTGACCTCGACCAGGAGCGCGCCCTCAGGACGCTTCCGAAGCTGCTGCCGAGGGGACGGGCGGAACGCCGAGCGGGGCTGGAGCTGGTGCAGCGCATGCTCTCGGCCCGGGGCGCGCTGTCCCCGGCGGGCCAGCGGCGTCTGGTGGACGTCGAGGCCGTCTTTGACGCGGAGGGCGAGGTGCCGCTCCGGCCCGAGACGGTCCATGCCTGAGGCCAAGCCAGCCGGGCACGAGAAGTACCAGCGCCTCATCCAGGCGGCGCAGCGGCTGCCGGCGGTCACCACCGCGGTGGTGCATCCCTGCGATGAGGTGTCGCTCGAGAGCGCCCTCGAGGCCTGTCGCCTGAAGCTCATCCAGCCGGTGCTGGTGGGCCCCGCGACGCGCATCCGCGAGGTGGCGGCGAAGCGGGGTTGGGATGTGCGGCACCTGGAACTGGTGGACGCGGCGCACAGCCACGACGCCGCCGCCAAGGCGGTGGCGCTGGTGCGGGCGGGCCGCGTCGACGCTTTGATGAAGGGGAGCCTCCACACCGACGAGCTGATGGGAGCGGTGGTGGCTCGCGAGACCGGCATTCGCACCGCGCGGCGCATCAGCCACTGCTTCATCATGGACGTCCCCGGGCATCCCGATGCCCTCATCATCACCGACGCGGCGGTGAATATCGCGCCGACGCTGGCGGACAAAGTCGACATCGTGCAGAACGCCATCGACCTGGCGCACGCCATGGGCGTCACCGACGTGCGGGTGGCCATCTTGAGCGCCATGGAGACGGTCAACCCGGCGGTGCCCTCGACGCTGGAGGCCGCCGCGCTGTGCAAGATGGCTGACCGAGGGCAGATTACCGGCGCCGTCCTGGACGGCCCGCTGGCGCTGGACAACGCCATCAGCCCGGAGGCGGCGGCCATCAAGAAAATCATTTCCCCCGTCGCGGGGCGAGCCAACGTGCTCGTCGTGCCGGACCTCGAGGCGGGGAACATGCTGGCCAAGAGTCTGTCCTTCCTGGCCGGCGCCGACGCGGCGGGCATCGTCCTGGGAGCCCGCGTGCCCATCATCCTCACCAGCCGCGCCGATGCGCTTTTGACGCGGCTCGCCTCCTGCGCGGTGGCGTCGCTGGTGGCCGCGTGGCAAAGGGCCAGCGTCGGGGCGGCCATCCGCTAGGGAGTCTTCATGGCCGAACCCATTCGACCTGTTCTTGCCGGAAAAAAGGCGCTGGTGGTGGGCATCGCCAACGACCAGTCGATTGCCTACGGCTGTGCCCAGGCCTTCCGGATGGCGGGCGCGGAGCTGGCCATCACCTGGCTCAACGAGCGCGCCCGGCCCTACGTCGAGCCCCTGGCCCGGGAACTCGGTGCCGCCATCACCGCGCCCCTGGACGTCAGCGTCCCTGGTCAGCTGGAAGCGGTGTTTGAGCGCGTCCGTCAGCAATGGGGGGAGCTCGACATCCTCGTGCATTCCATCGCCTTCGCCCCCAAGGAGGACCTCCAGGGCGGGCTGCTCGACTGCTCGGCAGCGGGCTTCGCCAAGGCCATGGACGTCTCCTGTCACTCCTTCGTCCGAATGGCCAAGCTGGCCGCGCCGCTGATGAAGGCCGGAGGGACGCTGTTCGCGATGAGTTACTACGGCGCCAGCCGGGTGGTGCCCAACTACAACGTGATGGGTCCGGTGAAGGCCGCGCTGGAGGCGGCCTGTCGTTACTTGGCCTTTGAATTGGGACCGGCCGGCATCCGCGTACACGCCATCTCCCCGGGCCCGCTCAAGACGCGTGCCGCCTCGGGCCTCAAGGACTTCGAGTTGCTGCTGAACGAGGCGGCGCAGAAGGCGCCCCTGGGCGAGCTGGTGGACATCATGGACGTGGGCTTCTCCTGCGCCTATCTGGCCACGCCGTTCGCACGTCGCATCACCGGTGGCACGGTGTACGTGGACGGGGGCGCCAACATCATCGCGTGAGGGGAAGGCGGCGCACACGGCGTCGCAGAGCGCCCTCCCGGGGGAGCAGCAAGATGCAGGGGTGTGTGGCCGTTCTCAATGCCGGCTCGTCGAGTATTAAGTTTGCCCTGTACGACGCCGGGACTTCCGAGGCCCTCCTCTTCCGAGGGGTGGTGGAGCGCCTGGGGGTGGCGCCCCGCCTGCGGGTGGTGGATGCGAAGGGGACGGTGGTGGAGGAACGGAGCTGGCCGGCCGAGGGGTTCGGCCACCCGGCGGCCACGCGCGAAATCATCCGGACGGCCCGCGAGCTCCTCCGCGGAACGCCGGTGCAGGCCGTCGGGCACCGGGTGGTGCATGGCGGGACGCAGTATGCAGCCCCACTGCGCGTCGACGCCGACGTCCTGGCGGCGCTACGGAGGCTGGTGCCGCTGGCCCCCTTGCACCAGCCGCACAACCTGGCCCCCATCGAGGCCATTGCCGAGGCGGTCCCTCTGCTTCCGCAGGTGGCCTGCTTTGACACGGCATTCCACCGCGGCCAGCCGCCCGTCGCACAGGCCTTCGCGCTGCCACGGCGTCTTGTTGACGAGGGCGTTCGCCGGTACGGCTTTCATGGGCTGAGTTACGAGTACATCGCCTCGGCGCTGCCGCAAGTCGCCCCTCCGCTGGCGCTGGCGCGGGTTGTCATAGCCCACCTCGGCAACGGCGCCAGCCTGTGCGCCATCCACCGCGGTCGCAGCGTGGCCAGCACCATGGGCTTCACCGCCGTCGACGGGTTGATGATGGGGACGCGCTGCGGCGCCGTGGACCCAGGCGTGCTGCTGTACCTCATGCAGGAGCACGGGATGGACGCCCGGAGCGTGGAGGACCTTCTGTACCGGCAATCCGGCCTGCTGGGCGTGTCCGGCATTTCCTCCGACATGCGGACGCTGCGGGCCTCGTCCGAGCCGGCCGCGGCCGAGGCCATCGGCCTGTTTGTCTACCGCATCGTCCGAGAGGTTGGCTCGCTGGCGGCGGCGCTGGGCGGGCTCGACGGGCTGGTCTTCACCGCGGGGATTGGCGAGCACGACGTCGCCACCCGGGCGGAGGTGGCGTCTGGGTGCAGCTGGTTGGGCCTGCGCCTGGACGCTGCGCGCAACGCTGTCGGAAAGGGCCGCATCAGCGCCGAGGACTCGGCCGTGTCGTGCTGGGTCCTCCCGACCGATGAGGAGCGGATGATTGCACGGCACACGGCCACCACGCTGCAGCTGCGTCCGCCCGGGGGCGGCCGCCCTGCCGCAGGCCCCTAGCCAAGGGCATGCAGAACGCAGCGGCCCCCCTACTGCCGCCGCCGTCCCGCGCCTGCCCCCGCACCTTCTCAAAAACTGCCGACTGCTCCGCACTCCACCCCTTCAAAGTCACGACGTGCAGAAGGTGTGTCCCCGACGGGATTCGAACCCGTGTTACCGGCTTGAAAGGCCAGCGTCCTGGGCCTCTAGACGACGGGGACCCACATCTCCGACGATGAGTCGCGGGGGGATCGAACCCCCGACCCTCGGCTTAAAAGGCCGGTGCTCTACCAGCTGAGCTAGCGACTCGTACCGGGTGGTCATGTCCCAAGTTGCCCATGGCTGCAAGCCCCAACCCGAGCCACCGCTCGGCTTTCCCCGCGGCGGACCGCCTCAAGGTGCGTGTTGATGCAGCCGGACGATGAGAGCGGGCCTCCCGAGGAGGAGCAGCTCCCAGGGCCAGTGCGCCTCTACCTCACCCAGGCCGGAGCCGAGCGCCTCCATGCCGAACTGCTCGCGCTCCTCAAAGTCGAGCGGCCGCGCGTCACCGCGGAAGTCAGTGCCGCGGCCGCTCAAGGGGACCGCAGCGAGAATGCCGAATACCAATACGGAAAGAAGCGTCTGCGGGAAATTGACCGGCGCATTCGCTTTCTTCAGCGCCGGCTGGACCACTCCACTGTGGTCGACCCACGCGAGCAGAAGGACCCGACGCGGGTCTACTTCGGTGCGACGCTGGTGCTCGAGGACGAGGACGGGAAACGCACGGCCTACCAGTTGGTGGGCGCCGATGAGACGGACGCTCGAGGCGGCCGCATTAGCGTGGATTCACCGCTTGGGCGGGCGCTGCTCGGCAAGCAGCTGGGCGCTTCGGTGACAGTCGTGCGTCCGCTGGGAGAAGTCGAGGTGACCATCATCGAAATTCGGTACGAGTGACGGTGCCATGCAACAGGCTCGGCTCCAGTCCCGTCTGTTACACACCTACCGGAGGCTCGACGGCGCACTCCTGGCAGCGGAGGAGCACGTGCCGTTGGACGCCGAGGCGCTGGCGCTCCAGCGCGGCGAGGGTCGCAGCGGCTTGGTGTTTGGGACCTACAGCCGGGCGGGCCTGGAAAATGCGCTTCGCGCCTATGGCACGTTGGGGCGGCTGGAAGCCCGGGGGCTCGGCCCCATCGACGTGCGCCTGGACCTCACCGACGCCTACCGACCGAGAATCCGCCTGGAAAGCCGGCTCTTTGCGGGCCGACCGTGCCTGGACGTCGAGCTCCGCGAGGCATCCGGAGCGGTGGTTGGCCTCCCGGCAGCTCTGGCCGAGGTGCGCGTGCTTTACCTCGAGTCGCTGCTGCTACAACACCCGGGCCGCACGTTCGACTGGTCGCGGCCGCCGCTGCCGGAGCAGGAATTCCCCGGCCTGTCACTTTCGGGGGAAGCGCTGCAGATTTTGCTTCTCCTCGCCAAGCGGGTGGGCGCCGAGGCGATGGCCCTGCGGCCGTCCACGTTTCACGCCGCTTCCATCTATTCCAAGTACTTCCACTTCGTCGACGGACGCGCCGAGGGGCGCTTCGAGTCGCTGCGCGCCGAGCGACGCCTGCGGCCCCTGTGGCTGCTGTCGTGGGCGCTGGAGCTGGGCTGCGTCCGACGGGAGGGCGAGCGTGTCACCTTTTCCCCGGATGTCATGGTTGCTGCCTTGAGCCGCCGGGCGACTGCCCACTTTGCGACGCGGAGCTGGAAACGCGCCTTCCTCCTTGGCCGGGCCGAGCAGCACGTCCTGGATGTTGCTTGCCTTCGAGAGCGTTTCCCCCTGAGCCGCATGCCCGCCGGCTTGCCACCGGCCTTCCTTCAAAAGCTGCTTCAGGCGCCCGAACGCTAGCCTCGGAGCGTGGATCCGCTCGTCGGAGGCCAGGCCTATACTCGGCAACGGTCAGAAGGGGAGTGTGCGGCGCCCGGTCGCGGCGCAGCGTGGTCTGTTGCACCCGCGGTCCACAGAGGCATCCGGCACCCCACGATGGAAAAGAACTTCATCCTCGACACCAACGTCCTGCTTCACGAT
>JBKQJL010000189.1:0-13927 GCA_052147975.1 Myxococcaceae bacterium
GGATGGGGACGCTGGGCAAGGCGCTGGGGGCCTTTGGCGCCTACGCGGCCACCAGCGCTCCGGTGGCGGAGCTGCTCCTCAACCGGGCCCGCTCGCTCGTCTTTTCCACCGCCCTGCCCGCCTCCTGTTGCGCCGCCGCCCAGGCGGCGGTCGACTTGGTGGAGGAGGGTGGCGAGCGGCGAGCTCGCCTGTGGCGCAACATCCATCGCTTCACCGAGGGACTGGTCGCGCTCGGGCACCCGGCGCGCGCCAGCTCGGCCATTGTCCCAGTGCTCCTCGGGTCTGCGGAACGGGCGGTGGCGGCGGCCGCCTTTCTGCGGGTGCGAGGGTTGCTGGTGAAGCCCATCCGTCCGCCGACGGTGCCGCTCGGCACGAGCCGGCTCCGCTTCGCGCTCTCCGCGGCGCACACCTCGCAGCACCTGCAGCAAGCACTCGACGGACTTCGGGAATTGAAGGCCCATGGACTCCTCGTCGCGGCATGAACGGCTGCTCCGGCTGGACCAGGCGCACGTCTGGCACCCCTTCACCCAGATGCAAGGGTGGCCTTCGGACGAGCCCCTCATCATCGAGCGGGCCGAGGGCAACTACCTCATCGACGACCTCGGGCGGCGCTACTTGGACGGCGTCTCCTCGTTGTGGTGCAACGTCCATGGCCACCGGAAACGAGAAATCGACGACGCCATTCGCGCCCAGCTTGAACGGGTGGCGCACACCACCCTGCTCGGCCTCGCCTCGGTCCCCTCCATCGAGCTGGCGGCGGAGCTGGTCCGTTTGGCTCCCGCCGGGCTGAGTCGCGTTTTCTTCTCGGACAACGGCAGCACGTCGGTGGAAGTCGCGCTGAAGATGGCCTACCAGTGCTGGCGACAGCGGGGCCGCCCCGAGAAGGCCCGCTTCGCAGCGCTGCAGGAGGCCTACCATGGGGACACCGTGGGAAGCGTTTCGGTGGGGGGGATGGAGCTCTTCCACGGCAGCTTTCGCCGGCTGCTCTTTGAGGCCGAGCGCATCCCAACGCCCTATGCCTACCGCTGGCAGGGCCTCGGCGACTGCGGCACCGCCTGCCTCGCGGCGGCCGAGCGACTCTTCATCGAGAAGGGGAAGGAGCTGGCCGCGCTGGTGGTGGAGCCCCTCGTCCAGGGCGCGGCGGGCATGCTGACCCAGCCCCGCGGCTTCCTTCGGCGGCTGTCGGAGTTGTGCCGCGAGCATGAAGTCCTGCTCATCTGCGACGAGGTGGCGACGGGCTTCGGCCGCACCGGCACGCTGTTCGCCGTGGAGCAGGAGCAGGTGGTCCCGGACTTCCTCTGCCTGGCCAAAGGACTGAGCGGTGGCTATCTGCCACTCGCGGCGACGCTCACCACCGAAGGGGTGCACGCGGCCTTCCTCGGCGACGCCGCTTCACAACGCACCTTCTTCCACGGACACACCTTCACCGGGAACCCTCTGGCCTGCGCCGCCGCGCTGGCCAGCCTGCGCCTGTTCGAGACAGAGCAGGTACTGAGGCGGCTCGAGGGCACGCTGGCCGCGCTCGCGCCGAAGCTGGCCAGGGTGGCCGAGCTGTCGCACGTGGGCGAAGTCCGGCAGCGGGGGGCAATGGTGGGCATCGAGCTGGTGGTGGACCGGCGCAGCAAAGAGGCCTACCCGGCAGCCGAGCGCATCGGCCACCGCGTGTGTCTGGCCGCGCGCCGGCACGGCGTGCTGCTCCGCCCTCTGGGGGCGGTGGTGGTGCTCATGCCTCCTTTGTCCCTCACCGAGGACGAGGCCCGCGTCCTCGGTGACGCGGTCCATGACGCCATCGTCGAGGTGACGGGCCCATGAGGGAGCTGCCGCGCTACTTCGTCACCGGCACGGACACCGGTGTCGGCAAGACGGAGGTGGCTGCGGCGCTGCTGTCGTTGATGGCCGACGCCGGTCTGGCCCCGGGCGCCCTCAAGCCGTACGAGAGCGGCTGCCTCGACGTGGAGCGGCCGCCGGATGCGCTCGCCCTGCGGGCCGCGGCCCGCAGTGAGGATGCGCTGGACAGAATCTCCCTTCACCGCTTCCGTGCCCCTCTGGCACCGGGCGTCGCCGCCGAGCGGCTCGGGCTCAACCCCTCCTGGACAGAAACCCTCAAGGCGTTTCGGGCCTTCCAGGGCCGAGCGCTGGTGGTGGAGGGTGCGGGGGGCCTGCTGGTTCCCCTGGACCGGCGACACCAGGTCATCGACCTCATTGCCGCCATTCGGCTCCCGGTGGTGCTGGTGGCGCGCGCCGGCCTGGGGACGCTCAACCACACCGGGCTTTCCCTGTCGGCCCTCCGCGAGCGCCGCCTCCGAGTCCGCGCCGTGGTGCTGGTGCGCACCTCGGCCACCCGGGACGCAAGCATCCGTGACAACCCCCGGTGGCTGGAGCGTCGCGACCGGGTGGAGGTGCTGGGCCCCGTGCCCTTCGTCCCAGACGCGGCGGCGCGCCGCCTGGCCTTGCGCCAGCAGCTGCGAACGCTGCTCGGCTGACCACCAGCCCGGTGCTGGCGCAACTATTCTTCAGCCTCAAATGTGCGCCGCTATGTGGGTGTAGCGCGCGGCAGGCGGTGGAGCCCGAGCGGGAATTGGACGGGTCCAGCGATCCACGCGATGAACATTCGTACATGGCAGACGTCATCGACCTCACGCTCGTCGCCGACGCCAGGCGGTTCTTCTTCAAGTTGCTCGACGCCCGCGGGCTCTCCTACTTCCTTCGCAAGGACGGACAGCGGCTCTTCCACATCGAGCAGTCCAAGGTCGAAATGGTGGTGCGGACCGCCGCCCGCAACCGCCCCAGCCACCTGCCCAAGCCGCCGCTCCCGGCGGTGGACTACTGCCGCAAGGAAATCCGGCGCGAGCTCATCCGCCGCGTCGTCCAAACCATGCTTCAGACCGGCTTCTAGCAAGGGCCTGGGCCGTCAGTAGCCGCCCTGACGGTCGCTGTGTCGAAAGCACTGCACCAGGTGGTCATCCACCATTCCGGTGGCCTGCATGAAGGCGTAACAGATGGTGGGCCCGACGAAGGTGAAGCCCGCCGCCCGCAGCTGTTGGGACATGGCGCGGCTCTCTTTGGTCTCGGCTGGCACCTGCCGGATGGAACGACGGTGGTTCACCTTCGGCGCGCCCCCGACGAAACGCCACAGGAAGGCGGCGAAGCTTCCCTGCCGCCCGCGGAGCTCCAGGAAACTGCGGGCGTTGCGGACGCTGCCTTCGAGCTTGGCCCGATTGCGGACAATGCCCGGGTTGGCCATCAGCACTTCAATGCGCTTCTGCGGCCAGCGAGCGATGCGCTCGGGGTCAAAGCCCTCGAAGGCCGTCCGGTAGTTGTCGCGCTTGCGGAGGATGGTAATCCACGAGAGGCCGGCCTGGAACCCGTCCAGCAGCAGCTTCTCGAAGAGGGCGCGGTCATCCCACTCCGGGACCCCCCACTCGCGGTCGTGGTAGGCCAGGTACAGCGGGTCGTCTCCCGGCCAGGGGCAGCGGCGGAGTGCGTCGGGGGCCACTGGGGAGGAGCCTTACACAACCGCCCGACCGCCGCAGGCGCTAGCCTGGGGGTTGGGAATGTTTTCCGCGCGCACCGCCTGGGACAGGACGCCAAACCTTCTGGCCATGCGCCGCGAGACGCTGCGGGCCCGCGGCGTGGATGTGGTGGACCTCACCGTCACCAACCCCACCGAGGTGGGTCTCGCCCAGCCAGAGCGGGAGCTCCGGGAAGCGGTGGCTGCCGCGCCGGTGCACGGCTACGCGCCCGAGCCCTTCGGACTGCTGGCCGCCCGGGAGGCGGTGGCTGCCGAGCTGGCCTCCCGGGGCGCGCACCTCTCGGCCACCCAGGTGTTTCTCAGCGCCAGCACCAGCGAGGCCTACGGCTTCCTGTTGGCCCTTCTCTGCGACCCGGGCGACAACCTGCTCATCCCCATGCCGGGCTACCCCGTGCTGTCCTATCTCGCCGATGCGGCGTCGGTGGAGCTGCGAGGCTACCCGCTCGAGCTGGAGGTGGGCTTCGGGTTTGACACCGAGACGCTGGAGGCCCTGGCCGATGAGAATACCCGGGGGGTGGTGGTGGTGAGCCCGGCCAACCCCACGGGACAGCTGCTGGCGCCCGAGTCGCAGGTGCCCTTGGGCTCGCTGTGCGCCGCGAGCGACTGGGCGCTGGTGGTGGACGAGGTGTTTGGCCACTTCCTGAGCGGTGGCCGCGCGCCATCGACCGCGGCCGCGCTGGAGGGGGAAGCCCTCACCTTCACGCTGGGGGGCCTCTCCAAGTCGGTGGGCTTGCCGCAGCTCAAATGCGCCTGGACGGCCGTCACCGGGGCCGCCCCGCTGCGAGACGAGGCGCTGGCCAGACTCGACGTGCTGTTGGACAGCTTCCTCTCGGTGGCCGAGCCAACGCAGCGCGCGCTGCCGCGGCTGTTGGCGCTGGGGCCTCCCTGGCGCCACCGGGTGGCCCTGCGACTGGAGGACAACCGGCGAACGCTCCTGGCGGCGCGGCCCAAGGACGCCCCGTGGCATGTCCTTCCCTCGGAGGGCGGCTGGTCCGCCGTCCTGCGGCTGCCGCAGTCCACCGACGAGACGTCGCTCGCCCTGGAGCTTTTGGAGGCCGGTGTCCACGTCCAGCCGGGCCACTTCTATGACTTCCCCCGCGGCCGCTTCGTGGTGCTGTCGTTGCTTCCGGAGCCAGCGCGCTTTGCCCTGGGCGTCCAACGGCTGGCCCGGACGCTGGCCCGGGTGCTGCCGGTGCCGCCGCGGCCAGTCTAGGCGACGCTGCCTTCCTCCGCGGGCGGGCGACTAGGGGAGGACGCCGGCGTCGAGCACCAACCAGTCCGTCCCCCCGCGGCCGTCGCGCAGCACCACGTAAAAGGTGACGGGCCCCGGGTAGGCCCCGGTGAATTGGTTGAAGGGCGTCTCGGCGGTGTCCGAAGGGGTTGCCTCGTTGGAGAAGAAGTTGGCCACGTTGGGCGCGGTGGCGTACCAGCTGAAGAAGAGGTCCTCGTAAAAGGTGCCGCCGTCGAGGCCGAGGTACGTCTCGATGCCACCGTCGATGCCGACGCTGGGCCAGCTCGGGTTGGGGCCCCCGTCGGGGATGGCCGGGGTGAGGGTGACACTCCGTCCGTAGGGCAGGGCCGCCCCAGCGAGCGAGCCGCCGTCGGAGAGACTCACCGAGAGCAGTTGGGGGTTGTGGTTGGGCCTTCCCGAAAAGCGGACGCCCAGCCGGTAGACGCCCCACTCGGTGTCCCCGGACAACCCACTCCCTGCCGGGGTGCAGTCCTCGGGGGCTGTGCCGCGCGTCGTCGCGCAGTAGCCGATGGCGACTTGCAGCACGCCCGGCTCCGTCGGCGGCAGCCCACTTTGTGGAATGCCCCCATCGAGCGCCAGCAGGAGGGCGGCAATCTCCGGGTTGGCGACGTCCAGCGTGTCCCCGGGCAAGGCAATGCCGTTGTCGCCGGGGCACCCGCTGTCGGCGCCGTAGGGGTTGCCGGCCACGCAGAGCGCCAAGGCCACCGAAGGCGCACCGCCGTCCGGTGAGAAGGAGAGGACGGTGAAGTGCACCGGCGGCGGCAGTCCACCGTCCGGGGGCACCACCAACTCGGGCGGGTCAGCCCGAATGGCCAACACGCGCGTGCTAAACAATTCGCTCTGGGACACCACCGCCGGCTCGCACCCCAGCGTGCCCAGCATCACGGCCAGCGTCCCGGCAAGGCCCCCTCGCATCAGAAGACTGCCTTCACGCCCAGCACCGGGATGATAGGCAGGCCGATGAAGAAAACCCGCTGGGCGTAGTTGAAGCTGTAGGTGAGGCCCTCCACGGCGCGGGTGTCGGTCACGTTTTGCACGTCTAGGTAGAGGTCCAGCGACCACGTGTTGAACACCCAGATTTTGTCCAGCCGGATGTCGAGCTGCACGAAACTCGGCAAGCGGGCGGAGTTGGTGGCGCCGTAGATGGGGACGAAGGTGTCGGTGTTGTCGTCCTTCACCGCGCCGGTGACGGGCGTGTAGGGGTTGCCGGTCGCATAGCGGAAGCGCCCGCCCAACTCCCAGCCGGCCCCCAGCTTGTAGCTGAGAATGGCGGTGAGGACGTGCGTCTGGTCGTAGTCGAAGGGCCGCCAGTTGTCGCCCAGGGCGTCCAGCCGCTGGCTTTTGGAGAAGCTGTAGCTCAGCCAGCCGAAAATACGGCTGGTGAGCGCCTGGCGGAGGAAGACTTCGAAGCCCCAAATGCGTCCGATGCCGGTGTTGGCCAGGTTTTCAGGGGCGGGCGCCGGTGCGACGACGCTCGTCAGCCGGTTGTAAAACGCCTCGAAGGTGAGGAGCAGGCCCGGACGGACGGTCCACTCGAAGCCAAGGCTGGCTTGGATGCTGCGTTGGATTTGGAGGTCCGGATTGCCGAAGACCGGGTCAATGTCGCCGCCGGCGAGGCTGGGCGCCTCGTGGTACACGCCGAGGCCAGCCTTGAGCACCAGGGGGGGAAGCACCGTCCAGCGCACCACCAGCCGGGGGTCCGCCGTCCAGGCCGGCTTGGGCTGGAGCTTCCACAGGAATTGGTCGACGCGCAGGCCGGGCAGCAGGAGGAGGTTGGGGAGCGGCCGCCAGCGGGCCTCGACCCACAGGCCGAGGTCGCTCGCCCAGGTGTGGGTTTGCTCGTAGAGAATGGGGTTGAGCGGCCCGCCGGGAAGGGGCTCGCCCTCCTGGGGCGGCTCGGGGAAGGCGATGGTGAGCTGTGCCGGCTGGTCCACCCAGTCCACACCGCCGGCCAGGGTGAGGCTGGGCAGCGTGGCCACTTCCAGGGTGCTGCGCAGCCCGAAGGGGACGGAGTTGGCCTTGATGCCTTCGGTGGCGCCAATTTGCAGATTGATGTGCGTCTCACCGACCAGGCCGATGGTGTCCCAGCGCACCGGGCCGTCCAGGTAGGTGTAGCGCAGGCGTCCTTGGGTGAAGCCCGTCTGGTCGACGAATGTCCGCCCCAGGGTGGGGTTGTTGGACGGCGTGGTGCCGAGCACCAGCTGGAAGGCGTCTTGGCTCTGCAGGGCCAACAGGCTGAGGGTGCTCTTGGCGTTGGGCTTCCACACCAGCTTCAGCTGGGCGTCGTCGAAGACGGGAGCGACGGTGAAGCTGGTGGAGCTGCCGGAGAGGAAGAGCGGCAGAAAGGCGTCGATGTAGGAGCGCCGCCCAGCGACGGCGATGCTGAAGTTCTCGCCCAGGGGGCCTTCCAGCACGGCGCTGGCGTCGATGACGTTGATGTCCACCACCCCATGAAGGCCGTCGGTCTTCGGGTTTCGACTCTTCACGTCCACCACGCCGCCGAGGATGTCGCCGTAATAAGGGCCGAAGTTTCCGGGCAGGTAGTCCACCGACGCCAACAGCTCGCTGTTGTAGACGGCCGTCAGGCCGCCAAAGTGAAAGAGAAGCGGCAGCCGCTCGCCGTCGAGGAAGATGCCCGAGTCCTCTGGACTGGTGCCGCGGATGGCGATGAGGCCGCCGTTGAAGGGAGCGCGGGCCACGCCGGGAAGGTTTTGCACCACCTTCAAGGCGTCACCGTAGGTGCCGGGAATGCGCTCCACCTCCTCCAGAGAAACCGAATACTCCGTCTCCTGCGTCGGCTCTCGGTTGGCCCGCACCACCGTCTCGTAGGGGCTGAAGAAGGACTTGAGGATGTAACAGCTGACGCGCGTCACCTTGCCGGCAACGAGTGTCTCCGCCGTTTCAAATTTCTCGTACCCGTTGGCCACCACCAACAGCTTCTGCGTCCCCTCGGGGACGTCGCGGAAGGAGAAGGCTCCCTTGGCGTCGGTGAGGGTGGAACGCTCGAGGTACGGAAGCGCCACCTGTGCCCCGGCCACCGGGTGCCGCGTCCCCCGCTCGAGGACGGTGCCCTCCAGGTTGACCGGCCCCAACCGGGGTGCCTGCTGGGAGGGGGCCGAAAGCACAAAGGCATAGGCGTACTGGATGCGGACGGCGGCGGGCTTGCCGTCCACCTCCGCCGGGCTGAAGTGGAACTGCCGCACCGCCGCCAGCGCCGCCTCGTCAAAGCCGTGCCCGGCCGGGATGAGGACGGCGGCACGGGTCACCTCGCCCTTGGCCGAGATGTCCACCTCGAGCAAGACGCGGCCCTCCAGCCCACTGGCCCGGGCTTCTGGCGGGTAAGCGGCCTCGACAAATTGCTGAAGGACGGGCGGCCGGGTGAGCGTCCCCTGGGCCGGCGGCGGTGCCGGCGCCACCACGTCCTGGGCCGCTGCCGCGCCGGACAACAGCAGCGCTCCCGCCGTCAGCGCACCAGCGCGCCACCGCCCCAGGTGCGGGGCCCACCGGCAGGAGTGACGCACAGCCACGTTTGAGACTCACCTGCTTGCGGTGCAACCGAAAACGAGGCGGCCGTCAGTCCGCCGGCCGTTGTCCGGCGTCGGCCGGGCCGGCATCCGGCTTCGGCGAGACGCGTTGGTAGCTGAGGGTGTAGTCGACTGGATGGGGGAGGTGCTTGCTGGTGATGGTGATGTGGACGGCCAGGTTCACCTCGTCAGGCTGCAGTGTCCACACCACGCGCCGCGCGCCTTCCTCCCCGCGAAAGTACTGCACCAGCGCGCCGTCCAGGAAGTGCTGGCTTAGCTTGCTTTCATCCCCGGCCTGGGTGCGGTGGTCCACCTCGCTGCCGTCCTGGGGGCTGATGTCCGGAAGTTGGCAAGGCCCGGCCACCGTCACCTCGCCCCGGGCGAAGCTCAGCGTGTAGCTGCTGCAGACGTCGCAGACACGCATTAGCCTGTCGTAGGCGATGCCGCGGGAGATGAAAAACATCCCGTCCACCGAGCGCTCCACGGCCGCCGGGATGGCGGCTCGCTCGGACGGGCCGCCCGAGAAGCGCCACTGCCCGGCGTAGCGCGCTTGCAGGCTGCTGACGTCCGAGGGTTGGGCCTGGGCCAGGGCGGCCAGAAGCCCGAGGCCCACCGCCCAACCCCCCAGCTGGGCTGTCAGAGGGAAGCGTCTCATTGGCGTCGGTAGGTGAGGGTGAAGTCCACCGGGGCCGAAAGCTGTTGGCTCTGCATGACGCGGTGCACGAGCAACGTCGCCCCGTCGTCGGCGAGACGGAAGTCCGTCTCTCCAGAGCCCTCGTCACTGCGGCCCTTCTGTACCAGCACGCCGCTGACGAAGCTGAAGGTCACCTGGCTCTCGTCCCCGTACTTGTTTTTTTCCAAGGAGGGCTTGCCGTCCAGCGGTCCGCCCTCCACCGGGAAGCCAGGGCTGACAATTTGCACATTCCCCAGCCCGTCGAACGAGAGGGTGTAGGCGTCGCGGACCTCGGCCCGCTGCTTGAGGCTACTGCGCGCCACCGGCTTGGCGAGGAAGGACATGGTGGAGATGGCGTGCTCCACGGCGGCTTGGACGGCCCGCCGCTCGCTGTCCCCCCCAGCGTAGACGTAGCTTCCACTGTAGCGGTGCTGCAGCTCGGCGTCTGCACTCGACAGGCGGGCCGGTGGAGGGCTGGGCGGCGGAGGCGGCGGCGCGTGGGCGCAGCCCATGGCGAGCGTCAGGAGAATGCCGCCGGCGAGGGGGGACGCCAGACGCACGAGTGCGGGGACGGCCCTGGAGGGCCGCCTCAGGACAGCCGCGCGAGCAGCAGCTTGCGCTGCAGCTGCAGGGCCTCGGGCGCGTGCTTGCCGAGCAACTCGAAAAACTCTCCCTGGCTCGTCAACTCTTCCTTCCACTCGGCGGTGTTGATGCTCGTCGCCTCGTCCACCAGCTCCGAGGGGATGTCCAACCCGGAGAGGTCCAGGTCTCCCGCCTTCGGCACCCAGCCGAGCAGTGTCTCTTGGCCCCCCACTCGGACGTGGGAGCGGTCGACAATCCACTTGAGGACCCGCATGTTTTCCCCGAAGCCAGGCCAGAGGAATTTGCCGTCCTTGCTCTTCCGGAACCAGTTGACTTGGAAAATTTTCGGCGGGTAGGGGATTTTCGACTGCATCTGCAGCCAGTGCTGCAGGTAGTCGCCCATGTTGTAGCCGGTGAAGGGAAGCATCGCCATCGGGTCCCGGCGCACCACGCCCACCTTGCCGGTGGCGGCGGCGGTTGTCTCCGAGCCGAGCGTCGCGCCCAAAAAGACGCCGTGGCCCCAATTGAAGCTCTGCAGCACCAGCGGGATGGTGGTGGCGCGCCGGCCCCCGAAGATGATGGCCGAGATGGGGACGCCGTCCGGGTCATTCACCGCCCGGGACAGCGCCGGGTTGTTCGTCATGGGGGCGGTGAAGCGACTGTTGGGGTGGGCGGCCTTCTCCGCGCTGCCCTTCTTCCAAGGCCGACCCTGCCAGTCGATGAGCTCGTCCGGCACCGGGCCGTCCATGCCCTCCCACCACACGTCGCCGTCCTTCGTCATGGCCACGTTGGTGAAAATGGTGTCCTTGGCGATGGTGGCCATGGCGTTGGGGTTGCTCGCGAAATTGGTGCCCGGCGCCACGCCGAAGTAACCATTCTCCGGGTTGACTGCCCACAGCCGGCCGTCCTTGGCGACCCGCATCCAGGCGATGTCGTCCCCCACCGTCCAGACTTTCCAGCCGGCGAAGCGCTTCGGCGGGATGAGCATGGCGAAGTTGGTTTTCCCGCATGCCGAGGGGAAGGCGCCGGTGACGTAGGTGGTCTGCCCGTCGGGGCTCTCCACGCCGAGGATGAGCATGTGCTCGGCCAGCCAGCCCTCGGTCCGGCCGAGGTAGCTGCCGATGCGCAAGGCCAGGCACTTTTTCCCGAGGAGCGCGTTGCCTCCGTAGCCGGACCCGAAGCTCCAGATGGTGTTGTCCTGGGGGAAATGGCAGATGTAGCGGCGCTCCGGGTTGAGGTCGCCGGTGCAGTGCAGTCCGCGGTTGAAGTCCGAGTGGTTGCCGAGCAGCTCGAGGGCCTGCTTTCCCATGCGCGTCATGATGCGCATGTTGAGCGCCACGTAGACGCTGTCGGTGAGCTCGATGCCCACTTTGGCCAGCGGGGAGGCGGGAGGCCCCATGACGTACGGCAGCACGTACATGGTGCCGCCCTTCATCGAGCCCTCGAAGAGCTTGGTGAGCTTGCTGTAGGCCTCGGCCGGCGCCATCCAGTTGTTGGTGGGACCGGTCTCCTCCTTGGTCGGCGTGCAGATGAAGGTGAGGTGCTCGACCCGCGCCACGTCGTTGGGGTTGCTGCGGTGGAGGTAGCAGCCCGGGCGCTTCTGCTGGTTGAGCGGAATGAGGACTCCCGTCTCCACGGCGTACTCGGTGAGCCGCACGCGTTCCGCCTCGGAACCGTCGCACCACACCACCCGGTCCGGCTTGCACAGCGCCGACATGTCTCGCACCCAGCTCAGCAGGGAGGGGTTGCGGGTCGGCGCCGCGGGGGCTCCGGCAGTCTCTTGCAGTGCCATGTCTTGCCTCGCGTCCGCTTTCACGCTCTCGCCCATACCCGTCTGCGCGACGGGCGACAACCCGTTCCCAGTGCTCATCCATCCCATCAGCACGGATTGGGCGTGACGCGCCGCATCGCGGCGCTGGACTTATTCGAGGTCGAACACCTGGTAGCGGCCGTGCGCGTCGAGCAGCGTCCCCCAGACGCGGTGGCTGGCCTGGTGCTCGGACGGGCCGAAGGACAGCTTGCTGCCGGTGCCGAGGTCGAGCTCATGGATGGACTCCAGCGCGTCCACCAGTTTCTCGTTGTCCAGCTCGCGTCCGGCGCGCTGCAGGCCCTCCACCAGGAGGCGGCCGACCAGGTAGCCCTCAAACGAGACGCTGTCCGCGCGCTCGTCGGGAGCCGTCCGTTCGAGCTGCTTTTTGTAGGCCAGCACCGCCGTGCCCCCGGAGTCCACCGGTGGCACCACCTGGGTGACAATCACCCCCTCGCCCAGGCTGGGGGCGAGCTGCTGCAGCTCCTCCGCCAAGGCGGTGGCGCCGACGCTGGAAATGGAGGCGAAGCTCGTCCCCGGGGCCAACATCCGTAGCCGGGCGATGAAGCGCGCCGCCGCCCGGTAGCTGGCCACCATCACCACCGCACGGATGGGTGGCACATGCAGCCGGATGCGCTGCACCGCGTCTTCCACGTCGAGGGTGTTGCGCGGGTAGGACACTCGGAAGAGCGTCGGCATTTTGTAGTCCCGGCGCAGCAGCTTCAGCACGCCCTGGTAGGCGGCCTCGCTGGCCGCTCCGTCTTCGCCGAAGACGGCCAGCTGCTCCGGCCGGACGCCGCGTCGGAGCAGGAAGCGCACCACCGCCACGGCCTCCTCGGCGTCACTGGCCCTGAGGTTGAAGACGTAACGGTCCGGCGGGTCGCGCCTCAGCACCTGGGCGCCACTGAAGGCGCCGAGCAACACCACTCGGTGCTCGAGCACGAAGGGCACCGTGGCCATGGCATTGACTGCGCCGACGTTGCCCACCAGGGCGAAGACTTTGCGCTTCTCCCACAGCGCCCGCAGTGCCGCCGGGGTGCGGGCCGGGTCCAGGCCGTCGTCCTCGGGCACCACGCTCAGCTTCCGGCCCTGGACGCCGCCCGCGTCGTTGGCTTGCGCAAAGGCGGCCTCCAGGCCGACCCGCATCTGCCGACCGAGCTCCTTGGAGGGCCCGCTGAAGGGGGCGGCCAGCCCAAAGAGAATGCTGTCCGCGGTGACGCCCTGCACCGGCGGCGCCGCCGGCAAGGCCGGCGTCAGGGTGGGCTTTTCGGCCGTGCTTGCCGCCGCCGCCACCGGGCTCGCCTCGGGGGCCGAAGGCGCTGTGTCCTTGGGCTTGAAGGTGAAGAGCAGCACCAGGGCGGCGATGCCGACGAGGGGAATTCCACCGAGGATGGCCAGGCCGGCCAGCTTGCGCGTGGAGTCCTGGGAGGCTTCGGCCTCGGCCTCCTCGAGGGGGCTGGGCACCTCCCCCTCGTCGGGCACCAGCACCGAGGGGCCGGTGTGCACCGGCTGGGTGGCCGGTTCCGGGCAAAAGGCCTCCTGGGCGTGCCAGGTGCCGCAGTCCGGGCACAGCCGGCCGGAGGGGGCCTCCACCGGAAGCACCTCGTCCCGACCCAAGCCCCGGGCGACGCTCGCGCCGGGCGGCCCCTCGTCGAGGGCGTGAATGCCCTGCAGCAGCGCCTCGTTGAGTGCGACGTGAATGCGGCGCATGGGCGGCCGGACGTCGACCTCCACCTCAAAGGAGCCGCGGCGGACGTGGAGCGCCCGGTACAGGGCGTCGACGCCCACCCGCTCGCCAAACCGGGCGTCGAGCAGCTCGCCGTCGGCCACGAAGAATTCGCCTCGGCCTTCGGGGAGGTCGGGGGTGGAGATGCGGATGGCCACCGTCTTCTTACTCATGCAGTAGAACTGGATGAGGTCCGGAAAGGAGACGTCGGGGAAATTTCCGACCATGTCAGGCGCTCCGCCGGGGGAAGACGGCACCCCGAGTGTCCCGGGGCTCAGGCGTGTCAGTCAATGGAGTGGCTCCCAACCGCGTTGGCCGCAGAATGCGCCTCGGCCCTGACGGCGCCAGGCTTGGCGTAGCATGCCGGGCTGATGGCCATCCCGACTCCTCTGCCGGCCGCCGCCACCATTCCCTACACCCGCAACCGAGGCGAACGAAACCGCCTCATCTTCGCCGTTGTCACCGGCACCACCATCGAGTGGTACGACTTCTTCCTCTACAGCTCGCTCGGTCTGGTGCTGAAGGACCAATTTTTCGCGAAGGGGCTGGGCGCAGACCCGCTGCTTCAGTACCTGGCGGTGTACTTCACCGGCTTTGCGGCGCGCCCCTTGGGCGCGCTCTTCTTCGGGCGGCTGGGGGACTTGTACGGCCGCAAGCGCGCCTTCTTCTCCACGCTTTTGTTGATGGGCGGAGCCACGGTGGGCATTGGGTTTCTGCCCACCTATGACCAGATTGGCCTGGCCGCGCCCATGTTGCTCGTCTTCTTCCGCGTGCTGCAGGGCTTCGCCCTCGGCGGCGAATACGGGGGCGCGGCCACCTTCGTGGCCGAGA
>JBKQJL010000190.1:0-19838 GCA_052147975.1 Myxococcaceae bacterium
CCTGGTCCGCCCGGCGGTAGAGCAGTCGCATATTCACTTTGGGGTGGGTGCGCTGCACGTTTTTCTGCAGCTCCTGCAGCTCGTGCAGCCCCTCCGAGTAGATGGTGGAGACATACACCGTCCCCACCACGTCCGCCGACTGCTCGCGGATTTCAATCTCCACCTCGCCGAAGCGGGTGAGAATTTCCTTGCTGCCTCGGAAGAGCCGCTCGCCGGCCGGCGTCGGGGTCACCTGGCGCGCGCTGCGGCTCAACAGCTTCTGGTGGTAGCGCGTCTCCAGCGCCCGAATCTGCTGGCTCACCGCGCTTTGGGTGACGTGGTTGAGCTGCGCCGCCCGGGAGAAGGAACCCGTTTCCACCACGTCGCAGAACATCTTCAGCGACTCGAGCTGCATTAGAAGCCCTCCCCTCGGCTCGTCCTTCTATTAGCGCAATTTTTGGCCAATTCAAGCCCGCCTGACAGGCCACCCCCCCGGGGCGGTTAGGCCGACTCCCCCCCGTCCACCGCCAGGGCGGCGCCGGTGAGGGACGCCGCCTGGGGCGAGGCCAAGTACAGCACCAGCGCCGCCACCTCGTCCGCCCGGACGGGCCGCCCCATCGGCGTCCGGGAGAGAATGGCCGCCCGTGCCTGCTCCGGGCTTCGGCCCGTCTTCGCGGACACTGTCTCGACGGCCTCCTTCAGCATGTCCGTCTCCGTCCAGCCCGGGCACACCGCGTTGACGGTGACGCCGCGGTCCGCCCATTCCACGGCCAGCGCCCGGGTGAGGCCCACCAAGGCGTGCTTGCTGGCGCAATAGGCCGAGGTGTAGCGAATGCCGCGCAGCCCGGCGAGGGAGGCGATGTTGATGACGCGCCCCCCGCCGGCTTGGGCCATGGCCGGCAGCAGCGCTGCGCACAAGAGGTAGGGGGCGACGCTGTTGACGGCCAACAACCGCTCGAGCGCTCCGCGGGACGTCCGCTCGAGCGGCGCGGAGAGGGAGACGCCGGCGTTGTTGACGAGCGCCCAGGGCGCGCTCGGGCGGACTTGCAACAGCTGGCCGGTGCGCTCGAGTGCCGCCGCGTCCGCGACGTCGCAGGCCAGCCGCTCCAGGCCCTTCGCCCGCGGGCCGGCCAGCGTGGCCAAGCCGTCCAGGGAGGCCAGCGTCCGGGCCACGGCCACCACCTGGAAGCCCTCGTGCAGGAAGGCCAGCGCCACCGCCTGGCCGATGCCGCGGTTGGCGCCGGTCACCACCACACCGCGCGAGGAAGGGGACGGCTCGGCCATGGCGAAGGGGGAGGTTAGCGCCGTCCGCGGCCGGGCGGCGCGCGACAGCCACGGTGGACTTGGGGCAGGCTGCCTTTCGAAGGCCAAGGGGGAGGCAGGACGGGACAGCCCCCCGGGAGCACGCTTGACCACTGTCGCGCTTCTCACCTCCGGAGGAGACGGGCCGGGAATGAATGCCGCGCTGCGCGCCGCCGCCCAGACGGCCGGGGCGCGCGGGGCGGCGGTGCTGGGTGTGCGGGACGGCTATGACGGGTTGATGGACGGCCGCTTCGTCGCCTTCGGGCGGAGCGCCGTCGACTCGGACGCCTTTGACTCGAATGCGCTGGACTTCGTCGCTCGCCAGGGCGGCACCGTCCTGGGCACCGCCCGCAGCGAGCGCTTCCGCAGCCCGGAGGGCCGGGCCCGGGCTGCCGAGCAGCTGCGAGCGCGCGGCGTCTCGGGCCTGGTGGTGGTGGGAGGCAACGGCTCGCTCACCGGCGCCCACCTCCTGGCCCAGGAGACGGGCGTTGCCGTGCTGGGTGTCCCCGGCTCCATCGACAATGACATTGGCTGCACCGGCACGTGCATTGGCGTGGACACGGCCCTCAACACCATCGTCGAGGCCTGCGACCGCATCTCGGACACGGCGCGCTCCCACCGGCGGGCCTTTGTGGTGGAAGTCATGGGACGGCAGTCTGGCTACCTGGCCATGGCCGCCGCGGTGGCGGTGGGCGCGGACGCGGTGGTGTTTCGCGAGCAGCAGCGGACGCCGGAGGCGCTGGTGGAGGCCGTGGCGGACGTCGTCCGCAAAGCCTTCACCGAGCGCGGCAAGCGCCGGGTGCTCGTCCTCAAGGCCGAGGGGGTGGAGCTGCCCACCATGCGCCTGGTGCACCTGGTGGAGGAGGCGGTGCGGCCAAGCTTTTCGGGCCTCGAGATTCGAGGCGTTGTCCTGGGGCACCTGGTGCGCGGGGGGAACCCCTCCTTTCTGGACCGCATGGTGGCCGCCCGGCTGGCCTTCGCCGCCACCACCGCCCTGTTGGAGGGGGCGAGCGACGAGATGGTGGCCTGGCAGTCGCCCCTGCCCGGCGGCATCGCCACCTCCGACGCCTCGGTGAGACGCTTTTCTCTGGAGGCGGTGCTCGCCGAGACAGCCCGTCTGTTGGACGGCTCGAGCCCCGTCACCCAGCGGCGGGTGGGACTGATGTCCAAGGTGGAGGGCGTGCTGCAGCTTTAGGAAGCCCGTGAGGAGGCGCCACATGGGGAACCCCCCCGACGTGGCCGAGTTGTACCGGCTGAATGAGAGCCTGAGCGACACCGAGCGAGCCATCCGCGACGTGGTGGCGCGGCTGGTGCAAAGCGAGGTGCTCCCAAGTATTGGCCAGCACTTCCGCGCCGGGACTTTCCCCCGCGCGGTGGTGCCACGGCTGGCTGAGTTGGGCGTGCTGGGGGCCAACCTCAGCGGCTACGGCTGCGCCGGCCTGTCCAACGTGGCCTATGGGCTGGCGCTGCAGGAGTTGGAGCGAGGCGACTCGGGGCTGCGCAGCTTTGCCTCGGTGCAGGGCTCCCTGGTGATGTGGCCCATCCACCACTACGGCTCCGAGGCCCAGAAGCAGCGCTGGCTGCCCAGGCTGGCCAGCGGGGAGGCCATAGGGTGCTTCGGCCTCACCGAGGCAGAGGCCGGCTCGGACCCGGCCAGCCTGCGCACCCGCGCCGTGCGGGACGGGCGTGGCTGGGTGCTCAACGGGGGCAAGGCGTGGATTACCAACGGCGCGCTGGCCGACGTGGCGCTGGTGTGGGCCAAGACGGACGACGGCGGCCCGGAGTCGGTGCGGGGCTTTCTCGTCGAGGCCGGCTGGAAGGGCTTCAGCGCGCGGGAGATTGCCGGGAAATTCTCGCTCCGCGCCTCTTCCACGGCGGAGCTCTCGCTGGTGGACGTCCGCGTCGAGGAGAGCAGCGTCCTGCCCGGGGTGCAGGGGTTGAAGGGCCCGCTGAGCTGCCTCAACCAGGCCCGGGCCGGCATCGCCTTCAGCGTCACCGGGGCGGCAATTGCCTGCTTCGAAGGGGCGACTGCCCATGCCCTGGCGCGCCGGCAATTCGGCCGCTCCATCGCCTCCTTTCAGCTCACCCAAGCCAAGCTTGCCGACATGCTGGAGCGGATTGTGCTCGCGCAGCGTCTCGGGCTTCACCTGTTGCGGCAGAAGGACGCCGGCACGGCCTCGCCGACGCTGGTGTCCCTGGCCAAGCGCGCCAACGTCCGCGCCGCGCTCGAAACGGCCCGCGAGGCCAGAGGTGTGTACGGGGCCAGCGGCATCACCGACGACATGCCGCCCATCCGCCACCTGCTCAACCTCGAGTCCGTCTCCACCTACGAGGGCACGCACGAGGTGCACACGCTGGTGCTGGGGAAGGCCATCACCGGACTCGACGCGTTTTGCTGACGTCCGCAACCCGCGGACGCCAGCGGCGGCCAACGGGCGTTCTGCGTCAGCCTGGCGAGGGCGGCGCCGGCGCTGCCTCGGGCCCAACACTCTGCTCGGCCTCGGAAACCTGGCGCGTCCGCAGCTCCTCCTCGGACAGAAAGCCCACCGGCTGGCCGGCCCGGTTGAAGAAGCGCACCACCTTGGGAAAGTCCCGCAGCAGGGATTCGGCGGTGGCGGCCGGCACCAGCGCGTGCTCAATCTGGCCCGGTTCGGGCCGCTCCACCACGGCCAGCGCTCCGGACTCCAGCGCCTGGGCTTGCTCCACCGACAGCTCCAGCCGGCGAAGCCGGCTCTTTCGGGTGACGAAGTAAAAGGCGCGCTCCCCGGGGGCCAGAGGGACGAGGGCCGCGCTCACCCGCTCGCGCACCGTGCGGTCCTGCTCGAGCTGCTTGCGCGACTCCAGCCGCTGCGCTTCACGGCTTCCCGGGAGCGGCGGCAGCTTCGGCACCAGCGGCTCGCGCCGCACCGGGATGAGCGGCCCGGAGGGGGCACCGCTGGGCGGACGAGGTGCTTCCACGGGCCGCGCAACCTGGCTTCTGGCCGCCGGCCTCGGCGCCTCGGGCCTCTCGGCCGCCTGCTCGGCAGAGACGAGTCCCGCCTTCAACAGCTTGTCGCGGAGGTTCTGCATCGCGTCGAAAGCCGCTTCCCTTAGGAGAAGGCACGCCCGGGAGGCAAGTCCGGAGAGGGTTGGGGCCCCTGGGGGGCACGGTTGTACCGGCAGGAAGGCCCCAACTATGGTGCCGGCCCTCGCCGTGCCGAAGGCCTCCACGCCTCTGTGTGTCCCTCTGGGACGTTTTGCTGTCGCGGCCGCCCTGGTGGCCCTTCTTCCCGGCTGCCATGACCCCCGGGAGCGCGCTGCCAAGGCGCGCATTTTTTCCCCGGAGGACCCGCCCAAAGTCGTTGCCTCGGCCGCCGAGCATCTGGCGGCCGAGCAGCTGGGGGACGACGCGCGGCTGACCCAGCGCGTCCTCACCATGGGCGCAGCGGAAATGGCGGTGCGGCTGGGGGCCCACCGCTTTGACGCCACCGTCTCCTTCGACTGGAGCACGCCGGCGCAAGCGCCGGTGAAGCTGAGCGAGACGCGGCTGCTCGAGGCGGGCGCGCGCGGCGTCAATGGGGACTTCCATGCCCGGGTGGACAACAGCCAGGACCTCGGCCTGGAAGTCATCCGCATCAACGGCGAAGTGTACGCCCGCAACCGCTTCGGCAAGTTTCGCCTCCGCCGGCGCGACCGCGGGATGGCCGAGCGCACCCGCGAGGACGTGGTGGCGCCGTTGCGCGAGCTGGACGCCCTTTTCGACAAGCGCTTCCGGCTGCTGCCGCAGGGCACCGTGAGTTACGAGGGCCGGCCGGCGCTGCGCTACGAGGTGTCGCTGCTGGCCGCTGGGCCCCCAGAGGCCCCGGCCAATATCCCCGCCCCCATTCGCCCGCGCGGAGGTGTCGACGAGACGACGCGGCGGCGCCTGGCCTTTCTGGCCTCGAAGCAACCCAAGTCCCTCAAGGGCGAGGTACTGGTTGACCAGGCCACCGGGGTGGTGCTGCGGGCCACTCTCGACGGGCGGCTGGAAGTCCCCTCGGCGGGGCCGGCGCGCCCGGCGGCCCTGCGGGTGCAGCTGGAGAGCCGCATCAGCCGCATTGGGCAGCCCCCTTCTCTCAAGGCGCCGGCCGGGGCGCTTCCGGACGTTGACAAGCCACTGGGCATTGCCGACGCGCTGGACCGCTTCGGCATGCCCCGGGGGGGCCGGCCCGACGCCGGCGCCGAGGCCGAGGACGACGACGGGTAACCGCCCGCTGCGACAGGCTTCTACCGGGCTGTCCTCCAAAAAGTTGACCACCCCCGGCCGCCTCCTAAGGTGCTGGAACACGGCGGGTTGTCCGCGGTGACTCTGAGCGGATGTTCAGGTGCGAGGTGGCGGCGTTATGACGGAGCGGAAGGCCGAAGAAAGCACGGTGGTGACGCAGGAAGTTCGAGCAGCGCTGGCGCGTGCGCCGGCCCTCACTTCTCTTGAGGAGCGCGTGCTTCGGCTTCGCCACGGCGCCTCGGCCGACGCCCAGGCGCCGCTTGGCCGCGTCGCGCCGGTGGACTCCGAGCTGGGGGACGAGCTGCTCGTCCTGGAGCTGCAGCTTCTCCGGGTGTTGCGCTCCCGCGCCGTGCAGGCCGCAGCGGCCCGCGGGACGGCCAACCCAGCAACCAAGAGCAAAATTGTCCGGGCCCTGCGCAAAAAGCGCTAGCCCCCTTAGGTGCCGTCCTCCGCAGCTTACGCCCCAAGCACCGCCAACAGGCGCCCTCCCAACGGCGCCAGCGAGAGCGGCGCGCCGCAGACGTCCCTGGCCAGCGCGTCGGCGTCGACGTCCGTCCCGCGCGCCCACACACTGCTTAGCCACCCTGCCGCGGCGGGGTTGCGGAAGTCCTCGGCGTCGAAGCGCTCGTCTGCCGTGCGCCGAAGCCCCTCGGCCAAGGCCGCGGCGCGCAGCTGCTCGGCCGGCTGAGGCGTGCCGGCCAGCGCCGGGAGAAGGGCCCCCTTGGGGACGGCCACCCACAGCGCGCCCTCGGCCGCCGCCGCCGCCGTCTCGAGGGCCGCGGGCGTGGGCCCCGAGTGCAGCCACCCTGGCGCCAAGGGAAGCAGGGCAGCCCAGAGGCGCAACTCCCCAAGCTGCGCCAAGGCGGCCAGGCGCGCCACCTCGCGGGCGGCCGGCTTGCCGTGGCCGAGAAAGCGGCGCAGCCAGGGCTGACTCAACAGCACGCCTTGCACAAGCCAGCCGGCAGAGGCCCGCACCGCCTCGTCCCCCAGCCGCCGCGCCGCAAGTGAGGCGGAGGGTGCCACCGCTGCCCGGGCGCGGGCCCGCCCGGCGGCAGCCAGAAGCCCGCCGAAGGCGCCGCGGCCGGCCGTCGGTTGCACCAGGAAGACGTGCCCGGGCACCTCCACCGCGAAGGCGGCCGCCTCCGGCAGCCGCCCCGTTGTGTCCTCGGCCACCCGCACGTGCCCCCGGGCGGCCAGCGTCAGGCCAGAGGCGTCCAGCCAGCTGCGCACCGGCTGCAGCGCCTCCTGGGAGGGGAAGGCGCCCGGAAGCGGTTGGTAGCGGAGCCGCAACACGTCGTGCAGCCCCGCCTCCCCGTGGGGGAGGGGACGCAGGCCCGGCGCCAGCTGGCGGCAGGCGTAACCGAGGACGTCGCGCCAGCCGTCCTCGGTGCTGCGCAGGAAGTCCGCCGCCTCGGCCGCGAGGCTGGCGGACGGCACCGCCACCTCTACCTCGAGCGAGCGCGCTGCTTGGTGCGCCGCCTCCCACCTTCGCTGGGCAGCCGGCCCCAGTCCCTCCTCGGCTTCGGCGGCGGCGCGCGCCAGGGCCGTCCGGCGCGGGCGGTCCGCCTCCTCGGCCACGGCGCTCCACACCCCGGGCAGCGGCCAGCGGGCGCCCGCCGCCCGGACGGTGGTGGTGCGCCAGGCCGTTTCCAGGGCGTCGTCGGCCGCGCGCGCGGCCGCGGCGACGGCAGCCCGGGCCACAAACGGCGCCAGCGCCTTCAGCCGCGGCCGCTGGGCGTCTGGCGTGCGGCTGCTGCCGGCGGCCGCACGGACGGCAGCCAGCGTCTGCGCCGAGACGGCCAACGGGTGGGCGCGCTCGAGCGCGCCCAAGTCCGCGTGCTCACGGTGCCCCATCGCCTCCTCGGCGAGCGCCTGTTCCATGGCGTGGCAGAGGGACTCCACCGCGTCTTCCAGCGCTTGCAGCGAGGCCATGGCCGTTGTCTCTGGGGCGGGGCGCGGGCGGCGGCCCTTAGGCGCCCTCGAGCAAGTCCCTGGCCGTCAGCTCCGGCGCGGCCGGCAAGTGCTCGAAGGCCAACAGCCCGAGCGCCTCGTAGCGCGGGCGGACGCGGGGGCTGAGCAGGCCTATCCGCTTGAGGTTGGGGACGACGCGCTTGAACATGGTTTGGCGAAAGAGATTCATAAAGGGCGAGCGCAGCACCAGCGCCTCCCACTCCTTGCGCTTCATGGCATGCCCCCAGTACTCCTCGTAGAATTCGTGCGCCAGGAAGCGGTTGCGCATGAGGAGCGACATCTGGAAAGCCCAGTCCTCGCGCTCCCGCTGCTCGGCCTCGCGCAGGTGCGTGGCTGCCTCCTGCAGCGCCAGCACTCCAAAGTGGACGTGACGAGCCTCGTCGGTGATGACGTAGGTGAGCAACTGCCGGAGCAGTGGCTCCTCCGTCATTTGCCGGAGCGCCCCAAAGGCCCCGAGTGCCAGGCCTTCGATGAGGATTTGCATGCCGAGAAATTTCACGTCCCAGCGCCCATCGGTCATCAGCGCGTCGATGATGGTGAAGAGGTTGTCGTTCACCCGGTACAGCTTCTCGAGCTTCTCGCTGAGGTAGGCGTGGAAAACTTCCACGTGCCGTCCTTCATCCACCACCTGCGAGGAGCCATACAGCTTGGCGTCGAGCCAGGGGACGGCCTCGGTGACTTGGCAGGCGGCAAACAGCGCCCCCTGCTCGCCGTGGAGGAATTGGCTCATCACCCAGGCCAGCGCCGCGTGCAGCTGCGAGGTGCGCTCGGGCCCACTGAGCGCCTCCCAGTGCCGAGTCCCGAAGAGGGGATGGAACTCGTCGGGAACCAGGCGCCGCGTTGGGTGTCCCGGGTCGACGTCCGTCGCCCAGTCGAGGTCCGTGGTGGCGTTCCACTGCGACGTCTTGGCTGCCTCGTACAGACGACGCAGTGCCGGGTGTTCGCGCAGGTAGGCCCAGTCAAAGTGCGCCTGGTGCGCGGCCGGCATGCGCGTCGAGGCGTGGCCATGGCCGCCCTCCAGCACCAGGCCCCGGTAGGCCGGACCGAGCAGCGAGCCCAGCACTTTGAGGTTTCCGCTGGCCGAGGCCTCCTTCCACAGCGAGCCCGACTGGACGAGGTTTTGCAGCGCTCTTCTGAAGCTGGCCATGGGGAGGAGGACGCTGCCGGAGTGTTCACCTGCCGGTCAAGCCGCTGGCCTGGAGCACGCTTGTGAAGCGCCGCCTCTTCGAGGTGCTGGCAGCCGAGGCCGGGCCGCTGTTGCCGGTGCTGTCCGCGCGGCTGGGCCTCGCCCCGCCTGACGCCGAGACGCTGCTCCTCCGCGGCGCGGTGTACCTGGGCGGCCGCCGCCTGCGAGGCATGGCCCAGGTGAAGGCCGGAGACCGTGTCCTGGTGGTGCTCGAGGAGTCCGGCCGCTCGGTGCTGGCCGAGCCGCCGGCCCTGGCCCCGTTGCGCGTGGTGTACCAAGACGGGGCGCTGCTGGCGGTGGACAAGCCGGCCGGGCTGGCAGCCCAGCCCACGCCGGGCGGTGCCAACAGCCTGGCTGCGCAGGCCTCCGCCTACCTCGGGCGGCCAGCAGGCCTGGTGCACCGGTTGGACAAGGGGACGACGGGCCTCACGCTTTTCGGAGTGACAGAGGCGGCCACCCGCGCTCTGGCTGCCGCCTTCCGCCACAAGGAGGTGAGAAAACAGTACCTCGCCGCCACCGGGCCGGCCCTGCCGCCCTCGGGCACCGTCTCGCTGCCGCTGTCCCGGGACCCTTCTCGCCCGGGACGCTGGCGCGCCTCGGCGCGGGCCCACGGCCTTGTGGCGGTGAGTGACTTCCGCCGCCTCGGCCACACCGAGGCCTATGCCTTGGCCGTGCTTTGGCCGCGGACGGGCAGGACGCACCAACTCCGGGCGCACCTGGCGGCGTTGGGAGCGCCGCTTCTGGGAGACTCCCTCTACGGGGGTGCTCCCGCGGGGCGCCCGTTGCTGCATGCGCACGCGCTCGTCCTTCCACACCCCGGGACGGGCGCCCGGCTGACCTTGGTGGCTCCTGCCCCGGAGGACCTCGCCTTCCTCTTCGCCGAAGCCCACGTCACCGTCCCCCAGGGCCCGGCGTGGAGCGGCTGACGCATCCCGCGGCGGACAAGCACGGCCTTGGCCCACGGCGCAGTTCACTCGTTTGGCCGCGCCAGGTGTGTGCCTGGGCCGAGGCGCTGTAAGGAAGTTTCAGCCCACAAAAAGCTTGTCCTCGCTGTCGCCTGAAAGGCGGCGGAAACGCCCAGAATTACGTCGCATGGGCCTGTGGCTCGCCTCTTGCTCTTGGGTGGGGCGTGGCCTTTGTGGGAGCTCGGCGCGGGAACGCAACGCTGTCGTGTGTCCTGCTGTTGGTGGGCCGCCTGGTGTTTGCCGAGTCTGCCCAGGAGTTGGACTCGACCGCCCCCACCCTCCCGAAAGTGCTGACCATGCGTCAGGCCCTCGACATTTTTCGAAAGCGAGGCTTTGACCTGCTCGTCGCCGAGGCAACCGTCCGTTCGGCCGAGGGGGACCTCGCCATCGCCAGCGGGGTGGCCAATCCGGGCCTCTCCGGGACGTTGGGGAAGAATTTTCAGTGCGCCTCGACGCAGGACTGCGGGCCCCTCTCCTACAGCGTCGGCATCGCCGACAACAACCTCGTCTCGACTTTCGTGAGTGGCAAGTATGGCTTGCGCAAAGACGTCGCAAACGCAGCGCTGGCCGCCGCCCGCCGCTCGCGCGACGACGCCCAGCGACTGCTCGAGTCCCAGGTGAAGCAGTCCTACATCGCGGTCCTCCAGGCGCAAGCGCTGCTGCAAAACGCCGTCGACACCCGCGACAGCAACCTCTCGACGCGCAAGCTCAACGAGCGGCGCTTCGAGTTGGGCGCCATCAACGAGGGGGACCTCGCCAAAATTCAGGTGGCGGCGCTCGAGGCGGAGCAAGCCGTCGCCCAAGCCGAGCAAAACCTGCGCACCGCCAAGGTGGCCCTCGCCTTTATGCTCGGCTTCCGCACGCTGGTGCCGGACTACCAGGTGGATGCCGCCGAGCTCGACTTCCAGGTGCCGGCCCCGCTCGTCACGGCGACCCGCGAGTCGCTGTTGAAGGAAGCCCTGGGGCGGCGGCCGGACTTGCTGGCCTTGGTGGAGCAAGAAAAGCGCGCCGACGCCGCGCTGTCACTGGCCAAGCGCGAGCTTGTCCCGGACTTCGGCTTGTCTGTCACCTATTCGGCCAACGGCTCCGGAGAAACCAACATCTCGCCGCCGAACCTGAGCCTCGGACTGTCCTTCAACCTTCCCATTTTTTATTTCCAGCGCGGCGAGATTGTGAAGGCTGAAGCCGACCTCACCACCCAGCAAATTCTCCGGGAGAAGGCGGAGGCGACTGTCGTCTCGGACATCGAGACCGCCTGGGCGGGGCTGGTGGCGGCCCGGCAACTGGTGGAGCGCATGGAGTCGACGCTGCTCGAACGGGCCAAGCAGGCGCGGGACATCGCCAAGGTGCAGTACGAGAAAGGGGCCGCCTCGCTGCTCGACCTCCTCGACGCGCAGCGCACCTACACCGCCACCCGCGCGGAGTACGCCCAGGACCTCGCCAGCTACTGGACGGCGGTGGCCTTCCTCGAGCAAGCGATGGCCGGAGAGCTGCGGAAATGAGGTACGCGCTGGTGTGGGCCCTGGTTGGCTGCGCGGCGCTCGCCGGCTGCCGCGCCCGCAAGGTGCCCCCGCCCGTCCCCCCGGAGGATGAGGTGTGGATTCGGCCGGCCGCCTTCGAGAGCGGCGAGGCGAAGGTGGCCGAGGCGAAAACGCAGGTGCTGCCCCAGTCCATCGTGGTTGGCGGCCGCATCGCCTTCAACGACGAGCGGGTGTCCCACATTTTCTCGCCGGTGACGGGCCGGGTGACACGCGTGCTGGCGCAGCTCGGCCAGAGCGTCAAGCCGGGCAGCCCGCTGGTGGCCATTGTCTCTCCAGACGTCGGTTCCGCCTTTTCCGACGAGGTGAAGGCGCGCGCGGACTTGGTCGCTGCCGAGCATGACCTCGAGCGCCAGCAAAAGCTCTTCGCCGACCAGGCGGCGTCGAGTCGGGACTACGAGACGGCCGAGGACAACTACGGCAAAGCGAAGGCCGAAGAGGAGCGCGCGCTCCAGCGGCTGCGCCTGTTGCGCTCGGGACAAATCGACCGAGTGACGCAGGAGTACACGCTGCCCAGCCACATTGAAGGTCGGGTGGTGGCGCGGGCGGTCAACCCAGGGCTCGAAATCCAAGGGCAGTTCTCCGGCGGCACTGCCGTCGAGCTCTTCACCATTGGCGACATCGACTCGGTGTGGGTGTACGCCGACGTTCCAGAGGCCAACGTCTCCCAGTTGCGCCTCGGAGCGCCGGTGGAGGTGCGGGTGCTGGCCTACCCGGAGCACGTCTTCACTGGCACCGTGGACTGGATTAGCCCCACCCTCGACCCGGCCCTGCGCACCACGAGGGTCCGCGCTTCGGTGCCGAATCCGGACGGCCTCCTCAAACCGGAGATGTACGCGACGGTGGTCATCGAGCGGCCCTCGGTGGAGGCGCTGGCCATTCCGCGCGAGGCGATTGTGCGCATCGACGAGCATCCCTTCGTCTACGTCGCGGCGGGCACGCGGCCGGACGGCCGGCACGTCTTCAAGCGCCGGCCAGTGCAAGTCCCGGACAACTCGGGCCGGGTGGACAAGGCCGGAAGCAGCGGGCAGCTTCCGGTGGACCCCACCAACCTGGGTCCCGTTCCCGTCCTGGCTGGCCTGGCCGAAGGCGAGCAGGTGTTGGTGGAAGCGGTGCGGAGCGCTCCGAGCTCCGCGCCGACGGTTTCTCTTACCTCCGAGGAGGCCATCAGCAAGGTCGCCACCGCGCTGGTGGAACAAGTCGATGTTCCCCACGCCGTCACCGTGGGCGGCCGGCTCACTTTCGACGACATGCTGGTGACGCACATTTTCTCCCCAGTCAACGGCCGCATCACCAAGCTGCTCGCCGCTCCGGGCGACCACGTCAAGAAGGGTGCCCCGCTGGCGACCATTCTCTCGCCTGACGTTGGCAGCGCCTTCTCCGACGAGCTCAAGGCCAAAGCAGACTTGGTGGCGGCACAACACGAGGTCCAGCGGCAGCGAGAAATGTACGTCGAGAAGGCCAGCTCCCAGCGGGACCTCGAGGCCGCCGAGGACAACTACGGCAAGGCCAAGGCCGAGTACGACCGCGCCGCCCAGAAGAGCCAGCTGCTCCGGGAAGGGGCAGTCGACTCGGTCAGCCAGGAATTCCTGTTGCGCAGTCCCATCGAGGGAGACGTGGTGGCCCGCATGGCCAACCCCGGGCTGGAAGTGCAGGGCCAGTACTCGGGGGCGGGCAACGTCGTGGAGCTCTTCACCATCGGCAAAATCGACCCGCTGTGGCTTCTGGGCGACGTGTACGAGGCGGACTTGCCCTACGTGAAGCAAGGCGCCCAGCTGGACGTCCAAGTGTCGGCGTACCCAGGCCGGACATTTCGCGGCACCGTGGATTGGGTGTCGGACACGCTGGACCCCGTCTTGCGCACCGCCAAGGTCCGCACCGTCATCGACAACCCGGAGGGGCTGTTGCGGCCCGAAATGTACGGCGTGGTGAGGATTGCAGCTCCCGTGCGGCAGGCGCTGTCCGTGCCCCGCGACGCCGTGCTGCGCGACGGAGATGAGACGGTGGTCTTCGTCGAGCAGACGCCGGCCGCGGCCTGCAAGGTGAACTTCAGTCGCCGCAAGGTGGTGACCAGCGAAGCCTTCCCCGGAAAGGTGGTCCCGGTGCTCAGCGGACTCACGGCCGGGGAGCGGGTCGCCACCGACGGTTCCATTTTCCTCCTCGGAATGTAGCGAGAACAACGTCCATGGTCCGCAATCTTGTCGCGTTCGCGCTGCGAAACCGAATCCTCGTCGTGCTGCTCGGGGTCGCCCTTCTCATCGTCGGACTGCTGGCCTTCCAACGACTGCCCATCGAGGCGTACCCCAATCCGGTTCCTCCGATGGTGGAAGTCATCGCCCAGCCGCCCGGCTGGAGCGCGGAGGAGACCGAGCGCTACGTCACCATTCCTCTGGAGATTGCGCTCGCCGGGATGACCGGACTCGACCACATTCGCTCGCAGTCGCTGTTCGGGCTCTCCGACGTCAAGTGCTACTTCAAGTGGGGCGTCGACTACTGGGAAGCGCGTCAGGAGGTCATCAATCGCCTCCAATTCGTCCCGCTCCCGGGCGGACTCACCGCCTCGCTGTCCCCATGGAACGCCATCGGCGAGGTGTTCCGCTACAACTTGAAGGGCAAGGGCTACTCCCTCATCGACCTCAAGGCGGCGGAGGACTGGATTCTCGAGCGGCAGTGGAGACAGGTGCCCGGCGTCATCGACGTCACCAGCTTTGGGGGCCTCACCAAGGAGTACCACGTCGAAGTCGACCCGTACCTGCTACGGGCGCGCGGCGTCACGCTGGCCCAGCTGGATGCGGCGCTGGCCAACGCGAACCAAAACGTCGGCGGCCAGCGCCTCACCATCGGCCAGCAGGCCTACACCGTTCGCGGCATCGGCCTCATCAACTCGCTCAAAGACATCGACAACGTCGTCATCCTCGAACAGAAGGGCGTACCGGTCCGGGTGCGCGACGTGGCGACGGTCAGCATTGGAAGCGCCCCGCGGCTGGGCATCGTCGGACGGGATGGCGACGACGACGTCGTCCAGGGCACCATCCTCATGAAGTACGGAGGGGAGACCGCCTCCACCCTCAAGGGGATTCACGCGCGCGTCGACTACATCCGGAAAAATCACCTCTTGCCGCCGGGCATGGAGATTGAGCCCTTCTATGACCGCGGCCAGCTGGTGAAGCTCACCACCGGCACCGTGCTGGAGAATCTGCTGCTCGGCATGGGCCTGGTGACGCTGGTGCTCATCCTCTTTCTGGGCAACCTCCGCGCTTCCTTCATCACCGCTCTCAACATCCCGCTCGCATTGATGGTGGCCTTCATCGGGATGGTGGCGACGGGGACGCCGGCCAACCTCATCTCGCTGGGAGCCGTCGACTTCGGGATTGTCGTCGATTCCACCGTCATCATGATGGAGAATATTTTCCGCCACCTCTCCGAGGCGCGGGGGGGCCCCACCGAGCAGCGCATCCTGGCGGCCGCGTCCGAGGTGGGAAGGCCGATGGCCTACTCCACGGTCATCATCGCCTTCGCCTTCCTTCCGCTCTTCACCCTGACTGGGGTGTCGGGCGTCATTTTTCGGCCGATGTCCCACACCTACGCCTTCGCCATCGGCGGGGCCATTCTGCTCGCGCTGACGCTCACCCCGGTGCTGGCCTCGTGGTTGTTCCGCATCGCCACCCCGGCCGAGCAGGCGGACAAGCCGCACTGGGTGAAGCGCCTCTTCGAGGCGCACATCGACCCGGACGAGGAGACGTCGAACCCCTTGATGCGCGCCCTACACGCCGGCTACCAGCCCTTCTTCGACGCAGCGCTGAAGCGGCCGCGGGTCGCCTTCGTGCTCATCCTGGTGCCCATCCTGGCCTGCGTCGCGCTCTACCCGCTGCTCGGCAAAGAGTTCATGCCCAAGCTGGAGGAGGGCAACTTCTGGATTCGCGCCACCCTGCCCACCTCGGTGTCGCTGGAGGAGTCGAGCAAGCACGTGAGCCGCATGCGGCAGATTCTGCGCAGCCACCCCGAGGTGCTCACCGTCACCTCTCAAACCGGTCGCCCCGACGACGGGACGGACGTGACCGGGTTTCACAACCTCGAGTTCTTCGCGCCGCTCAAGCCCTTTGAGGACTGGCCGCGGGGGCTCACCAAGGAGAAGTTGACGGCCACCCTCCAGGCGGAGTTGCAGCGCGAATACCCCGGCGTCGTCTTCAACTTCTCGCAGTACATCTCCGACAACGTCGAGGAGGCGCTCTCCGGCGTCAAAGGAGAGAACAGCGTCAAGGTGGTGGGCCCGGACATCAAGAGCAACGACGCGGTGGCCAACGCCGTCCTGGCGACCATGAGCAAAGTGAAGGGCGTCGAGGACCTCGGCATCTTTCCGTCGCTCGGACAGCCCAGCATCAAGATTGTTCCCGACCGGGCCCAGGCCGACCGGTACGGCCTCAACACCGGCGACGTGGAGGCGGTGGTCCAGGCCGCCATCGGCGGGCAGGCGGTCACCCAAGTCTACGAGGGCGAAAAGAATTTCGCCCTCACCGTGCGGTGGCTGCCGCAATACCGAGGCGACGTCAGCTCGATTGGAAACATCACCGTCTCCTCCCCGGACGGTAGCCAAATCCCGCTCAAGCAGCTGGCCACCATCACCAGCGAGGACAGCCCGACCGTCGTCTACCGGGAGGACGGCCGGCGCTACACGCCGGTGAAGTTCTCGGTGCGCGGGCGCGACCTGGCGTCGACCATTCAGGAGTCCGAGCAGAAGGTGGAGGACACGGTGCGGTTCCCGCCGGAGACGAATCTCGTCTGGGCCGGTGAAATCAACGAGCTCAAAGACGCCGAGGCGCGGCTCCGCCTCATTCTACCCGTCACCCTTCTGGTCATCGGCTTCTTGGTGTACAGCGCCGTGCGCAACTGGCTCGCCACCATCATCGTCCTGGTCAACATTCCGGTGGCCTGTAGCGGGGGCATCCTCGCCCTGCTCATCACCCGGGAAAACCTCTCGGTGTCCGCGGCCATGGGCTTCGTGTCCATTTTCGGCATCGCCGTCCAGGACGCGCTCCTCATGGTGACCTACTTCCAACAACTGCACGCCAACGGCATGGGCATTGAGGAGTCGGCGCGTCAAGCCGCGGAGAAGCGCTTTCGCCCAGTGCTGATGACCACGCTGGTGGCCACCCTGGGCCTGATGCCGGCAGCGCTGTCCCACGGCATCGGCTCGCAAACCCAGAAGCCGCTGGCCATTGTCGTCATCGGCGGCTCGCTGGTGGTGGCCTTCCTCACCCGAATTCTCCAGCCGCCGCTGCTGGTGATGGCCTGGCGCTGGCTCGACGCCCGGGCCGAAAAGAAGGCCCCCCCGCCGCTGGCCCCGGCCGACTCACCGGCCTGAGTCGGCTGACTCGGCGGCGCCGTCCAAACGCCGACTGGGGTGGCTTACAGCACCACCCGCAGCGTCGCCACCAGCAGGTTTCCCACGTGGTTGAGGGACTGCTGGTAGCCCAAGTCAAAGCCGCCCTTGTCGACGTTGAAGCCGACGCCGGCGGTGAGGTACAGCGCCGGAGCGAGCAACTGGGTGCGGGTGTACCAGTCGAAGCCGGCACGGATGAAGAAGCTCTTGCCGATGCCCACTTCTGTCCCAAAGAGCAGCTTCGGGTGGAAGGCGTGCGGGCCGAAGTTGGCCAGCGTGTCGATGGCCAGCTTCACCGGGCCGAACTTCAGCCCAGTGCTCAAGTCGAAATACCGGCCCAACTGCACCGGGTGCCCGGTGTCGATGAGGTTGTGGCCGGCAAAACCCAAGGTGGCAATGGTGCCAATTTTGAAGGCTGTGCCCACGTCCAGGCTGGCGGCGTTGATGTGCAGGGCGCTCTCGGTAATCCAGTGCGAGGAGACGCCCACCGTCATGTAGTCCGCCACCGGCACGGCGAAGGCGAAGACTTGCTGAAAGCCGGTGACGTTGGTCTGCCCGCTGCTCGTCTGTAGCGGCTGCGAGAGGTACTGGAAGCTGTAGCCGGCTGCCAGCGGCGAGGACTGGCTGTCCCGGACGAAGGCGGCCAAGTACCAAGTTTGGGTGCCGAAGTCATAGGCGCCGCCGGCGTCGAGCTGGAACAGCTTGAAGAGCGCCAGGGCGGCCGGGTTGCCATCGACGCCGACGGCGGTGGTGCCAAGCGCGCGGTAGGCGCCACCCATCCCCACCTCGCGCGCTTCCAACGCCTGGTCGAAGCCCACCGGTTGTGCCAGCGCTGCGCTGCCGAGAAGCAGCGGGGCGAGGAGGAGTGCGGGCCGCAGCATAGGGTGGAGCCGCATCCTGCCCAGCGAGTACGACGTTCCCCTCACCCCACGGTGAGGACGGTGGAGCCCGTGGTGCGCCGTCCTTCCAAGTCGCGGTGCGCCTGGGCGGCCGAGCGCAGGGGGTACTCCTGGTTCACATGGACTTGCAGCACCCCTTTGCGGACGAGCTCAAACACCTCCGCCGCGCCCTGCAGGAGGTCTTCTCGCTTGGCGACGTAGGTGTTGAGGGTGGGGCGGGTGACGAAGAGGGAGCCCTTCTGGGCGAGCACCTGGAGGTCCAGCGGCGGCGGGGCGCCGGAGGAGGCACCAAACATGGCCAGCAGCCCGAGCGGCGCAAGACAGTCCAACGACAGGGAGAGGGTGTCCTTGCCAATGGAGTCGTACACCACCGCCGCCTTGCTGCCATGGGTGAGCTGCACCACCTGCTCGAGAAATTGGGTCTGGTTGAGGGCGCTCAGCACCAGCGGGTGCTGGCAACCGTTGGCCCGGGCCAGCTCCGCCTTCTCTGCCGTGCCCACGCTGCCGATGACGTTGGCGCCCAGGTACTTGAGCCACTGGCACAGCAACAAGCCGACGCCTCCGGCGGCGGCGTGCACCACCACCGTCTCTCCCGCCTTCACCACATGGGTGCGCCGGCACAGGTAATGGGCAGTCAGCCCCTTGAGAAGCACCGCCGCGGCTTGCCGGTCGGTGACGCCTTCCGGAATGGGCACCAGGCGCTCGGCCGGGAAGAGCCGCTCCTCGGCGTAGGCACCGAGTGGTCCGCCGGCGTAGGCCACCCGCGCCCCCACCGCCAGGCCCTCCACCCCGGGCCCGACGGCGCTCACCACCGCCGCCGCCTCCATGCCCAACCCGGAGGGCAGCTGCAACGGGTAGTGGCCCGTCCGGTGGTAGGTGTCGATGAAATTCAGCCCCACCGCGCGCTGCTGAAGCTTCACCTGGCCTGGGCCAGGGTTTCCGACGGGGACGTCCTCGGCCTGAAGCACCTCCGGGCCGCCCGTCTGGCGAATGCGGATGACGAGACTCATGGACGCAAACCTCCCGGTTGGGTTTCTTCAGGCCCGGCGCCTCAGCTGGGGCTGGCGAGGCGTTCCCGACGGGCCTGGATGAAGGAACGGATGGCCACCACCAAGTAGGCCAGGCACAGCACACAGGTGGCGCTTTGGGCCACCACTGCCAGCGGGCGCACCACCGGGCCACCGGCCAGCAACGTCGGTAGCCGCAGGGCGCCGCGCAGCGAGCCGAGCAACCCGAGCAGTGCCAACAGCACGGCCGCGTGCATGGCATGCATGCGCGCCTTGGGGTTGCGGGCCACCGCCGCGCACACGCCCAACAAAACGCCGAGGACGGCGGGGATGAGCGCCGTGGGCGCTTGGGCCCCCGAGGCGATGAAGCCCCCCAGCCCCACCGCCAACAGCAAGACGGCAACGAAGAAGGTAATTGCTGGCATGTGGAGTGCGGATGTAACACACCGCGACGGGGGCTGGCTGCTATGGTCAGCCCCTCCTCCCGGATGAAACGGCTCCTCTTGCTCTGCCTGCTCGGGGTGGCCGGCGCGGCCGCCGCCTACGTCCTTCCCGGCAGTGCCATCCTCCGGCGCTTGGTGGAGGCCCGCGAGGAGTTGCACCTCGTCGGGGCCAAGGTGGAGGGTACGCTTGCCCTCTCCGGGGGCGCGATGGGCGAGCTGTCCACCGAGCTTCCGGACTACCGCACCGACGCTGCCTTCCTCATGCGCGTCCCAGGGCGCTGCCGGCTGGACGCCACCACGCCCGAGGGCAAGCCGCTCGCGGTGGTGGAGGCTTTCGGCCGGCGCCGGGTGGAGGGGCCACCGGTGGCGGCGCTGGGGGTGGCGCTGCAGGAAGTCTGCGCCCTGTTGGCCTTGCGCTCGGCCTCCGAGGGGGATGCGCGCGGTGGCCTCGAGCAGCATTTGCGCAGCCTGAATGTGGACACGCAGAAGACGGCCCTCGGACGCTTCGGCGGGCAGGTGGTGTACGTCCTGGGCGGAGACAACGCGGGCGATGGGCAGCTGTGGGTTTTCAAGGAAAGCTTCCTGCCGGCGCGGGTGCGCTACACCGACGACAAGGGAGTGGTGTGGGACGTGCGCTTTTCCGACTACGCCTCGCCCTCCACCGGCGGCTGGTTTCCCCGGCTGTTGGAAGTCTCCCGTGGCAACGAGCTCGAGCTGCGCTTCACCACCGTGCGCGGCGACAGCCGGGCCAACGTGCCGGAGCGCCTCTTTTAGGCCCCGGGGAGGCAAGCGCCCCCAGCCAGCCGCCCGCCAAGGACGGCCGGACTGTGTCGGGGGGCGGGGGTAGTGCCAAAAGGACGGTTGTGGACGCTCGCCCTTGCGCATCGGTCGCCGACGGCCGGCCCGTCGCGGGCCCCTTCACCTA
>JBKQJL010000191.1:0-51774 GCA_052147975.1 Myxococcaceae bacterium
CCGGAGGCGGCGGCGTTCGTGTATCCAATCGTCCGGGATGCGGCCATTGCGGCGCAAGAGGCGAAGTCGTTCACGCTGAACGTAACCTTCGACCTTGCAGGGACGCTGGTGGGAGGTGGTGCAGCGGCAACCAACCCCATCACTTTCCCGATAACGCTCTTTTACGGCATCCCGCCGTTTCCGGTGGACACCCTCAGTTGCCCCAATGGCTCGACCCCCGAAACCACCAGTTGCAACATCCCCGGCTATAACCTTCCGTACTGCGTCTGCACTGGAACCGGAGCCGATGGTGGGGTAGTGCCTTGCCCCCCCATCACCTGACGCAACGCGCCCGTGTCCTTCCTCGCCCACCTCCAAGGAGTCGTTTCGCAAGTCGACGGCGCCCTGGCCTGCAGTGTCATGGGCTTTGACGGCATCGCCGTCGAGACGTTTCAGGACCAAGCCGCGGTGGACCTCGAGTTGAGCACCACGTGGGTGGAGTACGCGGCGGTGCTGGCACAGCTGAAGAATGCGGCTCCGCTGCTGAAAACGGGTGGGGTTGCCGAAGTGAGCGTCAACACCGAGAAGCTCATCACGGTGATGCGACTGGTTTCCCCGGACTACTTCGTGGTGCTGGCGCTCCGCCCCGAGGGCAACTACGGGAAAGGGCGTTACGCGCTGCGCATTGCAGCGCCGAAGATTCGCGCCGAGCTCTAAACGCCCTTCCCAATGGCCCCCGGCCAGGCTAGACACCCCAGCCGCAATGGCCGGAGTCATCGACACATCCGAGTTCCGCAAGGGCCTGAAGATTGAGGTCGACGGGGAACCCTTCGAAATCATCGAATTTCAGCACGTCAAGCCGGGGAAGGGCTCGGCCTTCGTGCGGACCAGCATCAAGAGCCTCCTCAGCGGTCGACTGCTTCAGCCCACGTTCAAGAGCGGCGACAAGGTCGGCAAGCCCGACATCGAGGAACGCACCATGCAGTTCCTCTACCGCCAGGGCGAGGACTACTACTTCATGGACACCCGCAACTACGAGCAGACCTTTCTCGGGACGGCGGTCCTCGGGGAGTCCAAAAACTTCCTCAAGGAAAACCTCGAAGCCTCGGTGCTTTTCTACAACGGCAAGGCGCTCGGTGTTTCCTTGCCCAATTCGGTCGACTTGAAGGTGACCAAGTGCGACCCGGGCGTCCGAGGCGACACCGTGTCGGGCGCCAGTAAGCCGGCCGAGCTCGAAACGGGCTATGTGGTGAATGTGCCCCTGTTCATCAACGAAGGGGATGTCCTCAAAATTGACACGCGCGACGGGAAATACCTGACGCGCGTCTCTACCGCGCAATAGGCCCCCGGGCTCCTCCGGAGAGCCGGCGAGAGGGGCGTTCAGCGATGGCGGGAAAGAAGAAATTCGAGGACGACACTGAAGCAGCGCGCCCGGCGCCAACCTGTCCCTTCAGCCTCGAGACCATCCAACAGCTCGCCGAGCTGCTCGAGCGCTCCAGCCTCTCCCGCATTTCGTGGCGCCGCGGCTCGGAGCGTTTGGTTCTCCAGAAGGGCTTCCCCACCGGGCCGGCGACCCACAGCGCGGGCTCCTCCCACGGGCACGGGCCCGCCCCCGTCCCCTCGCCCTCGGTGGGCAGCGCCGGACCCCGGGTGTCGGCCCCAGAGCCCCCCGCTGCGACTGAACGGCCCGGTGTGCTGGTCACCTCGCCCTTCGTCGGCACCTTCTATCGGGCTGCTGGCCCTGACCAGCCGGTCTTCGTCGAGTTGGGTTCGGTGGTGAAGAAGGGCCAGGCCATCTGCATCATTGAAGCGATGAAGCTGATGAACGAAATCGAGTCCGAAGTGGCGGGCAAAGTTTCGGAAATTCTCGCCGAGAATGGCCAGGCGGTGGAGTTCGGTCAGGCCTTGTTTCGCATCGAGCCGCTCTAGGCGATGTTCAAGAAAATTCTCATCGCCAACCGGGGCGAAATCGCCCTGCGCATCATCCGCGCCGCGCGGGAGCTGGGAATTCGAACGGTGGCGGTGCACTCCACCGCCGACGCCAACGCGCTGCACGTCCGCTTCGCAGACGAGGCGGTCTGCATCGGACCGCCGCCGTCCAAGGAAAGCTACCTCAACATGCCGGCCATTCTTTCGGCCGCGGAGATTACCCGCGCGGACGCCATTCATCCGGGGTACGGCTTCCTCTCAGAAAACGCGGGCTTCGCTGAGGTTTGCGAGAACTGCAAGATTCGTTTCATCGGTCCACGTCCAGACATGTTGCGGCTCATGGGCAACAAAGTGAGCGCGCGCATCGCCGCCAAGGAGGCAGGGCTTCCACTGCTCCCCGGAAGCGAGGGCGTGCTGAAGAGCCCGTCCGAAGCGCGCTCGCTCGCCGAATCCATCGGCTTTCCCGTCATTCTCAAGGCGGCCGCGGGCGGTGGCGGCCGTGGCATGAAGATTGTCCGTGAGAAGTCGGTGGTGGCGGCCGCCTTCGCGACGGCCTCAGCGGAGGCGGCGAACGCGTTCGGCAATGGTGACATGTACCTCGAGAGGTACGTGGAGAAGCCGCGCCACATCGAGATTCAAATTGTCGCCGACGAGCACGGCCACGTGATTCATCTCGGAGAACGCGAGTGCTCCGTCCAACGGCGACACCAGAAGCTCATCGAGGAGAGCCCGTCGTCTGCCGTGAGCCCGGCTCTGCGCCGCCGGATGGGCGAGGTCAGCGTTCAAGCGATGGAGCGCATTCGCTACAACAACCTCGGAACCATCGAGTACCTGCTCGATGAGCGGGGGGATTTTTACTTCATGGAGATGAATACTCGCGTCCAAGTGGAGCACCCCGTCACTGAAATGGTGACGGGGGTGGATTTGGTCTCTCTGCAGATTCGACTCGCGGCCGGCGAGGCGCTGAAGCTGAACCAATCCGACGTGCTCTGGCGGGGCGTTTCCATCGAATGCCGGGTGAATGCCGAGGACCCCGTCACCTTCGCGCCGTGGCCTGGGAAAATTACCGGCTACTCGGTTCCCGGCGGCTACGGCGTCCGGGTGGATTCTGCGGCGTACGAGAATTATTCGGTGCTGCCGTACTACGACTCTCTCCTCGCCAAGTTGGTGGTGTATGCGGATGACCGACCCACCGCCATCGCCAGGATGCAGCGGGCGCTGGGGGAGTACGTGGTGGAGGGCATCCGGACCAACATTCCCTTCCACCGCGCGGCACTGGCCGACGAAGCCTTCGTCTCGGGCGCATACGACACCCGCTTCGTGGAGCGATTGCTGGCGAGCGAGAGCGGAACAAGGCGCCTCCGCCGGGCGATTGAAGAGACCCCGTAGAGGGCTCTGTCCGGCAGTTGCTCGGGCATTCCAGGGTGGCTAACCCCCCGGAGTCCCTGGAAAACCCGTTGCGGCAACCTTGACCCGGCCAGAGGCGTTCCGCTACCGTTTCACAGCTCAGGGTCCGCCAGCGTCCCGGGGTGGGACGAGGGGCCCCCGGCCGGGGCTTCCCTGGAGCCGGCTGCCGGGTCGCTCCCTTCAGTCGGCCACGTCTCCCGCGCCCGATGGACAAGAACAAGATCATCGAAGGCGCCACCAAGCTCGTCGCCAAGGGCGCCTACGACAAAGCCATCAAGGAGTACCAGAGGGTACTCGATGCAGATCCGCGCGACGTGCGGGTGCTGCAGAAGATGGGGGAGCTGTTCCAGAAGAAGAACGACAACGTCCAAGCGGCCGCGTTCTTCACCCGCGTGGCTGAATGCTATTCGGGCGATGGCTTCTTCCTCAAAGCGGTCGCCCTCTACAAGCAAGTCCTCCGCCTCAACCCTGAGTTGGTCGAAGTCAACGTCAAGCTGGCCGACCTGCACCAGCAACTCGGCCTGCTGACCGAGGCGATGGCTTTCTTCCAGACGGTAGTGGCCCACCACGAAAAGCGAGGTGATACCCGGGCCACCTTCGACACCCTCAAGAAGATGGTGGACCTGGACCCGGAGAACGTGGCCAGTCGCCTCAAGCTCGCCGAGTTGTACGCGCGGGAGGGAATGGGAGGGGAGGCGCTGCTCGAGTTCCGGCGTGCTGCAGACTACTTCCTGAAGAACGGCCGCGCGGACGAACGGCTCCGGGTGCTGGAGCGCATTGCTGCCCTTGAGCCCGACAACGTGCCGTTGGCGCGGGACTTAGCGCGTGACTACCTAGGCCGCGGCGACGCCAAGCGGGCGCTGGCCAAGCTGCAGCTGTGCTTTAAGGTCGACCCGCGTGACTTGGAGACATTGAAGCTCCTGGCCGAGGCTTTCACCGCGCTCGGTCACACGAGCAAGACACTGAGCGTCTTCAAGGAGATGGCCAAGCTCCACGCCGAGCGAAACCACATCGCCGAAGCGCGGGCGGCGTGGGCCCGGGTGGAGCAGCTTGACCCGGGAGACCAAGACTTGCTGGCGTGGCGAGCGGAAGTGGCGCGAGGGCCGGTCGCTCATGCCGGACCCATTCCGGCGGCAGCCGCGCCGCCTCCGCAGCCAGCTCCGCCACCGGCTCCCCCGCCGTTGCGTCCGGAGCAGGTCCAGAAGCTCCTCACGGAGACGGACGTCTACGTGAAGTATGGACTGCACGAGAAGGCGCTGGAGCACTTGCGCCGCATCTTCTCTGTCGACCCAGAGAATCTCGCAGCGCACGAGAAGGCCTACCACATTTACCGCAGCGCCGGTCAGACGGCGCAGGCCAGCGAGCAGCTGCTCAATGTTCTGCGGCTCTTCACACGCCGTCTGGAAGCCGAGCGCGCCCAGCCCTATTTGGAGACGCTGCTGGCCGAGGCGCCGGACCACCCCGAGATGCCGGCCTTCCTGGCCGTGCTGCGACCGGACGGTACCGTTGCCGACGAAGGCTTGGCCGCCGTCGCAGCCGAAGACGAGCTGCTTCCCGAGGACGCTGCCGAGCCGGAACCCGACGCCGACTTGGGGCTCGCCTCGGCTGCCTCCGGCGTTTCCGAGGAACTGGTCTCGGATGACGCGGTGTTGATGTCGGATGAGGATGAGGATGGCCCGGCCGCCGCGGCGGACGACGAGCCACTGACGCCGGCTCCGCTCCAGGCCACGCCAGCCCGGTCGGACACCAACGGCGAGGATTTCAGCGAGGCGGTGCCGTTTTTCGAGCCCGATGCCGAGGTGCTGGCCGAGGAGGAGGTACCAGCGGAGCCGCTTGGTGCTTATGAAGCGGGCGTGGAGTCCCCGGTGGAGCTCCCGCCCGAGGAGCCGGCGGAGGAGCTCGAGCCCTCGGCGGAGGCGGAGGAGCTGGACGCTGTCGACGAGGCGCCCGAGGCAGTGGAAGAGGAAGTCATCCTCCAGACGCCGGTGGAGACTGGCCCAGTATCCGAGGAGCTGAACGAGGCCACTTTTTTTCTCGAGCAGGGTCTGGTCGACGAGGCGCGCGAGATTCTGGAGACGGTGGAGGTCGTCCGTCCGGGGTTGCCCCGCACAGCGGCCCTGCTGCGGCAGCTGGAGGCCTTGGAGCGCGAGGGGCGAGCGCTTCCCCAGCCCCCGGCCGGTCGTGGGAGCGAGCGCCCCCCGGGCATCGAGCCGATTCCCATCCGCACCGGCTCCTACAACCTGGCCGAGGAGCTGGCCGAGGAGCTCGCCACTCTCCCCGTCGAGGAGCCTGTCCCGGAGGCCTCCGATGGAGACTTTCAGTACTCGGTGGATGAAGTCTTCTCCGAGTTCAAGAAGGGCTTGGAAAAGGTGGTCAAGCCGTCGGATGTCGACACGCACTACGACCTCGGCATCGCGTACAAGGAGATGGGTCTGCTCGACGACGCCATCGAGGTCTTCGAGGTGGCGCGCAAGGGCTGCATCGGACAGCGAAAGGAACTGGACTGCTTGACGATGATTGCGTTGCTGGAGGGGATGAAGGGCGACTGGCAGAAGGCGGTGGATGCCTATCGCCGCGCCCTTGCCAGCGAGCACGCTTCTGGGCCGACCTTGGTGGCCCTGCGCTATGACTTGGGCGCCGCGTACGAGGCGGCTGCGGCGCCTGGCCGTGCGCTGTACCAGTACCAGCGGGTCGCCGAGCTGGACCCCCAGCATCGGGATGTGCAGAAGTTGGTGGCCCGGCTATCGGCGGTGGCCCAGCCCGAGGATGATGAGTCGGCGCCGCCTCGGGTCACGCGCGGAGAGCCCACGCCCGACGGGCCGCCCGCCGGTTCACGAGCGCGCAAGGTGGGCTACCTGTAGTAACCCAACAGACCGATGAGCTACCTGGACCATTTCGGCCTCACCGAGGAGCCCTTCTCCAACGCGCCGGTGACGCGTTTCTACTTCGAGTCGCCGCAGCATGCGCAAGCGCTGGTGCGGCTGCGGCACGCGGTCTCAAACATGAAGGGCCTCTGCGTCCTGGTTGGCGACATTGGCGCAGGCAAGACGACGTTGGCCCGCCGGTTGCTGGATGCACTTCCCGAAGAAGAATATGAGGCGGCGCTCTTCGTCATCATCCACTCCGGCGTCACCGCCGGCTGGCTGTTAAAGCGCATTGCCTTGCAACTCGGCGTGGAAAACCCGGCCAATGAGAAACTCGCGTTGCTCGGACAACTCTACCAGCGCCTGATGCAAATTCACGAGCAAGGGCGCAAGGCCGTGGTGCTCATCGACGAGGCGCAGATGCTCGCTTCGCGGGAGCTGATGGAGGAGTTTCGAGGACTGCTCAACCTCGAGGTCCCGGAGCGGAAGTTAATTAGCTTCGTCTTCTTCGGCCTGCCCGATGTCGAACAAAACCTGAGGCTGGACCCGCCGCTCGCCCAGCGGGTGTCAATGCGCTACCGCCTGGAGCCCTTCACCCTCGCCTCCACCGAGGCTTACGTCCGTCACCGCATCCAAACCGCGGGCGGGACGAGGCTCCCCTTCACGGCCGAAGCGGTGGCCGCGCTTCACCAGCTCAGCGGTGGAAGTCCACGGGTCATCAACACGCTCTGCGACAATGCGCTGTTCGAGGCTTACTTGGCGAGGGAGACGCTGGTCGATGCGCCACGCATCAGCGACATCGCGCGCTCGCTCTCCATTGGATTCCCACCAGCGGAGCCCGGGGCAGCGCCTCCCCAGCGGACGGCTGCCGCACCAGAGGAGCGGGTCGACCTTGCCGAAATCGACCGCTACCTCGACGACCTCGAGGCGTGAGTTAGGTTCGGGCTGTGACTGCTCCCGGTTCCCGAAAACTGCTCGTCGCCCTGGTGCTGTTGGCACTGGCGGCGGTGGGAGTGATGCTCGGCTTGCGCTCGCAGGTCGCCTGGGACCAGTTGTGCACGCTTGCCCGACGCGAGCTTCCCAAGGCACTCGGGGCGGAGGTGGGGATTGGCCGGTGTGAGGTGGACGCCGCGGCGCGCACGGTTCGCTTCGGAGGTGTGGCCGTCTACGCCAGCGGCGAGGAGCTGCCGGTGTTTAGTGCCGACCAGGTGGAGGTGACGCTCGGCGGCTTCGAGCCCTTTACCGGCCGAGTCCTTGTCGATCGCCTCCAAATCACCCGGCCGCGCGTTCGTGTCGACCTCTCTCGTCCCACCGCGGGCCGTCCACCGGGGGCCTGTCCTTTCCAGGCGTTGCAAGCGGTGTCGGTCGACAATTTCGACGTCCGTGGCGGCGAGGCCCACGTGCTGCTCCCCGGGGGTCGGGCGGTGGACGTAGAGGAAATCTCCGTCGCCTGGAAGATGCGACGGCGAGTTGCAGAGTTTCGAGTCGAGACCTCCCAAGGGTCCCTCGACCCGGGAGGCGGCGTCGCCCCCCTGCCGCTCACTGGCTTGCGCGTCGAGGCCGAGTTGGCCCGTGGAGGACGTGACCTCGAAGTGACACGCGGAGAACTCTCGGTGGGAGAAGCCGACCTTTCTTTCAGCGGTCGGCTGGACGACCTCTGCCATCCCAGCGCGACGCTCGACGCGCAACTCTTCCTACCCATGCGGGCACTGACGCGAGCGACCGGCCTGCTCCCGGGCTCGGCCGGTCACCTTTGGGCGCGCCTCACGGTGAGTGGTCGGGCGCCGGACGTGCGTTTGAGTGGTGAGGTGTTGGGAAAGGGGCTGGAATTGCCCCCGGCACATCCGGGCGACTTCAGTGCACACTTCGCCGTGGCTGGCGACACGTTGACGCTGCATGACTTGGTGCTGCCGGTGGCGCCTGGACAAGTGAAAGTCTCTGGGACAGCTCGACTGGTCGCCGGACTTCCGGTCAAGCTGCGGGCTGACCTCGACTCGGCGAGCTTGGCGCGAGTACTGGCCCGGGCCGGTGTCGCCGACGCCTGGGTGGACTTCGCCGTCTCCGGGCAAGTGACGGCCCAGGGAAAGCTCGCCCCGACTCCGCAGTTGCAGGGCGAGGCGACGCTGCACGCCGCGAATTTTCTCTTTACGCCCGGACCGGTTGAGAAGAATCCGCGCGGACAGCCTCCCGTGCTCGCCTTCCCGGCCGGTGACATTCACCTCGAGTTGCAGGTGTTACCCGACCGCGTGGAATTGCGGGAAGCCCAGCTCCAGGTGGGCAACGCTCGAGCCAAAGTGAATGCGACGTTTGCCTTCCAGCAGGCGGTTGGTCTGTCCATCTCCGGAGTCATCGATCCGCTCGAGCTCCGGGAAGTGGGCCCGCTGATTGGAATTCCCTGGTCTGGCGTCGGCTCGGTGCGTTTCTCGCTCGGGATGCCCTGGGGCCGGGAGATGCACATTGACGCCGATGTCGCGATGCGCGACGCGGAATTCCGACACTTTGCTCTGGGCAGCGTCAAAAGCCCGCTCCATTTTGCCGACAGCGTCCTCAACTTTCCGGAGGTGGTCGGCCTACGGGGCCACTCGGCATACACCGGGGCCGCCAAGCTCGACTTTCGCGGCGAGTCCCTGGTGATGGAAGCCCGCGCGCGGATGCCGGAAGGCAAGGTGGAAGACCTGGTCGAGGTGGTGGCCCCCCTCTCCACGGTTTGGCAGCCGCTGCGACGCGTCCTCACCGGGAATGCCAGTGGCGAGCTGCACTTTTGGGGCCCTTCCACCGACCTCGCTGCAGACGTGGACTTCACCGTCAACGAGGTCGCCTTCTACGAGCGGAGGATGGGCAACGGCGCGATGCACCTGCGGATTCGGGGGGATACCATCGAGTTGTTACCGCTGACCCTCCGCGGGCCGCTGGGCACTGGCCAAGGCGAGGGGCGCCTCACCACTGGGGATGCGCTGGATTTCCGCTTCCGCCTCGACGGAATGTCTCTCGAGGAGTTGCTCGGTGCTTCGGCACGAACCAAGGCGCACGGCGTCCTGACGCTGGCTGGGACGGTGCAGGGCACCGCCGACGTCCCGGATGTCAAAGCGACGCTGAGCGCTCCACAGACGACCATGGCGGGCCACTCCCTGGGCCCCCTTCGCCTGGAAGCGCGCATGCTCGGGGAGAAGTTGGTCATCTCTGGCCGCCCGATTGCGGAGGCTGAGGCCCGCATGACGGTCGAGGTGCATCGGCCGTACCCGTTTGAGGCCAAGCTCGACCTCGCGCTCAGCGACATTCGGCCGCTCCTCGGCGAGGGCTGGCAAGGAGTGCTGCGAGGCAGCCTCAGCGCGGCGGGCTCGCTGTTGGACCTCGAAGCGACCGAGGGAAAGCTTCACCTGGAACAAGTGCGTTTTCAGCGCTCGGAGGTGCAGGCCGAGAATGAAGGGGTGTGGGACATTCGCTTTGGGAAGGGCCGCGTCGAGACAGCCGGGGTGATGCTTCGTGGCCCAGAAACAGCGCTCACTGTCTCCGGCTCGGCTTCAGCGGCTGCCCTGGACATCAAGGTGGGCGGCACACTGGACCTGAGGCTGTTGGAGCCCTTTACCCACTCGCTGGACCGCCTCGGAGGCCGCATCGAGCTCTCGGGGACGGCGGAAGGTAAGCCGAAGGAGCCTTCCCTCCTGGGAAGCGCCACGCTGCTGGATGTTGGCTTTGCGGTTCGAGACACGGGCGTCGAGCTTCGCGGGCTCGGCGGGCGCGTCGACTTCAGCGAAACGCGGGTGCTGTGGTCCGACGTCCACGGACAGCTCAACGACGGGAAAATCACCACCCGGGGGGACGTCTCCTGGGGCGGATTCGCCGTCACCCAGCTCGCGGCCTCCGCCCACTTGGATGATGTGACGTTGCGCGTCCTCGAGGACGCGCCCTTCAGTGCGACGGGCGACTTGTTGGTGTCTGGCAAGCCAGGGGCTCTGCGCCTGTCCGGCGAGCTCGACGTCGCCCGCCTGCGGTACGTTCGTCCTTTCGGGGTGGACGCGCTCGTCCATCAGCGCTCGGGGAGCGGTGCCGAAGGCGAGCGCGGCGCAGAGTGGCTGACGCTCGACGTGGCACTCCACCTCAAGGATGCTCGAGTGGACAACAACGTTGCCCGGGCGCGCCTCCTCGGCGAGGTGCGTGTCACCGGAACCAACCTTCACCCCGGACTGGTAGGCACGGTGGAAGCCGGAGAGGGAAGCCAAGCCTTCTTCCGAGGCAATGCCTTCTCCATCACCCAGGGGGTGGCCGACTTCAAGGACCATCACAGCCTGGAGGGCGTCTTCGACGTCTACGCCGACACGCAGGTGAGGGATTACCAGATTCGCCTTCATGCCTTTGGGCGCTCCAGTGCTCCACAGGTTCAGTTCTCCAGTGACCCGGCGTTGCCGGAGCGGGACGTTCTCTCGCTGCTCACCCTCGGACTCACCGCTCGCGAGCAGGCGGGCATTTCCGGAACCGCTGGGGCGGGTGCTGGACTGGCCGCCGAGGCGCTCTACCAAGCCTCCGGGCTGGACCGGCAGGTGCAGCGCTTCTTGCCCAGCAACTCCGTCCTGCGCGACCCGGCCTTTCGAATCTCCACCCAGTACAGCGAAGGCACAGGCCTGGTTGAGCCCACGGCGCAATTGGAGTCGAAGTTCCTGGTGGACCAGCTTAAGCTTAGTGTCAGTCAGCCCGTGTCCGGCAGGGGCACGCACGCACAGGCCGAGTACCGATTCGACAACCGCTTGTCCGCACAGGCCCAGTGGGACAACGCCTACAGCGACCTCCCCATCGGCAACCTGGGAATCGACCTCAAGCTTCGTTGGGAAGTCGAGTAACGCTCGCCCTGTTGCTGCTCGTCGCGGGGCGCGCCAGCGCCCGAGCGGCGCAACCGGGGCCGACACCCCGGCCGCTGGTCACCACGGTGGTGCTGCACCTTCCCGAGGGCATGCCGTCCGGAGAATTCCGTCGCTTGGTGGTGGTGCAGGCGGGACAGCCGCTGGACCCGCAGGCGGTGCGGCGAAGCATCGAGTTGCTCTTCGCCACCGGGCGCTTCGCCGACGTGGTGGTGGAGGCCCATCCCGACGGGGAGGGCGTGGCAGTGGTCTTCGAGTGCGCGCCGGTCGCCAAAGTTCATCTGGTGGCGGTGACGGGAAACAAGCTGATGACTCGGGGAGACGTCCTGGCGGCGGCTCGGCTGACGGAAGGCAGCGACTTCTACGCCGAGAAGTTGGACGAGGCGAAGGCGGCCATCCTCCAGGCGTACGCACGGCGGGGCTGGAACCAGGCAGATGTCACCATCACCGTCACGCGCAGTGGCGCGCTGGTCGACATCGGGCTGAGCATTGCCGAAGGCCTGCCCACCCGCGTGGCGCAGGTGCACTTCCTTGGAGTCCTCGGGCTTCCGGAGCTGATGCTGCGGGATGCCTTCGGGCTCCCCAGCGGAACCATCCTGGACCAGACGGTCCTGGAGAAGGGGGTCGACCGACTTCGCGCGCTGTACCGAGAGACACGCCACTTTCGCGCGCGGGTGGGGACCCCGAGTGTGACGCCAGGGCCGGCTGGTGCCGTCGTCGAGGTGCCGGTCGACGCCGGCCCCATCCTCAGCTTTGCCATTCGGGGGAACCGGCGATTTCCGTCGAGGCAGCTCCTCGACGTCTTGGACTACGACCAAACTGAGACGCTCGACGTCGCCACCGAGGCCCGCCTGGCTCGCCGTCTCGAGGCGTTTTACCGCTACCGAGGCTTTGCCGAGGTCCAGGTCGCACCGAGCGAGCTCCCGGACCCTCAGGGTGGCCCCACCGAAGTCATCTTCGCCGTGGATGAAGGTCCTGTGCTGCGAGTCACCGACATTTTCTTCGACGGAGCGAGGTCGCTCTCTGAGGCTCGGCTCCGGCGGGTGCTGGCCGAAGTCATCGAGGCGCACACGCCGCCGCTGCCTGGCGACGCGCGGTTGGTGGATGACCCCATCGACTCGCGGAGCCAGTCTCAAAGGACTGACCTTGGTTCGGCTCCGGAGCTGACTCCGCTCGAAGTTTTCGTCGAGGAGGCATATCGGGCCGGTGCCGACGCGCTTCAGGCAAGCTACCGCGAAGACGGCTTCCTTGCGGCGAGGGTGCAACTCACCCGCGTGGACTGGGACGGGGTGCGCCACCGGGCGCAAGTGCATTTCCGCATCGAGGAGGGCATCCAAACGCGCATCCAAGCTGTCACCTTCGAGGGACTCCCCGCGACGTTTGTTCCGCCGCCCCTGGGGCCTCTGACGCCCGGGTCGCCGCTGTCCGCCCGCGCCATGGAGCAGCTTCGGCTCGAACTGCTGCGACGACTGGGGCGGGCCAGCTATCTCTTTGCGCGGGTAGACGTCGTGCCGAGGCTTCTCGACGGCGACCGCCGCGCTGAGGTGGTGGTTCTCACCAAGCCGGGACCCGCCGTTCGTGTCGGGCAAGTCGTCATTCGGGGGCTGCAACGCACCAACGAGACTCTGGTTCGAGAGAATCTCATTGTGCGGCCGGGCCGGCCGTTGGACCCGGAGGAGGTCTACGCCAGCCAGGCGAACCTGCTCGCCCTGGGCATTTTTCGCCAGGTGTCAGTGACGTTGCTCAACCCCGACGCCGAAGAGGCGGTGAAAGACGTCCTGATTGATGCGCGCGAACGTCCGCTCTTGTCTGGTTCAGGCGGGTTTGGCTACTCCACGTACGACGGTCCCCGCGTGGTGGGGGACCTCGTGTTTCCCAATCTCTTCGGCCAGGCCATCAACTTCACCGCCCGTGGGAAGGTGAACTACGTGGGCCTAAGCCTGTTGCCGCTGCAGCAGTTCACTCCTGCGTCCCAGCTCCAGGGCCTGAATGGCATTGACTTCAACTTCAACGCCACGTTCTCTCAGGCGCGCATCCCGTGGCTGTTGCCCCAGGAAATCAGCGGCCGGCTGACGTTCGTCGCGGAGCGCGTCCATCGCCCCTCCTATTTCTTCAGCCGAGTGGCGGGCATCGCCGGCATGGTGTGGCAGCTGAACTCATGGCTGAGCTTTAACTTGTCCTACACGGTGGAGGGCATTCTGGTGCGGCAGTACGACGCCGTCTCTGCGCTGGAGGCCACCACCAGCGCGGACATCACCAACCTGCGCTTCCCCACTGGGAACTACGCGCTTCAAACGCTGAGCCCCGGCTTCACCCTCGACTTTCGAGACAACCCCCTCAACCCGCACAAAGGCTTGCTCATCACCACGGTGGGCGAGTTGACCAAGGACCTCAGCGCCGAAAGCACCGATGCCCTCGGCAACAACCCTCAGCCGACGCGCATTTTTACATGGAAGGCCTCGGCCGGAGTCACCGGTTACGTGCCGCTGGGAGACCGGGTCGTCCTGGCCATCTCGCTTCGGGGCGGGAAAATATTCAATCTCGTCAAAGACGGACAAGTCATCGCGCCAGAGCGTTTCTACCTAGGGGGGGTGACGACGCTGCGTGGCTTCCCGGAGGATGGCGTCATCCCCCAGGACGAGCGTGGCTTGTATGCAGCGCAGCGCAACGCCTGTGCGGCGCTGGTTTGGTCGGGCGGCTGTACGCCTGCCGGCATCGTCCTCACCGAGGGCCGGCAAGTCCCAAGCGAAGGGGGTCTCCTGTTCACCCTCTTCAAGTCGGAAGTGCGCTTCCCGGCCATTTTTGGCTTCGACCTGGGGGTTTTCTTCGAGGCAGGAAACCTCTGGGCAGACCCTCACCAATTCCGACCCTTCGTCCTCCGCCCGGTCGCTGGCGTCGGCCTGCGCTACGCAACGCCCATCGGGCCGCTTGCCCTCGACCTCGGGTTTAACCTCGCCCCGGACGCTTCCTTGAACGAGCAGCTCGCTGCCATCCAGTTCAGTGTGGGACTCTTCTGACGAACCGCTAGAGTCCGCTCCCCCTTTTTAGAAGCGGAGCGAACGGCATGGCGCGAACGTCGAGACGGAGATTCATCGCTGGCACAGCGCTGCTCGCCGGGGCGGCCGTGGTCCGGCCGGCCCCGATGTCTGCGGCGACGGTGGACGCCGGCGTGGAGGGGGCCGAGGCCCTGTCGGCGCCCGTCATTACCGCTGCGACCGTCGCCGAGGCGGAAAAGCTGGCGGAAGTTTCCTACACACCCGCCCAACGCTCGGAAGCGGCAACCTCGTGGAACGTCAACTTGGGCCCCACGCTGCGGGACCGGCGGGCCTACCATCCGGCGGAGGGCATCGTGCCGGCGTGCCTCTGGGACCCGCGCATTCCCGGCGCGCCAAGCGGCCCGTCGCGCACACGGACCAAATTCTCGCGCTCCCGGGCGTCGCTGCCTTCAAACGATGCGGACATCGCCTACGCGCCGGTGACCGCCCTGTCCGAATGGGTTCGGACCCGAAAAATCTCTTCATCACGACTGACCGAGCTCTACCTGGAGCGCCTTCAACGCTTCGGCCCAACACTGGAGTGTGTCATCACCCTCACGCCTGAGCTGGCCCGCGAGCAAGCGCACCGGGCCGACGCAGAAATCGCCAAGGGGAAGTGGCGCGGCCCCCTTCACGGCATCCCCTGGGGCGTCAAGGACCTCTTGGACACCGCCGGCATTCGGACCACGTGGGGCGCGGAGCCTTTCAAGAATCGCGTTCCGTCCAAGGACGGGACGGTGGTGGACCGGCTTCACACGGCTGGGGCAGTCCTTCTGGCGAAGTTGTCCTTAGGTGCGCTGGCGCTCAACGACATCTGGTTCGGAGGCGAGACGAAGAACCCCTGGCTGCTGTTGGAGGGCTCCAGTGGCTCGAGCGCGGGCTCGGCGGCTGCCACCGCGGCTGGCCTCGTCGGCTTCGCCATCGGCAGCGAGACAGGGGGCAGCATTGTCTCGCCTTCGTCTCGCTGTGGCGTGACCGGGCTCCGGCCCACCTTTGGACGCGTTCCCCGCACCGGAGCCATGACCCTCTGCTGGTCCTTGGACAAACTGGGGGCGATGGCGCGCAGCGTAGAGGACACGCTCTTGGTGCTGGCCGCCATTTCTGGGCCCGACGGCAAGGACTTGGGCTGCGTCCCGAGCCATCTCGACTTCGACGCTGCACAGCCCGTTTCCAAGCTTCGTGTGGGCTATGTGCCGGCGTGGCTCGAGAAGCCCGCGAACGACTTCGACAAACAGTCGCTCCCGGTGGACAAGGCGGTACTCGACGCGGTGAGGGCGGCGGGGATGACACCGGTGCCGGTCGACTTTCCGGCTCTTCCCTACGCCGCGCTCAATACCGTCCTCTTCGCCGAGGCGGCCGCCTCCTTCGAGGAGCTCTCGCTCTCACACAAGATTGACGAGCTGAAAATGCAAGTCTTCGACGCCTGGCCCAACCTTTTCCGCCAGGCCCGCTTCCTCTCGGCGGTGGACTTGGTCCAGGCCGACCGGCTCCGGCGCCAGGCGGCGGTGGCCATGAACGAGCTGTTGACGAAGGTGGACGTCCTGCTGGTGCCCTATTTGCGCGACGAGACACTCATCGGCACCAACCTCACCGGGCACCCCTCCCTGACGCTTCGGGCTGGCTTCATCGAAGTGGACCGCATCCGCAGCGACTGGCTACCGCCTCCAGGACAGCAGTGGCCGAAGCTTCCCGAAAAGCACCGCGTTCCGCAGGGAGTCACGCTGGTGGGCCGGCTCTTCGACGAGGGCACGCTGGCTCGGGTCGGCATGGCGCTGGAGCAAGAGCTGGCGATGGCTGGCGAGCGGCCGCCGGGGTTTTGAGGCCCTGCCGCCGCCAACCGTCTCGGCGGCAGCCGCCTTCAGGTTCCGGCGTCGGGTTTGGCGGTCGTCAGGTCGACCGTGCGCGGGTCGATGCCGAGCTTCCGCAGCGTTTCGTGGTCCGGGAAGCCGGTTGCGGCGAGGCCTTGCGAGTCTTGGAACTTGCGTAAAGCCTGCTCCAACGCTTGGCTCGAGGCGTCCGGAGAAAGCAGTCCGCGCTTTCTGAGGGCCTGGGCGATGGCGTCCGCCGAGCCCGGTGCCATGAGCTGCGCCGGAGAGCTGGCCAGCTCCGGGTGGCCGGGCTCGCTCGGTGGCGTCACTGCGTGCGGGCTGGGCAGCCGGGTGGGCGCGTCCGGAGGACTGGGCGTGGCCGGCGAGGCGACCGTCTCGGCGTGCGAGCAGGCCAACAGCAGTCCGACGAGCAGTGCGGAAGGGTAGCGCATGGCACGAGCCTAAGGGTGTCCCGCGCTCGCCGAGGTCGCGGTTGGGGGCTTGGGGGCGGGGAGTTGCTGGAGACTCTCGGAGAGGCCAACGACGAAGGCGTTGCGCAGCACGCCCGAGACGGCTGCCCAGACGTCGAGCTTGGGGTGGTCGAGGTTGCCGTGGATGGGGATGATGGTGACGAGGGCGTCACGCCCCGGCACTTGGTCAGAGAGCAGCTGGACAGCGTCATCCGCCAGCGCCACTGTCAGTTTCTTCCCCAAATCGCCGCCCAGGGCCTCCACCCGACCGTGCTTCAGGACGGGCTCCAGGGCACCGGTCAACTTCCCATGGTCCACGCCGAAGCGCGCCTTCAAGTCGAACGTGCCGCCCAGTCTCAAGCCAGACGGCCCCAGGACGGAATCGAGCTCAGCCAAATTCAGCCCCACCAGTCCAAGTTGCCCGGTGAAAGTAATCGCGCCCGGCGTGAGCAGGTCGACCGTCACGAAGGCCGACACTTCTCCGGTGCGCGCCATGGTGGCGCGTAGGGCGAGCGTCGTGGCGTGCGGCTCCAGGTCCGGCCGGGTGGCGAGGCCCTCCAGCGTCGCTTCGAGGTCGTGAAACCAAAGCTGCGGCCCATCGCCTTCGGGCTTTTCTGGGGCGTCGCTCCGGCTGTGACGGAGCGCAATGGTGATTTCCCCGTGCTTACACTGCACCCGCTCGATGGCCAGGGGCATGACCTTTTGCAGCATGGCGGCCAGGTCGGGGATATGGATGGGGATGAGGAAAAACGTCATCTTCACGTGGTCGAGCTTGGCCCAGGCGTTGAGGCGTCCGCGGAGCAAGTCACCCCAGAAGACGCCGCTGTCCATGCGCTCGATGTAGAAGATGGGCAAGCTTCGGTCCTCGGGGACGAGATGGACCCGGGTGACGGTGTAGACGAGGGGAAAGAAGCCGAGGTGGGCATCCGCCGCGTCGCCCTGCCAACCGGGAATGGCCCCCAGTGCCCGGTGCGTCGCATACCGGGTGAGCGGCTGGCGCACCAAGAGGACGGCCAGCCACAGGACGCCCAGGGCCAGCAGTGCCCACTGCCACCAGCGCACGTGGCGAAGGGCCGCCATCGCTTTCGTCTCCCGGATTGCTCGCATGGAGTTTGAGGCACCCAACGTAGACATTGAGCCGCCCCGGCAACAGCCCCGTTCCAGCCCTCACGCTACGGTGCGCGCCAGAAGCCAGGAGAAGAGCTGCGGGCTCAAGCCCAAGGTGGCCAGGAGGCCACGGCGCAGCCTGGGGTGCCGGGCGAGGGCGAGCATGCTCCGGGCCACCAGTGCGTAGCGGAGGTATTCGCGTCGGCAGGTGTGGAGGTAGGGCCGGAAAGCAGCCGGCTCGCCTCCGGCAGAGACGACGTCTGGTAGGCACGCCCCGAGCGCCTCGGCACACACCAAGGCCAGCGAGAGGCCTTCGCCGGTGATGGCATCCACGTAGCCGGCTGCGTCCCCCAACAGCACGAAGCGAGGACGCACACGTGCCAGCGCCCGGCGCCTCAGCGGGCCGGCACCTCGGGGGGTAGAGTCGCTTTCGGCGCCCTTGAGCCGCGCCGTTAGCACCGGCACCCGCTGCACCAGGGCAGCCCAGGAGATTTGCGGTGGGACGCGTCCATCCTCCCAGAGAAAGGCCACCCCCACCCGCTCCGGGCCGGCCGGGGTGACGTAAGCCTCCAAGCCTTCGGTGAGGTGGACTTCGACGCAGTCCGTCCAGGGGCGCATCCGGACGTGCTGGCGCAGCCCGAAGCGACGAGGCCCCGGTGCCGGAAGGTCCAGCCCCTCTGCCGCGCGAAGGGGCGAGCCGAGGCCGTCGGCCGCCACCAACACCGCCGCCTCCCACCTCCCGGCGTCGGTTTCCACCTCCACCCCGAGGCGGTTGCGCCGGTGAGCTCGGACCGCCGTACGCGCGTGCACTGAAACCCCGGCGTCCAGCGCTCGGTCCAGCAGCACCTGGGCGAGCGCCGTGCGGCGGATGCCCAGTCCACCCGCGCCAGGCAGTCGTCCTTCCAGCGACGAGCCGTCCTCCTGGACATAGCGGATGCCCCGGATGGGCGCCCAGTCGGAAGGCAACAGGCCGTCCCGCGCACCGAGTCGCTCCAGCGCCTGAAGCCCGGGCGGCATCAACCCCTCTCCGCAGGCCTTGTCCCGAGGGAGCTCGTCTCGGTCGAAGATGGCCACCGACAAGCCCCGCCTGGCGGCGTGAATGGCCGCCGCCAGCCCGGCCGGGCCGGCTCCCGCGATGGCCACGTCCACTTTCATCGGTCACGGTCCACGCGGGCGAAGGCCACCGCGCTCTTCAGCATTGCCCCGGCCAGCCCGAAGAGGTGGACCTTGCGCGGCGGCGTCAGCGTCCCCGTCTGCCACCGCCGCAGGGCCTCCCGTCGCCTCAGTTTCCCGCTTGAGGTGCGGGGCAACGTCCCTGGCGTCAGCAACTGCACGCTGTGCGGACGAATGCCGGTACGCTCGAGAACGCGCGTGCGAACTTGGTCCGCGAGGTCCGCCGGAGCTCCGACTCCGAGCTCCACGAGCAGGACCAGTTCCTCACCCTCTAAGCCGGGCGGGATGGCGCCCAGCGCGACGGCGCAGCCGGCCCGGACACCGGGGAGCCCTTCCAACGCCTCCTCAAACTCCTGCGGCACGTGGTTGGCACCGCGGAGGATGATGATGTCCTTGGCGCGGCCACAGACCACCAGCTCTCCGTCCGACACGAATCCCAGGTCGCCGGTGTCCAGCCACCCTTGGACAACAGCGCCGCGGGTGGCCTCTGGCTGCTCGAGGTAGCCGACCATCACCGACGGCCCGCGCACATGGATGCGGCCGACTGTCCCGAGGGCCACCACGGCACCGGACTCTCCGCGGATTTCGACTTCTGCCCCAGGGACCGGCCGCCCCACCGAAACCAGGGGGCGGTTGCCGGGCCGGACCTGACCCTGGGCGGCGAGGGCGGTGGCGTCGACGGACACCGTGCGCAGCACCGAGCGGCTGGGGGCGAAGGTGACTGCGAGCGACGCCTCGGCCAGTCCATAGGCGGGAACGAGTGCGCGCGGGTCGAAGCCGTAGGGGCTGAAACGCTCCACAAAGCGCCGCGCCACCTCGGCGGAGATGGATTCGGCACCGTTGAGGGCGAGCGCCCAGGAGGAGAGGTCCACGCCTCTTAGCTCCTCGGCTCGGATGCGGCGGACGCACAGCGCATAGGCGAAATTGGGCGCTGCCGAGAGCGTCCCGCGGTGCCGGGACAGGGCTCGCAGCCAGAGCGCTGGCCGGGCCAGAAACTGTTCTGGCCGCAGCAGCACCAGCGGGCCGGGGTAGGCCACCGCATTCACCAGACAGCCGATGAGGCCCATGTCGTGGTACAGCGGAAGCCAGCTCACTCCGAGAGGGCGGAGTCCCTCGCGGACCGGCATCAGCGAGCGGATGGTTTCCACCTGGGCCATGACGTTGGCGTGGCTGAGGGCCACTGGCTTCGGGTCGACGGTGCTTCCGGACGAGAACTGCACCACCGCCAACGCCTGAGGCTCCACCGAGTGCTCGAAAGGCGTCTCGCCCGCCCGCCGGAGCGGCGCGACGCGGTGGCAGCCGAGCCGAGGCCGGGCGGCGGCGAGGGCTTGGCCCAGCAGCCGCCCGACCAGGCCGTCGGTCAGCACCAAGACGGCGCCCGACAGCTGCAGCATCCGGGCAGTGGCTCGGTGGTACTCCTCGAGGCGCCCCAGACGGACTGGTGGGTACAGAGGCACCGGGACTGCTCCGGCGAGCAGCGAGCCGAAGAAGGCATCCATGAAGTCGGGCGCGGTGGGGAGCACGATGGCCACCCGGTCTCCGGCGCGGACGCCCAAGCCGCGCAGCGCGCCGGCCGTCGCCCGAGCGCGTGTCAGCACCTCGGACCAGAGCAGCGTCTCCTCCCCCTCCGAGGCATCGACGAAGGTGAGGCCTGACGGGTGCTCGGCGGCGCGTCCCAACGCCTCGAGAATGGAGGCGTGGCGGGGGGGGGGCTGGGCCGCGCCCACCAGCCGCGAGGGGGCGCTCACGCCGATGCCTCGCTGCGCCGCACCACCAGCTTCGCCAGGTCCTCCACCGTGCGTAAGCCGACCGCATCCTCCTGGGACAGCTTTACCCGGTACCGGTTTTCCAGCCCCACGGCCAGGACGGTGAGGCCGAGACTGTCCAGTCCGAGGTCAGCCAGCAAGTCATCGCCCGGCTGGACGGAGACTTGAAGCTCGAGCTCCGTACGGGCAATGGCGCGAATGGTTTCCAATACGTCAGCCTCAGTGGCCACGGTGGAGCTCCGGGAGCAGCCGCGGCCGCCCGAGGAAGGCGTCGGCCCACGCCGGGCCCAGAGCCTCTTCTTCGGAGCGGATGCGAACTCTGAGCAACAAGAGGTTTGCCCCGCTGAAGACGAGGGCCGTGACCCAGGCTCCATACACCAGCGGGACACTGGCCATTTCCAAGACGACTGCCAAATAGTTTGGGTGGCGCAAGAAACGGTAGGGGCCGGAGGTGACGGGCGGCAACCCTGGCCACACCAGGACCCGGGTGTTCCAACGCACGCCCAGTGACGCCACCGCCCAGTAGCGGAGAGCTTGGGCCCCGAGCGCCACGCCAAGCGCTCCCCAGCCCAGCGCGCCCGGGAAAGAGCGGGGCACGAGGACGGCCTCTGCGGCGCACGAGATGAGGAACAGCGAATGGAAGACCACCATCACCGGGTAGTGCCCACGGCCTGCCTCGAGCGCGCCCGCTGCCAGGGCCCGGCGCGCGTTGCGCCGAGACAACACCAACTCCACCAAGCGCTCGAGGCTGAGCAGACCGAGAAGGCCTAGGTAGAGCTCGAGCGACGTCACCATTGCAGCAACACCAGCTCCGAGCAGAAACCGGGGCCCATGGCCATGAGGAGCCCATAGTCCCCTGGCTGCGCCTCGCCCGAGGAAAGCATCGCTTCGAGGACAAAGAGGATGGAAGCCGACGAGAGGTTGCCGGTTTCCCGCAGCGACTTCCAGGAGCGCGCGAGCGCGCCGGCGGGCAACTCGAGCGTGCTCTCGAAGGCCTCGAGGACCTTCGGCCCTCCGGTGTGCGCAATCCAGTGGCGAATGTCTGCCGTCCGCAGTCCGTACCCAGCGAGGAAGGCTCCGACGTCCTCTCGGACGTGGGCCCTCACCACGTCCGGCACTTTTGCGCTCAGCACCACTTTGAAGCCGCCGTTCACCACGTCCCACCCCATCACTCGCTCCGTGTCTTTGTAGAAGACGCTGCCGGTGCCCAGGATGCGTGGCGCTCCGGGGGCGGGCAGCTCCCCGCCGCAGAGCACGACAGCAGCGGCGCCGTCACCAAAGAGTCCGCTGGCGATGATGTTGGCGATGGAAAGGTCCTCGCGCTGCAGCGTGAGCGAGCACAGCTCGACCGACAGCAGCACCGCCACCTGGTCTGGAAAGGCGCGGAGCACGTCACTGGCGCGCGCCGTCCCGGCAGCGCCGGCCACGCAGCCCAGTCCGAAGATGGGCGTCCGCTTGACGTCCGAGCGCATGCCCAGCCGGTTCATCAATCGCGCGTCGACCGACGGCGTCGCGATGCCGGTGACGGTGACGAGGAAGAGATGGTCGACGTCGGTCGGCGACAGCCCGGCGCGTCGAAGCGCCTCCCGGACGGCCTGCTCTCCCAATTCGGTGGCCACTCGCAGCCACGCGTCATTGCGAGCCTTGAGGTCGGTCAGCCCAAGGTACTCCTCGAGGGGAACCGCGAGGTGTCGCCCGCCCACCTGCACCGCGCGGTGCAACTCCTCCAGTCGCTCCAGGTTGAAGTGCTCCTTCGCCCAGTGCGTGCGGAAGGCGGCGATGAGCGTCTCCTGGTCCGCATAATGCGGCGGCAGGGCAGTCCCAACGCTGCGGAGGGACGGGTGAGACGAGCTCGCCATAGCTTGCCCCTGGCTAACCGAGTCGAAGCCCCTGGGCAACCGTCCCCCCCTATTTGGGGGGTTAAGCGCTCGTCGCGCGACCGGCGCCGACTGGCATGACTGGGTGGCCGAGGAGCCGAGCGGCGACGACGAGCAGCAATCCACCAACCCCCACCGGGATGGCATTCAGCAGGATGGCCATCCCCAGGCTCGAGTGGTCGGCAATGACTCCGATGATGGGTGGTGAGATGGCGTCCCCAAGCGCGTGGTAGGCGAGAACGCTGAGGCCCACCGCGAAGCTGCGCACGTCGCCTGGCACTGCGCTGACGATGGCGGCGTTGAGCGGCCCATTGTTGAGGAAAATGCAGAACTGCGCCGCGGCGACGGCGGCAAAGATGGCGAGCGGCTGGCGCGCCAGTGCCACCACCGCCATGAATGGCACCGCCAGCAGCAAACCCCAGCCCGACAGAGACATCCCGCCGGTGGTCGACCTTCGGTCTGCGACGTCGCCCAGCCAGCCGCCCACCAGCGTCCCGACAATGCCGGCCAGCGCGGTGATGGCCCCGAAGTACAGTCCAGCTATCTCCGGGTTAACACCGCGCTCCAATTCGAGAAAGGCCGGCATCCAATTGGCGAGACCGCCGATGGAGAACGTCATCAGCGTCAGGCCGGCCACGGCCGCCCAGTACGTTGCGTTGCTCCTCAGCCGGAGCAGGCCCACCAGGAACGGAACCTTCGGTGACGGTGGGCCCTCATCGGTTGCCCCGCGGGGGGGGTCCGGCACTCGAAGGGCAAGGGCCGCCACCAGCAGCCCCGGAATTCCGGCCACCCAGAAAGCGTGCTGCCAACTGTAGCGGTGGCCCAACCAGCCTCCCAGCGCGAAGCCCATCGCCGAGCCGACCGGGATGGCGATGTAGAAGTAGGCGAGCATCCGCGAGCGCTCGCTGCGCGGGAACAGGTCGGCGATGAGCCCTGGCGCGACCGTCCCGTAGCCAGCCTCGCCGACGCCGACGATGGACCGTGCCAAAAGCAGGGCGGCGAAGGTGCCGGCGAAACCGCCGCCGACGGTGGCGAGGCTCCACAAGAAGACGCCTGCGGCCAGCACCAGCCTTCGAGGAAACCGGTCTCCAATGACTCCGGCCAGCGGCGCAAACAGCATGTAAACGATGATGAAGACGGACCCCAGAAGCCCGGCGGCGGCCTTGTCGATGTGGAAGGCCTCCATGATGCGGGGCATCATCCCGGCGGCGATGTAGCGGTCGAGATAGTTAAGCAGATTGATGAGGGTGAGGATGGCCAGGCCGTAGCGGGCCTGTCCCCGGGTGACGGCTTGCCCCTGCGGCCTCATCCCGGTGCGCCTCCGAAGCGAGCTGCGAGGAGGCCCCAGCGCAAGCCGCGGTCACTGACTCGAGCGCCGGGGGCGCCCAGGTGCTCGAGGGCAGACTCGAGCAAGACGGCACCGGCGACGATGACGTCTGCGCGCTCGGGCTGTAGGCCGGGGATGCGTCGTCGCTCGGCCAGCGGTGTCTCCCCCAGCCATTGACGGGTCCTGGCCAACACCTCGCGCGACAGCCAGCCCCCCTGCACGCGGGCAGCCACGTAGGGTGCGATGGAGTTGGCGACGGCGTACAGCGTGGTGACGGTGCCGGCCACTCCCACCACCAGCGCACCGGCTTCCGGCCTGGGGACGGGTGCCAGCGCGACGTCGAGCGCCGCCTGGAGCCGGGCGAAGTCGTCCTTGGAGGGCGGGTCCGAGCGCACGCAGCGCTCGGTCAGACGGACCGAGCCGATGTTGAGGCTGGTGTGAAAGCGCACGGTTGGGCCACGCCCGAAGATGAACTCGGTGGAGCCGCCGCCGATGTCGAGTGCAACCAGCTCTCGTTGGCCCGCTTCTGCAGCAAAGTCGTTGGACACGGCCAGGTAGGAGAGGCGCGCCTCCTCCTGGCCGGAGAGAATTTCCACCTCCACCCCGCCACGCGCCCGCGCCGCCGCGAGAAACTCGGCGCCGTTCTCAGCATCTCGGGCGGCGGAAGTGGCGCTCACGGCCAGGGCCTGGGCTCCCAGCCCGCGCGCCTCGTCGGCGAAGCGGCCGATTGCCTCCAGTGTCCGGGAGACCGCCTCCGGTGCAAGGCGATGGCTGGCATCCACGCCCTGGCCCAGCCGGGTGATGGCCCCCCGCTCGGCCAACGCTCGGAAGCCCGACGGCGTCGCTTCTGCGACAAGAAGCAGAACGGTGTTGGTCCCGACGTCGATGGCGGCGTAGCGGGCCATGCTGGGAGGGCAACCCTAGCAGCGCTCCGGAGGCATTACGCCGTGAAACTCAGGGCTTCGGCTCGGTGGCGGGGGTGACTCGAGCTAGACGCCTTCGGCCAGCAATTCCGTCACAGCGCCGGCGAGAAAAGCGTACTGCTCAGGAGCGTTGTACAGCTGCGCCGAGACGCGCAAGCAGCGAGCGGGCGGGGCAGGCCAGTTAAACACCGGGACTTCGATGGACCGCCGATGAAAGAGCGCGTCCTGCAGCGGGTCGAGCCCGGGAAAGGGGCGCGGCCGCCCATCGCCGGCGGGCAAGGGCACCGCGGCCAGCGAGCCCAGCATGCTCTCCGGGCAAGGTGGGGGAAGCTCCAGCGCCGCGCACAGCATCCGCCGAGCCGACAGGGCGAGCTGGTGGTTTCTGGCCATCACCTCCGGCCAGCCGCCTGGGACGAGCGAGCCTAGTGTTTGCAGCGAAGCTGGGATGCACAGCCAGGCCGTTGGGTCGTCGGTGCCACACCAGTCGAATTCGATGCGGAAGTGCGAGCGGTCAGTGCGGGACGAATTCAGTCCGTGGCTGATGGTGAGCGGATGCACTTGCTTTTGTCGGTCCCGTCGAACGTGAAGGAAGGCAGCTCCCTTGGGCGTGCACAGCCACTTGTGACAATTGGCCGTGTAGTAGGCGGCTCCCAGCGCGTCCAGCTGCAGCGGAACCATCCCTGGGGCATGCGCGCCATCCACCAGGACGTCTACCCCCCGGCCCTGGAGTAACGGCACCAGGCGCTCCACCGGGAAAACGAGACCGGTCTGGCTGGTGACGTGGTCGAGAAGGACGAGGCGGGTGCGCGCGGTGACGGCTCCCATCACGGCCTCCACCACCGTCTCGGGCCCCGGCAGTGGGAAAGGGACTTTGGCCGTCACCACCTTGGCCCCACTCCGGCTCGCCACGTAGTGCAGGGCGTTGACGCATGCGTTGTACGCATGGTCCGTGGTGAGCAACTCATCGCCCGGACGGAAATCCAGCGAACGGACGACGGTATTCACGCCGCTGGTGGCGTTGGGGACCGGCGCCAGGTCGTCCGGGTGGGCGCCGAGGAAGGGGCCGAGCACGTCGCGGACACCGTCGAGCAGGCCCTCCAGTTCGCGGTCGAGGAAGCGGACCGGCTCGCGCTCCAAGCGGCTTCGCAGCTCGGATTGGTACTGAAGGACGCTACGCGGCGTCGCGCCGAAGCTGCCGTGGTTGAGATAGACGACGCTCGAATCGAGTGACCAAGCGCTGGCCAAAGGTGAATAGGAGGGCAACGAGGAGCGGGCGTCGTTCATGGGTCGAGGGACAAGTCGAAGGTGAGGTTGACCTCGTCGAAGCCGAGCATTCGGTAGAAGTCGTGGGATTCGCTGCGGCGACGGTCGCTGCGGACGAAGAGCCGCTCGCATTGGACGGAGCGGGCGAGCTCGACGGCGGCCTTCACCAGGGCGCGGCCCACCCCCAGCTGTCGCGCTTCGCCGTCGGTGACGAGGGCCGTCAACTGGGCGACCGGCCGGGCCGCATAGAGGCGCTGCTGGATGCTGACGGTGGCTCCCCCCACCAGTCGGGGCGAACCCGAGGCCGGGTAGTGCTCGGCCACCAGCGCATGAAACGAGGTGCCAGGGCGGTAGAGGCCGAACTGCGCGGCAATGACGGAACCGCTGGTGGCATAGCCCCGGCCGGCGAACAGAGTGGCCAGCCCGTCGGCGTCCTCCGGCTGGGCAGGCCGGACGGTGACTGGCTCGGAGCGGCTCATCCTCGCCACCCCATGCCACACGCCGACCAGCACAGTCGAGCCCGTCGGCACCCGTCCCCGGGCGTTACTCTCCCTGCATCAACCCGGTGACGCGGCCGTCGGGATGGACCACCACGCGGGCCGCCGCTGGCTCTTTGGGCAGTCCGGGGAGGGTGAGAATCTCCCCGGTGAGAGCGACCACGAAGCCCGCCCCGGCGGAGAGGCGCAGCTCGCGCACGGTGACCACGAAGTCCCGGGGTCGTCCGGCGCGGGTTGGGTCGTCCGACAGCGACAGGTGCGTCTTGGCGATGCACACCGGGAGGTGCGCTCCGCCGAGCTTCTCCACTTGGGCCAAATCGCGCTCTGCCCCCGCGGTGAAGACGACGTCGCGGGCACCGTAGGCGGTGCGCGCCACGGCGCGCACCTTGTCTTTGAGGGGCGCCTCGAGCGGGTACAGGTACCGCGGCGCGCTGGGCGAGCTCTCGGTTCGGTCGAGCATGGCCAGCACCGCGTCCGCCAGCTCGAGGGCTCCCTCGCCGCCTTTGGCGAAGCCCTCACAGACGGCCACGGTGACCCCGTTGGCGCGGCCCCAACCCTTCAACAAGTCGAGCTCGGCGTCCAAGTCTTGGGGAAACCGGTTCACCGCCACCACCGCCGGCAGCCCGACCGCGGAAACCGTCTCCAGGTGCTTCCCGAGGTGCTCAAAGCCACGCTCCAGCGCTTGGCTGTCCGGCTCGGCGACCCGGGCCAGGGGGGCGCCGCCGTGGAACTTGAGCGCCCGCAGCGTCGCCACCAGCGTCACGCCGCGCGGCCAGAGGCCAGCCGAGCGGCATTTGATGTCCAGGAATTTCTCCGCCCCCAACTCGAAGCCGAAGCCGGCCTCGGTGATGACTTCGTCCGCGTAGGCCAAGCCAAGCCGCGTGCCGAGGACGCTCGAGCAACCGTGGGCGATGTTGGCGAAGGGACCAGCGTGGACGATGGCGGGGCCGCCTTCACGTGTTTGCACCAGATTGGGCAGCAGCGCGTCCTGGAGCAGCGCCGCCATGGCACCCGAGGCCTTCAGTTGCCCGGCAGTGACTGGCTCGCCGGCGAAGGTCTGGCCGACGACAACCCGCGCGCAGCGCGCCTCCAGGTCCTTCGGTCCCTCACTGAGTGCCAGGATGGCCATCATCTCGCTGGCCGCGGTGATGTCGAAGCCGGTTTCACGCACGACTCCGTTGGCTCGCCCGCCGAGCCCGGAGACAATCTCGCGCAGCGACCGGTCATTCATGTCCAAGCAACGCCGCCAGCGTACGCTGCGAGGGTCGAGCTCCACCGGATGGCGGAAATGCAGCGCGTTGTCCACCAAGGCTGCGAGGAGGTTGTTGGCCGCGCCGATGGCGTGGATGTCGCCGGTGAAGTGCAGGTTGATGTCCTGGGACGGCTCGAGGGTGGCCATCCCGCCTCCCGTCCCGCCACCCTTGACGCCGAACACCGGCCCGAGGGACGGCTCGCGGAGCGCGGCGACGGCATTGCGTCGGCGCCGGCAGAGTCCCATGGCCAGTGCCACCGACGTCGTCGTCTTTCCCTCGCCGGGTGGCGTCGGGGTGATGGCCGACACCAGCACCAGGCGACCCCGGGCCGGACGGCCCTCGAGGGCCGCCAGCTCGACTTTGGCCCGGTGTCGACCCCAGGGAATGACGTGCTCCGGGCGCAGCCCGAGTCGTGCGGCAACCTCGTGGATGGGACGCAGCGTGCTCATGGTTAAGGGCCCCAGTCAGCCGTATCGAATTCTCCGCGCTCCATCGGCAGGGCCATTTGGTTCTGACCCTCGGCGGTCATCACGAAAAGCTGTGGAAGGCCGTTGCGTGTACTGGTGAAGACAATCAGCCGTCCGTTCGGCGAGAAGGTTGGCTCCGAGTTGTTGCCCTGGTCCTGGGTAAGCCGCGTCACTTTGCCGCTGTCCACATTGACGGTGAACAAGTCGAAAGCATTGCGTTCATCGCGGGCGGTGAAGGCGATGAGGTCGCCCCGGGGCGACCAGCTGGGCGTCTGGTTGTAGTTGCCCTGGAAGGTGATGCGGCGAGGGTCCTTGGGGTTGTCCAGACTCAGCACGTAGAGCTGTGGACTTCCGGCCCTGGTGCTGACGAACGCGAGGCGCTTGCCGTCGGGGGACCAGCTCGGGCTGCTGTTGATGAAGTACACGGTGTCCGTCACTTGCCGTGCAGCCGAGCCGTCGGCATTCGCCAGCCAAATGTTGGTGCCGTCCCCCTGCGCCAGGCTGTAGGCAATGTGCTTGCCGTCCGGGGAGTAGGCCACGCCGGTGGCCATCTGCCCGGTGGAAACGAGCGAAACGGGCGGCGCCCCCGGGCGCTCCAAGTAGAGGTCTGGCTTGCCGGTGCGGTAGCTGGTGAAGGCCACCGCATTTCCACCCGGGGCCACCGCAGGAAGCACGTTGAGACCGTCCTTGGCGATGACCACCGCGTCGCGGCCATCCCAGTCCGACAGCCAGATTTCTCGATTCTTTCCCACCCGGTGAATGAAGGCCAAATGCGACTGGAAAGGACCGGGCTCGCGGGTGAACTGGCGATAGAGCGCATCAGCGAAAAAGTGCGCCAGCTTGCGCGGTTCGCTGAGCGGGACGACGTGCACCAGTCGGAGCTCTTCTTTGCCCGAGGCGACGCTGAAGAGGCGCATCTCACCACGTAAATTCGTGCCGTCGACCGCCAGTTGCACTTTCACCAGGGCCTCAGCGCCGACGTCCGCCCAACGAGAAAAGGTGATGCTGGCCGCGGTGAAGCCCTCGCGGGCATCGGCCAGGAAGCTCTTCCGGTCGAGGACTTGAAAAATCCCCGCGGCCGTCGCGTCGAAGAGGAAGGCCTCGTCGAATGCGGTGGCCGCCGGCCGTGCGTCGTCGGCCAGCGCTTGGGCAGGGGGAATGGCGATGGGAAGTGGCCGGAAGTTGGCGCCCGAAATTTCCAAGAGCGGCGCCTGGGCGGCCCCCGTTCTGGGAAGTAGGGCCAGGGCGAGCAGGAGGTAAGGGGCAAGTCGGGTCGGCTGCACAGCTGGAGTCTCCTTCAGGGACGGAACTGAAGCACGATTCCGTACTTCTGCAGCGCGCTGCGGAGGTGGTTGGGGGGCGGCGCGAAGGGAGCGGCGCGCTTCACGGCGTCCAGCACGGCGCCGTCGAAGAGGTCATTCCCGCTCGACTTTACCAGCCGGTAGCGGGCGAGCTGGCCACTCGGGTCGATGAAGAGGGCCACCTGCGCGACGAGCCGAATCCGCTCCTCATCGGGGATGGTCTCCGAGACGTCGTAAAAGCGCTTCACCTGCACGCTCAGCTGCCCGTAGTAGCGCTCCCCCTCCGCCTCAGCGGAATCCCCAGAAACATCCCCATCCACGGCGCCGGACGCCTCGGTGGGTCTCTTGGACTTGCTGAACTGGTCGAAAGCGCCAAGCAGCTTCCGCCGGTCATCGCCGGTCTTCTCCCCGGGGGCCTTGGTTTTGGCCGGAGCGACACTGGGCGCCGGGGCGGGGACCACGGCTGGAACCGGGGCAGGCACGGGAGGAGGCGCTTGTTCCTTGGGCGGCGGGGGCAGCTCCTCTATTCGCGGAAGCAGCTTCTCGTCCCGGGGTGTCCCTTGCCTCACCAGCGTCGCGCGAATGGGCTTCTGGTCGAGGTCCAACATCGGTCGCGCGGTGAGTGCGCCATAGCCGAGCACCAGCCCGAAGAGGACCGTGTGCACCAAAAGCGACGGCACGAGGAAGCGACCCAGGGGCTGGGGCGGTGCGCTGAGAAGACTGCTGGGCGAGGCTGCGCTCAAATCATCCGTTCCCGAGGACTGCAACCGCCTAGCGTCGGTCCTTCTTCCTGGGGGCGCCGGCCGGGTCGGTAATCATCCCCACCGCCGGGATGCCGGCCCGCTGGGCAGCCGCCATCACTTCCACCACCGCGCCGTAGGGAACGTCCCGGTCGGCGTGGAGGTAAATCTCCTTGTCCGCCTGCGCTTTGGCGTTGGCCCGCAGCTTCTCCTCGAGCTGCTCCGTCGGGACTTCCGTGTCGCCGATGTAGGTGTGCCCTTCGCGGTCGACGCTCAGCACCAAGCGCTTCTCGGTGGCCTCCACTGGTTGGGCTCGGGCGTCGGGGAGGTTCACCTTCACCCCCTGCTGGATGAGCGGCGCGGTGACCATGAAGATGACCAAGAGCACCAGCATCACGTCCACCATCGGCGTGACGTTGATTTCGCTCATCGTCGTGCGGCCCGGAGCGCCGCGGCCTCCGCTCATTGCCATGGCGTGCTCGACGCTCCAGTCATTTGAAGAAGTGGCGCTTCACGATGTTGAGAAAGTCCGAGGAGAAGTTTGCCATTTCCACGTCGAAGACGCGGATTCGACTGACGAAGGCGTTGTAGGCCACCACCGCGGGGATGGCGGCGAACAACCCGGCGGCGGTGGCGAAGAGCGCGTTGCCAATGGGCGCAGCGACGGTTGACAGGCTGGCGTTGCCCTTCTCGGCAATTTCGTTGAAGGCCCCAAGGATGCCCATCACCGTGCCAAACAGTCCGACGAAAGGCGCCGTCGCCCCCACCGTCCCGAGAAAGCTGACCCGGGACTCGAGCTCTGTAATCTGCGAAGAAGAGGCGCGATTGAGCGCGCGCTCGACATTCTCGATGCCTCCCAGCCGTTCCGACATGGGACCCGCGTCGGGGTCCTTGGCTTGTGCCAGCTTCGAGAGCTCCTCGTACCCGGCACAGAAGACTTTGGAGAGCGGCGAGGAGTCGAGACCCCGGGCCGATTGGTAAATCGCATCCAACCGGCTCGCCTTCCAGAAGGTGTCGAGGAAGGTGACCGACTGGGCCCGCGCTCGGGAGAGCTGACGGCTTTTCAACGCGATGAGCGCCCAGGACACCACCGAGACCACCACCAGGAGAAGGAGCACGGCAATCTCGATGGCCGAGCTTCTCTCGACGAGGTCCAAGTAGTTGATTGCCGCCAGCATGAGGGGGAGCAGTGCCATCACATGAAGGGGCTACCAGCAGTCCTCGGGACGGTCAAACACTGTGACCGCTCTTCGGGGCCCACCCGGCAAACACCAGTGTCTTTCCCCTTTGGGTGGCCAGCGCTGGCCCCGCCTCTGAATAGCAGCGCCCGTCCCCTCGTCTGTCACTGTTCTCGTCCGTTGAAGACCATTACAATTTGAGGGGTCCCATGCGTTTTCCTGCGCTCGCCCGTCTCGCCCTGGTCCCACTCGCCGCAACCCTGGCCGTCGGCTGCACCGGCACATATTACGGTCCGCCGTACTACCCCGGCTACCCGGGCGGTTACCCGGGAAACATCGCCGTCAGCTGGACTTTCGCCGGTAACAGCTGCGCCCAAGCACCGGGCGTGGTGCAGGTCCGCATCAGCGTCCCCAGCGATTCTGTTCCCATCTACCCCAACACGTTTGCCTGTCCGGTCGGGAACCCGCCGGGCGCGCTCGTCATCTACAGCTACGCCCCGGGAAGCTACCTGGTGAATCTCGTCGGCCTGGACGCGAGCGGGAACACCATTTGGAGTGGAAGTGGGACCGCCACCGTCGTGTCCAACCAGACCACGGCCATCCTCATCGACCTGCAGCCGGCGGGCGCCAACAACGCGGTGGCCTACCTTTCCTGGGGCTTCGCGCCGGCGGTGGGAAGCTATTACCCGCCGTGCACCGCCTCGGGCAATCCCGACCCTGACCGAATGGACTCGGTGGCCCTCTACGTCGACGGGGCAACCACCTCCGCTCAAACGTACGACTGCAGCCAGGGCACGGCGGGAGGGCAGGTGACAACGCCGTCCCTGACGCCCGGCCCGCACACCCTTCAGCTGACCGCCTACCAGGCCGGCCTGTCCTATGCTTTCGCCCAGACGCAGCCGGTGGCGGTCACCATCACCGCCAACAACCCCACCTCCCAGAGCTTCACCTTCGCCTGGCAAGTGGGTGGCATTGGCGTCGCTTGGACGTACCCGGACCCCGACGCTTGCACCACCGGAGGGGTAATGTCGGTCACCGCCGGCTTCGCTGGCGCTGGGAGCTCCGGCTACACCGTCACCGGCTGGCCCTGCGCCACGGCGGTGGCGCCCTTCAAGCGGCTGGCTGCCGTGCCGACCGGCGGCGCGGCGGGCGTCCCCTACGCGCTCAGCGTCAACGCGCTGGGAGCGCCTCCCTCGCCCGTCCTCTTCTCCGGCACCGTGCCGGTGGTCACCATCCAGCCCGGCACCTTCTACGACGGCACCTCGGCCACCGTGGTGGGGGTGACGCTGCACTGAAGCGGCACACTTCGTGTTAGGGCAAGGCGGAGGAATGGGCTCCGTCGACCGTCGACCCCTCGGTGTCTTTGACTCAGGTGTAGGCGGCCTGACGGTGCTGCGCTCGCTGCGTGCCCGCCTGCCGTCCGAATCCATCATCTACCTTGGGGATACGGCCCGCGTCCCGTATGGCACCAAGAGCGCGGGGGTGGTGACTCGCTACGCACAGCTCAACGCCAGCTTTCTCACCTCCCGCGATGTGAAGCTGCTGGTGGTCGCCTGCAACACTGCGTCGGCGGTGGCACTTCCGGCCTTGCGGTCCGCGTTGGGCATTCCGGTGGTGGGCGTCATTGAGCCCGGCGCCCGCGCGGCCGCCGCGCACACCCGCTCCGGCGTGGTGGGTGTCCTGGGGACGCCGGGAACCATCCGTTCCGGCGCCTACCAGCGCGCTCTGGCCGCTGAGCGCGTGGGGCTCACCGTGCACGCCAGAGCCTGCCCGCTGTTTGTCCCGTTGGCCGAGGAGGGGTGGCTCACCGGAGACGTGCCGCGGCTGGTTGCCCGCAGTTACCTCGCCCCCTTGCTCGGCCGGGGCATGGACACCGTCGTCCTCGGCTGCACCCACTACCCGCTGCTGCGGCCCGTCCTCCAGGAGGTGCTTGGGCCTGACGTTGCCCTGGTGGACTCTGGTGACGCGACCGCCGAAGCGGTGGCACAGGTGCTCGCCGCGGGCAGGGCCACGGCCGCCGGGCCGGGCGAGCGCAGCGAGACGTTTTACGTCACCGACATTCCGGACCGCTTCATCGAGGTGAGCGAACGCTTTCTGGGGACGGCCGTCTCGGCCGCGGAGCAAGTCGACCTCGCGCTCGGCTAGCCGGCCCCACCCTCACTCCAGGCGCTCGGGGTGGGTGTAGACATTGAAGGTCCCGCTGCGGACGAAGGCCGCGAGGGTGATGCCGGCCCGCTGCGCCAAGTCGATGGCCAACGTGCTTGCCGCCCCGACGCTGGCCAGGACCGGAATCCTCGCCACTGCGGCCTTTTGCACCATCTCGAAACTGGACCGCCCGCTCACCACCAGCACCGCCGCGGGCGCGCCGGCGGCTGGCGAGCGTGGGTGTCCCAGACGCGCCTGAAGCAGCAGCGTCCCCACCACCTTGTCCACGGCGTTGTGGCGTCCCACGTCCTCGTGGACGGCCAGCGTGCTGCCGTCGGCGGCGAGAATGGCGGCGGCGTGGGTCCCACCAGTTCGGCGGAAGGTGCCCTGCGCGGCGCGCAACAATTCCGGCGCTCTGGCCACCAACGGCCGCGAAATTCGCTCCACCACCGGGAGACTTTTCACCAAGGCCAGCAAGTCGTCGACGCTGCGGCGCCCGCAGACACCGCAGGCGGCCGTGGTCAGGGTGCCCCGGCGGGTGGCCTGCACGCGCTCTAAGTCAAAGTGCACCCCGGGCGCGGGGATGACGTCGAGCACATTGCCATAGCCTTCCTCGTCCACCCGGCCGCAGTGGCTGAGCGTCCCCAGGTCGTCCAGGCTGCCGATGATGCCTTCGGCGAAGAGAAAGCCAGCGGCCAGCTGCGCGTCCTCCCCTGGGGTGCGCATGGTGATGGCCACCGCGTCCCCCGCGACACGAATCTCGAGGGGCTCCTCGATGGCCACCGCGTCGGTGGCCAAGGAGGCGAGGTTGTCCGCCTGGACGCGGCGCACGGGCCGCTCCGCCATTCCGGGTTTCGACATGGACGTCCCGGGAAGGCTAACCCCTCCTCGGCCCGCATGCGATGCTTGGGCCCCCCCGGGGAGGAGGGTTCCACCATGGTGCCGCGTATCGCCGAGGCGAGGGAGTTGATTCAGCAGGCGCGCGCGGCCCAACCGGACCGCGCTTACGCCCGTCCCACCTTCGAGCACGTCTCGCTTGGACGCCCGCTGCGTCTGGTGGTGTTCCTCGGGGTGTGGGCGCTGGGCACCGCCCTGGCTGCCACCGTCGGTCTCGGCTCCGGCGGGCTGGTCGGTGCCGGGCTGGCCCTCCCACTGGGAAGCGCCGTCGCGCTGGTGGTGGCCGCTTGGGCGAGCCGCATCATCCGTATCGCGGCGCAGTGGGAGCGGGGTGTGGTGCTGCGCTTGGGCCGCTACCACGGGCTGAAGGGCCCAGGAGTGATGCTCGTCTTCCCAGTCTTCGACAACGTGCGCTTCGTTGACACCAGGCTCCTCACCCTCGACGTCCCTCACCAGCAAGTCATCACCCGCGACAACGTCCCGGTGCAGGTGGATGGCGTCATCTTCTTCATGGTGAAGGACCCGGAGCGGGCGGTCATCACCGTGCAGGACTACCGCTACGCCATCTCCCAGTACGCCCAAGCCTCGCTGCGCGACGTCATCGGCAGCATGACATTGGATGAATTGCTCAGCGAGCGGGACCAGATTCAGGCGAAGATTGCCGAGGTGGTGGAGAGCCGGGCGAGTGCTTGGGGCATTCACGTCGACTCGATTCGGCTGTTGGACATCAACATGCCGGAGGACCTCAAGCGGATGATGTCGCGCCAGGCCTCGGCCGAGCGGGAGAAGCGGGCCACCATCACCAAGGCCGAGGGAGACCGCGATGCAGCGGTCAACCTGGCGCAGGCAGCTGACACCATGTCCCGCAGCATCGGCGCCATGCAGTTGCGCACCCTGCAGACGCTGGACGGACTCGGGTCCTCGGTCGCCAACACCGTCGTCATCGCCGTGCCAGTGGAAGTCCTCGAGCTCGCCAAGGTGGTTGCGAACAAGGTGGGGACGTGACGTCAGACAGGGCGGCCGTCCCGGCACTCGAGCGGCGGCGCTGAAACGGGGCCACGAGCGTGCCCGAAGCCAGGGACACCGCGCAGCTGGATGTCACCCTGGCCATTCTCGCCGGGGGACGGGCGCGCCGACTGGGGGGCATTCCCAAAGGGCTGCTTCGGCGGGACGGGCAACCTCTTTTGGCGCGTCTGCTCCAGCTCGCTCCGCGCTTTGCCGAGGTACTCCTGGTCACCTCGGAGCCGGCGGTCTACGCGGGCTTCAACGTGCGCGCGGTGCCTGACGTCCTGGCGAACCGCGGCGCGCCGGGTGGGGTGCACGCCGCATTGGTGCACGCACACACGCCCTGGGTGCTGGTGGTGGCGGCCGACATGCCCTTCGTCACCCTGGCAGCCATGGAGCTGTTGCTCGGCGAGCGCAGCGAGGCCGTGGACGCCGTCGGCTTCGAGGTGGACGGCCGGCTGGAGCCCCTCTTGGCCTGCTACCGGGCCTCGCTCGCGCCCAGCTGGGGAGCGGCCCTGGCAGACAACCCTTCCTTTCGCGACCTGTGGCACAGAGTGCGCACCGCGCTGCTTCCCAAGGAGGCGCTCCGCCAGGTAGACCCAACGGGCCGGGCCGTGGTCAGCGTGAATACGCCCGAGGACGCGGAGGCTTTCGCCATCGAGCTCCCCGGCCGGCCCCGGTAGGCCCAGTCGGGGGAATTCATCCCGGTTTCTTGCGCCGGGCGCGAGGGCGTTGCTACCGTGGATGGCTGTCTGCGCCTGAGTGCGCTGCCCGGATGGCTAGAACCTTCGACCGAGCCGTCTCCGGCTTCAACCACAACATCACCCACCGTCAGCGGGTCTTCCACGTGCAGACCGAGGACTCTGGGGTCAACAACCCCACCATCGTGACGCTCCTGTACGTGGGCGGAAACATCCTCGCCCAAAAGAAGACGTCCTACGCGGAGCTGCTCGGCGCACCCAACTTGGCCGAGCAAGTGCGCAGCCGAATGGAGGAGCAGCACAAGGAAATGCTGCGCAACGTCCGGGCTGGCGTGTACGACGGCACCGAGAACGCCAACACCGCGCGGGCCTACCAACCCGGCCAGCTGGCAGACGACGTGGCCAAAGCTCCAGCCAGCGCGCCTCCGCCTCCGGCAGCCACCAAGTCCCCCTTGCCCATCCCCCTGTTAGAGCTGGCGCCGCTCGAGCCAACCGCGGCCGAGACGCTCTTTGGCGAGGACTTGGTGTCCGAGAAGTCACTCGACGAAGTCATTCTCGGCTACCTCACCTCGGAAAAGGGCGACTGACGTCCTTTGTTGGGGGGCTCATGACGCCGCCGCCAGGTGCAGGCGCTCCATCAGGCGTTCCAGAAAAAGCACGGAAATGCCCGAGGACGAGGCCAACCAGGCCTGCCTGAAGTGCGACCGCGGCGGGACGAAGCTCCCCCATGGCGGCCAGCACGGCGTTGTCGAGCAGCAGCGCTGCGGGGAAGGCCCACAGGGCCCAGCGCCGGAGGCGCCACAGGCCCCACAGCGCCACCGCCAGCGCCCCGCTGGTGGCGCCCTGGTAGGCCCAGTAGCCAGGGCCAAACGCCCGCGCGGCGTCTCCCAGGAGCGCGAGCCACCAGCTGAAGCCGACCACCAGCGCTCCGCTCAGGCACAGCAGCGTGAGGGGCCAGGGCCGCCTTGGCGCGCGCGTTGCCCGAAAGAAGGGCGTCGGACTTTGGTTTGGGTTACTCACTGGCCCTTCGCCCTCGTCGCCGACGCGTCGGCTTGATGGAGACTTGTAGAATGCCCTCCCGGCTACTTCGTCCCTTGGCCCTGGCTTTCCCGCTCGTGTTGTCCACCACCTTCGCTGGCGAGGCGCCGGCCCAAGGAGCTCCCGTGTCCGTGTACGACTTCAAGGTGAAGACCATCGACGGCAAAGAGACCTCGCTTGCAGCGTACAAAGGCAAGGCGCTCCTCATCGTCAACACCGCCTCGGAATGTGGCTTTACCCCGCAGTACGCCGGGCTGGAGGCCCTGTATGAGAAGTACAAGAGCCAGGGCCTGGTGGTGCTGGCCTTTCCATCGAATGACTTTGGCGGCCAGGAGCCCGGCAGCAACGCCGAAATCAAGAAATTCTGCGAGCTGAAATACAAGACGACGTTTCCGCTCTTCGAGAAAATCGACGTGAAGGGAGACGCCGCAGCGCCCCTCTACAAGTACCTCACCGGACTACCAGGCAAGCAGGGCGGCCCCATCACCTGGAATTTCAACAAATTCCTGGTTGCTCCCGACGGGACGGTGGTCGAGCATTTCGACAGCAAGACGGACCCGACCGGCTCGGCATTGACACAGAAGCTGGAGCAAGTCCTCCCGAAGTCCTAAAGCCTGGGGCCGGCCGCGGCCCCCCCGAGGACTTTCTTATGAGGTACAGGCCACATCCCGTTGCCCTCTGCCTCCTCCTCCTCGGAGCCGGTGCGCTGGCAGCGGACGGAGGGGGTGGGGACGGGACCTTCTCCATCGGCCTTCCGGAGAGGCCTTGGCGCTTGCTCGTCGAGCTGCCTGGCTTTGACATGGGGCCCGTTCAACACCTGAAGGGCGGGGCGCGCGCCTATGGGACGGCCGAAGCCGCAGGCCTGTCCGTCTCTCTCACCCTGGCCACCAGTCCGGGCGACCCGAGTGCTCGCTCCTGTCGGGACCACGACTGGGCCGGCCGACAAGAGGCCCAGCCGGGGCACGAGGGCACCCGACTGAGTGCCCAGGGCGAGCAGGCGAGGGTGGAATTCATGGTGCCCACCAGCGAGGGCAACGCGGTGCAAGCGAAGCACGTCCTGCTGTACCTGCAACGCGACGGCATTTGCGCCGTTGTCCACCTTTGCAAACTCCACTACCAGTCGAGCGACGCGGACGCGCTGGAGCGGGTGCTTGCCTCGGTGCGGCTCGGGAGCTGACGGCGGGGGGCGCCCCGGGGGGCGTCAGTCCTTCTTCTCGTAGACGATTATTTTCACCAGCGTCGTGGCGCCAGAGGCCGCCGTGCCGGCACGGCAGTAGGTGGTGCCCGGCTTCAGGCCGGTGATGACGAGCTCGTTGGTCTCCGGCGAAGCGGTGCGAATCTCCACCTGAGCGACCGCCAGGTCATCGCAGTTGAGGCCTTTGGCGTGGCCCACCTCGACGGTGGTGGTCTTTCCCACTTCGACGCTCACCGTTCCGCCGCCCCAGGCGGCGGTGGTGGACAACAGCACTGCGAGAGCCAGAAGCGGGGTTGCGCATTTCATGGTGGGGGACGCCTCACTGGCCGCGGGAGTGGGAATGGGGCCGGGCGGCCGTTGGCGCGCCGGCGTCGGGCGCGCTGGCCGAGGCGTCGGCCTTGAGGGCCACCGAAATCCGCTTCTGCAGAGCGGCCTTGTTCTTGGCCGTCTTGAGGGCCGAGCGAAGCTCGTTCAACAGAGCCTCGTGGCGCTGGCTCAGGTTGGCCAGCGCGCTTTCCTTGTCCTTGAGTTGGTCCGCCAGGGCGGAGCGCGCCGCGCCCACCTCTTCCAGCTTCTGAGACAAGTCCATGGACTGCCGCAGGGCATCCTTGCGGTCCTGCTCGAGCCGACCGGTGCGAGCTCCGTATTCCTCGGCCAGCCGCTGCGCATTGAGCGTGCGTGCCGCCTGGTCGTCGACCACTTTTTTCCCATACAGCGAGACGCCGGCCAAGACGGCCACCGCCAGGCCAGCCACCACCCAAGGCAACAGGGCGACCCCGCCACGGGCAGGGCGCTCGGGTTCGGGCTCCGGCTCGCCGGGCTCGCCAGGCTCGAGCTGAGGGGGACCTCCAGGGAGGTCAAGTAGGTCGGACATCCGGGCTCCTCGCCGGGGCAGTCTAGTGGAATCGCGGCCGGGGTGCCCCTGTGCGATGATCTCCACCGATGATTCAAATGTTTCACGTCACCAAGTCCTACCCCGGCGACCCCCCGGTATTGACGGACGTGAACCTCACCGTGGACAAGGGGGAATTCGTCTTCCTCACCGGCCCGTCGGGAGCGGGGAAAACGACGCTGCTGCGGCTGGTATTTTGCGACGAGACGCCCAGCCGCGGGCAGATTTTGGTGGGCGGCCGCAACGTGGCTCGAATTCGGGATGCATCGGTGCCCTACTTGCGCAGAAACATCGGCGTCGTCTTCCAGGACTTCAAACTTCTGCCCCACCGGACAGTTCTCGACAACGTCGCCTTTACCCTCGACGTCCTCGGCACGCCGCGCTCCGAGTCCCGTGAGCGCGTGCTGCGGATGCTGAAGTTGGTCGGTCTTCAGCACAAGGCCGAGGCACTGCCGCTGAAATTGTCCGGTGGGGAGCAACAGCGGGTGGTCATCGCCCGGGCCCTGGTGAATGACCCGACCATTCTGCTGGCCGACGAGCCGACTGGAAATCTCGACCCCGGGCTGACGCTCGAGATTCTGGACCTGCTGTGTGAGGTGAATGTACGTGGAACGACGGTGGTGGTCGCCACCCATGATGCGACCCTCCTCGAGCGCTACCAGAAACGCGTCATTCGTCTGGAGCGTGGCCGGGTGGTCTCCGACACCGCCCAGGTGCAAGCCGCCCGACGGACTGGTTAGGCGCGGGTAGGAGAACCAAAGGCCAGATGGGTGGGGTTGCGAAGGCGGAAGTCTTCTGGCGCTCTGCGCTGCAGGGCATCCGTCACCAGCCCTTTCCCCACGCGGTGGCGGTGCTCACCCTGGCCATCGCCCTCTTCACGCTCGGCCTCGGCGGCATTGGCTCCGCCGCCGTCGAGCACCTGCTGAGCAGCCTCGGCAGCGAGGTGCAGGTGACGGTGTGGCTCCGCCCAGGCGCCTCGGACATGGAGGTGGCCGCGCTGGGGACCTCCTTGACCGCCCGAGGCTTCGGCGTCCAGCTGGTGACGCCGCGGGAGGCCGTGGAGCGATTGACCCGTGAGCTCGGACCCTCGGCGGACGCTCTGCGAGGACTGGCGAGCGAGCCGCTGCCGGCGTCGCTCGAGGTGCGCGTTCCGGCGACGTGGCGCGACCCAGCGAGCTTGCGGCGACTGGCCATGGAGCTGCAGACACAGCCTCCGGTGAGCGCCGTCGACTGGGGAGAGGCCGCGGTGGAGCGGCTGGCCGGACTGGCCCGGGCTTTGCGCTGGGGTGGCCTGTGCGCCTTCGCCATCCTCTTGGGCGCCACGGTGGTGGTGGTGAGCGCCACGCTGCAGCTGGCCATTTATGCCCGGCGTGAGGAGGTGGAGATACAGAAGCTGGTGGGGGCCACGGACCGCTTTGTGCGAGCGCCTTTCCTCATCGAGGGCTTGCTGCAGGGGCTGGCCGGCGCAGTGCTGGCGCTGCTCGGGCTGGCCGCCGTGCTGCATTGGCTGGCGCCACAACTGGAGACGCTGTTTGCCTTCCTGCGCGTGCCTAGCCCGGCCGCGTCGCTGTGGAGCGTGCGAAGTACGCTCGAGCTCTTCGGCGTCGGAGCAGCCCTCGGGCTGGTGGGCAGCTTCCTCGCGGTGAGTCGAGCGCTCCGCGCATGAGACGGGCCGGCCTGCTGCTGGCGTTATTGGCGGTGGGCAGCGCCCTGGGCGAGGACGTCCGCAACGAGCAAAGCCGCGGGGAGCAGCGCCTGGCCGCCCAGCGGGCCGCCCTCGCTTTGCTTCAGTCCCAGCAGGGAGGCACGTTGGCCGTGCTCGACGTTTACGAGCGACTGGCCCGGGGTGCGGCGTCGCGGGCAGAGACGCTCGCTGCGCAGGTGCGTGCACTGCGGGGGCGACTGGCGACGGCCGAGCTCCAGGAGGCGCTGGCGCGCGCCGTCCTCGAGGCCCGCGTCCATGAGATGGAGCCCCGACTGTGGGCGCTGGACCGGCTTACCCGGAGGAGCGCGCTCGAGGTGTTGCTCCCGGCACGGGACCTCAGCTCGCTGGTGTGGCGCACCCGGGCGCTGTCCATGCTGGTGGGAGGGGATGTGGCGGCGCTTCAGGACATGCAGGCAGTGGCGGACCTTCAGCGAGCTTCGCTGGCCGAGCTGGACGGGTTGAAGGTCTCCCTTGCCGAGCGGCTGGAGGGGCTGCGGGAGGAGAGCGCCCAGGCCGCCGCGCAGAAGGATGAGCTCTCCGAGGCCCTGCTCTTGCTAAAGGCCAAGGCGCGCGCCAGCCGCGGCGTCCTCGCCGAGCTGGACCGGGCGCAGAGCCGGCTCGACCAACTGGTGGCCGAGCTCGACGCGCGGCCGGAAACCACCGGGTTCGGCGCGCTGCGCGGGCGGCTTCCGCTTCCGGCGCCCGGTCCCATCGAGGCCGGCTTCGGCAAAGTCTTCGAGCCTCGCTTCAACACGGTCACCCTTCGCCGCGGCATCGACATCCGTGCTCCGAGTGGGACGCCGGTACGCGCGGTGGCACCAGGAAGCGTGGCCTGGACGGGGTGGATGCGGGGCTACGGTAACGTCGTCATCCTCGACCATGGGGATGGGTACCATTCGGTGGTGGCCCACCTCGCAGAAGTCATGCGGCCCCTCGGGGCGCACGTCTTCGAAGGGGAAGTGCTGGGCACGGTGGGGGACACCGGCTCACTCCAGGGCCCGGTGCTTTACTTCGAGATTCGCCGGCAGGGCTTGGCGGTGGACCCGGCCCCGTGGCTGGGACCGGCGGCCTACAGCCGCGGCGCGGGCGCGGAGGCGGCAGCGGCCCACCGAGAAGTGCGCTAGGAAGACGCGCCCCCACCATGGACCTCCTTCTGACGCTGCACACCGTGGTCCGCCGAGCGCTGGTGGCGCGCGGCGTCGAGTCTTCCCTTCGAGAGGTGGGCGGCCACGCCGTCCACTTCTACCGACTCACTGGGCGCGGGACGGGAGCGCCGGTGGTCCTGGTGCACGGCCTGGCTGGCAATGCCAACGGGTTTGCCCGGATGCTTCTCGGCCTGGCGTCCCACTTCAGTTGCGTCTACGCCGTCGACTTGCCGGGGAATGGCTTCTCCCCGCTGCCTGAGTCAGGGCCCCTTGCCCTCGACGAGCACCTCGAGGTGCTTCACGCCTTCTGCCAACAGGTGGTGGGCGCGCCGGCGCTGGTGGTGGGGAACTCGCTCGGCGGCGCGCTGGCGCTGACGCTGGCCGTCCAGCACCCGGAGGACGTGTGCGCACTGGGGCTTTTGGCCCCGGCCGGGGCGCGCCTTCCCCCCGAGCGCTTTGCCGAGTTGATGGGGCGCCTCGAGGTCCACACCGCCCGCGACGGGCTGGCCTTTACCCGCCGGCTCTTTCACCGCGCGCCGGTGATGGCGCTCCTCTTCGCCCCGCAGATGGCCAAGGTGCACAACACCCCGGCGGTGCGGGCCATCCGCGCAGGCGCGACGGTGGAGGACCACCTGTCTCCGGAGGAGCTGGCGCGAGTCGAGGTGCCTACGCTGCTTCTGTGGGGTGGGAGCGAGAAGCTCCTGCCGCCAGAAATGCTGGCCTATTACCGCCAGCACCTGCCGCCGAGCGCCCGCATCGAGGTGGTGAAGGCGGTGGGGCACGTGCCGCAGATGGAGCGGCCGCGCGAAATGGTGCGCCGACTCGCCGACTTTGCGGAAGACGCCGGCCTGTTCGGCGTCAAGGCGACGGCTCGCCCAGTTTCCGGCCCGTCCGCAGAAAGTGGTTCAACTGCTGCTCCCAGTCACGCATGAAGGCGGCGAAGTGCTCGTCGGTCCGCTCGGCGAGGCGCGCGTTGCCCGCTTCCGAGAGGGCGGTGAAGGTGTAGCGGACCTCACCGCGTGTCCGCCCTTCGCTGAGCGGGCTGAGCGTGACGCTGACTTCCACCAGCAGCGCGCCGGGGACCAAGGAGCTGTAGAGGACGCGGGGCGGGGCGGCGTCGAAGCGCTGCAGCACCCACACCGCCTCGCCCCGTTCGGCGGAGCGGGTGACGAACAGCGTCCCCTCGCCGTTGCCCGGAGCTTGCCAGCGGATGTCGGGCTCCCAGCCCACCGCCCAAGCCGTCTCTCCGAGCGGCGTCAGCAGGGGCAGAATCCGCTCGGGAGGCGCATCCCAACTCTGGACCACCGTGTGTGTCGCCCGCCGAAGCGGGACGACACTCGCCGGGGCAGCCGCGCCAACCTCGGCGGCGAGCCGGCCGAGCTCGGGCCTCAAGCCTCACCTCTCGCTCTTCGGCTGGGCTGGCCAGTCGACGGCTCGGTCGCGTCCTGCAGGGCCTGAAGCGCCGCGGCCACCGCCTGGACGTCTCGCTCGCTCAGCCGGCGCAGAGCGGCGGCCTCCAGCGCGGCGAGCCGACGGTGGACGCGCGCCGCCGCGGCGCTGCCCGCCGGCGTGAGGGAAACGAGGAAGGAGCGTCGGTCGTCCGGATGCGGCGCGCGCAGGACGCGCCCGCGGGCCTCCAGCCGGTCGAGGTAGGTGGTGAGCGAGGAGCGCTTGTGGGCGAAGGCGCGGTGCAGCTCGCCCACCGAGCAGGGGCCCGCCTCGGCGAGATGTGCGAGCAGGTGCGCCTCGCCCTGGGTGACCTCGAGAGGGGGCTCCGCCCGGTCCAGCCACAGGCCGATGCGGTGGGTTGCCCGGTGGACGCTGGGGATAAGCGAGAGACGCCGGGCCGAGGTTTTCATACGCTACCGTATACTACGTTTACGAATTAAACGAAAAACAGAAAGAAAGAAAACACCACCGCCGCTCGGGCGCGGGCGGAGAGGGCCGCCAAGAGTGGTGGCGTCCAGGGCCAGCCCGGGAACCCAAGGGGGTGCGCCCCGCTCCGGCGGTGGACTAGGCTTTGACTCTTCCGTGCGTCCTCTCGTCTGCGCCGTCGCCGTCGCCGTCCTTGGGCTCGCCCCAGCGCCTCTTCACGCTGCCCCACAGGCTTCCTCTGCCGCCGCACCGTTGCCCGCTCCGGACGAGACGTCGACGTACAAGCAGCTCGAGCTGTTCGCCCGCGTGTTGAGTTACGTGCAGAACAACTACGTGGAGAAGGTGGACGACAAGCAGCTCATCTACGGCGCCATCAAGGGAATGCTCGACACGCTGGACCCGCACACCGTCTTCATGCCTCCGGACGTCTACAAGGAGATGAAGATTGACACCTCCGGCGAGTTCGGCGGGCTCGGCTTGGACATCGCCAAGAAGGGCGAAGTGCTGGTGGTGGTGGCCCCGGTGGACGACACGCCGGCGGCCCGCGCCGGGGTCAAGGCCGGCGACGAGATTCTCGCCATCGACGGCGAGAGCACGCGGTCCATGGACGTGGCCCGCGCCGCAGCAAAAATGCGAGGCCCGGCCGGCAAACGCGTGACGCTGACGCTGATGCGGCCCGGCTTCACCCAGCCCCAGGACATCACCATCCTGCGCGACCACGTGCGGATTGTGTCGGCCGAGGGCACCCTCTATGGCCCCATCGGCTACGTCAAGCTGAAGAACTTCCAGGAGCGTACCGACGCCTACCTGAAGCGCGAACTGGACCGGCTGCGAACGCTCAACGGCGGCCATGAGTTGCGCGGCCTGGTGCTCGACTTGCGCAACAACCCAGGTGGCCTCCTCGACCAGGCCGTGGCGGTGAGCGACCGCTTCCTTCCGGGGAAACTGACCATCGTCACCACCCGGGGGCGGGGGGCGCACAACGTCACCGAGGAAAAGAGTCATGACCGGGACACCGAGAAGCCCTACCCGCTGGTGGTGCTGGTCAATGGCGGCAGTGCCTCGGCCGCAGAAATTGTCGCCGGCGCCCTGCAGGACCATGCGCGCGGCCTCATTGTCGGGACGCCCACCTTCGGAAAGGGCTCGGTGCAGACCGTCATCGAGCTGGAGGACGGCAGTGGGCTGAAGCTCACCATCGCCCGGTACTTCACCCCCAAGGGCCGCAGCATCCAGGAGTCGGGAATCCAGCCCGACGTCGTCGTGGCCGACAGCCGTGACGGCGCCGCGCCCCACCTGCCCCGGGAGAAGGACTTGCGCCACCACCTGCACAATGAGACGACGGCCGACAGCCGGGCCCCCCGAGTCCTCCAGGCGCGAGACTGGGCGGTCACCGCCGCCCTCAACGACGAGCAACTGCGCCTGGCCCTCAACTACCTGCACGACTTGGCGACCGAGGTCCCCGGGCGGCCCACCGCGGCAGTCTCCCCCGCTGGTGTCGCTCCCAACCCGGCCCCACCCAGCGCCGACGTCCGCCCGACGCTTTCGAGTCCTCCGTCGGCCGCGGCCGCGCCCTAAGGCGCTCCCTCCAGAAGGCTTGACGCAAACCGTCAGAAACCGTGTCTTGGCCCCGCTAAGCCATCGGAATCGCTAGAATCGTTTGACAGCGGAAGCCTCGCTCCCTATTGTCCCGCGCCGCCGCATCCAGGGAAGGGGAGCGGCAGACATCCGAGACGCGAGCCGGAGGGCCCTGGGGCTGGGGGCCTGAGGGGTCATTTCGTCCCTCGGCCGGTCGTGAAGCGAACCGCGGGAGGTCCCGCGGGAGGGGCCTGCGCCAAAGATGACAACGGTCGAATTCGTCTTTCTCGGAGTCTACTTCGCCGTCCTCTGCGTGCTGGCCGTGTATGGCTCACACCGGTACCGGATGGCGTTTCTGTATTACCGGCACAAATTCAACCTTCCAACGCCCAACGGCCGGCTTGCCCGGCTGCCTCGGGTGACCATCCAGCTGCCCGTTTTCAACGAGATGTACGTCGTGGAGCGGCTGATTGAGGCGGTCTGCCGCATCGACTACCCGCGCGAACTCCTGGAAGTGCAGGTGCTGGACGACTCGACGGACGAGACCAACGGCATTGCCCGGGCCGCCGTGGAGCGCGCCCGGGCCCACGGCACCAACATTTTCTACATTCACCGAAGCAACCGGCTGGGCTTCAAGGCGGGAGCGCTGGCCCACGGGCTGGTGCAGGCCACCGGCGACTTCGTGGCCGTCTTCGACGCCGACTTCGTCCCGACGCCGGATTTTCTCGAACGCACCGTCCCCTTCTTCGCCGATGAGAAGGTGGGCATGGTGCAGGTGCGCTGGGGCCACCTCAACCGGGACTTCTCCATCCTCACCCAGGCCCAAAGCATTTTTCTCGACGGCCATTTCATCATCGAGCACACCGCCCGCAACCGCTCAGGTTGCTTCTTCAACTTCAACGGGACGGCTGGCATCTGGCGGCGGGCCTGCATCAGCGACGCCGGCGGCTGGCAGCACGACACCCTGACCGAGGACCTCGACCTCAGCTACCGGGCGCAACTTCGGGGCTGGCAATTCATCTTTCTCCCCGAGGTCATTTCGCCCGCCGAGGTCCCGGTGGACATGAATGCCTTCAAGAGCCAGCAGCACCGCTGGGCCAAGGGCTCCATCCAGACGGCGCGCAAGCTGCTCCCCACCATCCTCCGCTCGAACCTGCCCTTTGCCCTCAAGCAGGAGGCCTTCTTTCACCTCACCAACAACCTCGCCTACCTGTTGATGGTGCTGCTCTCGGTGCTGATGCCGTTGTCGATGGTGGTGCGCTTCAACCACGGGCTGTATTCGACGCTCTTTCTGGACCTGCCGTTCTGCATCACCGCCACCGCCTCGGTGTGCTTCTTCTACGTCGCCGCCCAGCGAGAGCAGGGCCTCAACTGGTGGGAGCGCATCCGCTACCTGCCGTTCCTCATGTCGCTCGGCATCGGCCTCGCCATCAACAATGCCCAGGCGGTGCTCGAAGCGCTGCTCAGCCAACAGAGCGGCTTCACCCGCACCCCCAAGACGGGCAGCGAGGGCAAGGAGACGCTTGGGCCGGTGAAGCGCAGCTACCGAGGCAAGCTGACGCTGATGCCAGTCGTCGAGCTGTGCTTCGGCCTCTACTTCACCGGCGCCCTGTGGTTCGCCGTGGATGCGGGCATCTGGACGTCGGTTCCCTTCCTGGTGCTCTTCCAGGTGGGCTTCCTCTACGTCGGGTTGATGAGCCTCTTCCAGGGCCGGATGCCGGTGCGACGCGAAGTCCGAGTGCCCTTGGCCGCCGAAGCGTAGGGGGCGCGACGGGGTGGACGAGCGGCCCCGCCCGAGGCCCTCTACGGCCGCTCGCCTGCATCCGCCGTCACCCGTACCAGGCGATGCAGGCGCAGGACGCCGGGCTCGAGCGGCCGGCAGGCGCCGTCCACGCGAAGCCGCTCCACACTGGACAACACCAGCCCAGCGTCGGCGCAGCTGACCACCTCGGCTGCAAAGAGTGCCGCGCACCCGGCGTCGGCAAACCGCCGCGCCAGCCCCACCGCGCCGACGAAGCTACCCGACGAGCGCACCAGCACCAGCTGCGAGACGTCCGAGCCGCCGTCTTCTCTGGCAACTTGGACGTCGAGGATGAGAACGCCCCCGTCATCCCGCGCCAGGTAGCGAAAGCGGTCGTCCTCGCTGTGTCGCCACAGGCCAGAGAGGTCTCTTTGGCACTCCTCAAGCGGGCTGACGGGAGCCGGCGGCCGCATCGGCGGCTCCGGGGGCGGCGCCGGGGGAGCGGCGCAGCCGAAGAGGAGTGCAAAAAGCAGTGGCACGAGGCGCAGGGCAGTCAACGGGACGTCACCGGGGCGGCGGGGTGGGGCCGCGGCGGCGCCCGGCGTCGTGCGTCGAGCCAGCCGGCCACCAGCCCGAGGAGAGGGGCCTGCACGAGCCACGTCACCGCCAGTGCCTGGGCCGGCGGGGCTTGGGTGGCAAGCAGCTGCCCGGGAAGCGCCACCGCCGCCACCGCCAGGACGAGCAGCGCCATTCCGCGTGGGAAGCCTCCTGGGGTGGCGCGGCCGTACAAGAGAAGGCCCACCGCGGCCAAGGTGAGCTCCAAGGCCAGCGCCCAGGGCATCCACCTCCACAGGCCGAGCCCGAGGCGGGCTGAGTCCGGCCCCAGCAACGGGAGCTCGGGCAGGTGCTCGACCACGTCGCAGGGGAAGTGCGAAGCCACGGCGACGCCCATGGCCAGCGCCCCCCAGCCTCGCGCCGGGCCGCGCACCAGCGCCCAGGTGACGGCCGCGGCGAGGGCCGACCAAAGCAGCGTGGCCAAAAGGCCGTGGGACCATGGGAAGGTGAAGGTGAAGTAGCGGCGGTGGGCAAAGTCTTCCGGCACATGCACCTGCTCGATGCCGGCCAGGACGAAGAGGCCCAGCAGCCAGTCCAACAGCAGCGCCGCAGCCACCAGGGCGCCCGCGCTGAGGGTGGGCACGGCGCGTTTGAGAGCCAGCCCCACCCCGACATGTCCAAGAAACACTTGGCCGGACCCCCACCCCAAAAGCCTGCCCCGTGCAGGACGCCCCCTCACAAGCGGCCCCCCTTGTCCCGCCCCGTGGGGCGTACTCCAAGCGAGGGGGAGGGCGCCAGACGGGGTGGGACGGACTGCAACGACGGCGGCGGCTTCCCACAGGCCACATTGGCCCACCCGAAGCAGGCGCTGCTGCGCTGCTAGCATGGAGCCCGCCTTCCCATGCGCGCCACCGTCCCCCTCCTCGCGCTCTGGCTGGCCCTGCCGCTCAAAGCGGGGGCCAGCGAGCTGCCCTCACCCGAGGTGCAGGCGTGCCTCACCTCGCTGCGCGAGGGCGAGCGCACCCGCGCCGAGGCCACCCTCGGCCCGCTTGCCGCCTTGCCCTTCCTCGAGGCGGACCTCCAGGTGCGGCCGGAGGACAGAAGCGTGACGGGCAGCGTCTCCTACAGCTGGACGCCGAAGGCGCCGAGTCAGTCGCTCGAGCTGCGCCTCACGCCGAATGCCTTCGGCAACAGCCCGGTGCGCCTGCACCAGCCGCTGGTAAATGGGGAGCCGGCCACGCTGGCAACGGTGACGGACGACGTGGTGCGCGTCGAGTTTCCCAAGTCCCTTCCGGCCGGGGAGCGGGTGCGGGTGGAGCTGCAGCTGGTGGCCCGCGTGCCGAGGGGCGAGCCCGAGAGCTCCGTCCTGTCGGCCCTCTCGGCCAACGCCGCGGGAGGGGCGGCTGACCACGGTGCCTTTTCCGCCCAGCCGGGCGTGCTGAGCCTGGTGGGAATTCTTCCGCGGCCCCCCGTCACCCTGCCGGACGGCACCCGCGGCGCGGGCCCCACCGGCATTGGGGACCTCGCGCTGTATGACGCGGCCAACGTCCTCCTCTCGGTGAGTGTCCCCCGGGGCTGGCAGGCCGTGGCGGCCGGCGCCGCCCTGGGCGAGACGGCGGATGGCAAGGGCGGAACCCGCTTTCGCTTCGGCATCGCCGCCACCCGTGACGTGGCGCTGCTGGTGACACGTGGCTACCGCAGCGCACGGCGCGAGGTGTCTGACGTCACGGTGGAAAGCTTTTTCCCCGAGGAGCTGGCCCGCCCGGCCGAGCGCCTCTTGGACGAAGCCGCCACGCTGCTCGAGGCGATGGAGCACAGGCTCGGTCCCACCCCCTACCGGACGCTGCGCGTGGTGGCGGCTCCGCTCAGCGGAGGCGCGGGGGGCATGGAATTTCCGGGGCTGGTGACGGTCTCCACACCGCTGGTACAGCTGGCGGAGCACCCTGGACGGACGCTCGGCATCCCCGAGGCGGACTTGCCCCCGGGGGCGACAGAGATGGTGGGGGCGTTGCTCGACTTCGCGCTGGCCCACGAGCTGGCCCACCAGTGGTTCCCCGGCCTGGTTGGCTCGGACCCCATCGCCGCGCCGGTGGCGGACGAGGCCCTGGCCCAAGCCGTGGCGCTTCTGGCCGTCGAGTGGACGCAAGGCGCCGAGGCCGCCCGGGCCGTGGACGCCCAGCAGGTGAGCGGCGGGTACCGCATGTGGCGCGCGCTGGGGGGGCAGGACGCCGCTGCCGACCGCCCGACGTCGGCCTTCCCGGACGAGATGACGTATGCCGCCCTGGTGTACGGCAAGGCGCCCGGTCTGCACGCCCGCCAGCGGGCCCTCTTGGGGGACGCCGCCTTCGTCCGGGACTTGCGCGCCTACGTCGACGCCCACCGCTGGGGTTGGGCGGACTCGAGTTCCCTCACCGCTCTGTTGGCGCAGCGTCACCCGGGGCAAGCCGAGGCGCTGCGCGCGCTGCAGCGGCGCTGGTGGTCTGAAGCGCACGGGGACGAGGACTTGGGCGGGGCCGAGGCAGCTGCCGGTTTGCCCTCCGAGGCCGAGGTGGAGAAGCTGATGCGTCAAATTGAGCAGTAGGTTTGGCCGCTTTTAGGGCGCGAACAGCGCTTGGACGAATTCGGACGCCGAGAAGGGGCGGAGGTCGGCCACCTGCTCGCCCACGCCCACCCAGGAGACGGGCAGCTTCAACTCATCGGCGATGCCAATAATGACGCCTCCCTTGGCGGTGCCGTCCAGCTTGGTGAGGACGATGGACGTCACGCCCACCGCCTCGTGAAAGCGCGCGGCCTGGGCGATGGCGTTTTGTCCGACGGTGGCGTCTAGGACGAGCAGCACCTCGTGCGGCGCGCCGGGCAGGGCCTTTCCCAGGACGCGTTTTATTTTCTGTAGCTCTTCCATCAGCGGCGCCTTGGTGTGAAGCCGCCCGGCGGTGTCGGCCAGCACCACCTCGGCGTGGGTGGCCACCGCTTGTTTCACCGCCTCGTACACCACCGCGCCCGGGTCCGAGTCCTCGGCGCCTTTGACGAGTTGGGCCCCGGCGCGCGCCGCCCAGACGTCGAGTTGCTCGGCGGCGGCTGCCCGGAAGGTGTCTCCGGCGGCCAGCACCACCCGCTTGCCTCCTCGGACCAACCGGGCCGCCAGCTTGCCGATGGTGGTGGTTTTGCCCGAGCCGTTGACGCCCACCACCATGACCACGTGCGGTGGCCCACCCCCTTCCAGCGAACGGGTCGCCGGAAGCGCGACCATGCGGGCGATTTCGGCCTCGATGAGCCTCTTGATGGAAGGGGCGTCGGCCAGCTGGTCGCGGCTCGCCTGGGCGCGGGCTGTTTCCACCAACCGGGCTGCTGTCCGCATGCCAATGTCCGCGCCGAAGAGGGCCTCCTCCAGCTCGGCCAGCACCGCGGCGTCGACGTTGCGGCTCGCGCCGAGGACGCCGTTGAGGCGCGCCACGAAACCCATGGAACGGGTGCGCTCCAGCCCGGCGGCCAGCGTCTGACCGGCCTCGGCGTCCACCCGTGCCTGGCGCGCCAGCGTCTCGGCCTTGGCTTGGCGGGCCGCCTCGGCCTGCGCGGCCGCTTCGGACTCCTGTTGGCGGCGGCCGGCTTCGGCGTCCGTCGCGGCCCTGCTGGCACGCAGGTGCTGCTCGGCCGCTTTCTCCGCCCGGTAGGCGGCGCGCTTGGCCTCTTCCTCGGCCGCCTTGAGGCGGCGCGCCTCCGACTCGAGCTGGGCGCGCTCTGCCGCGTCCGAGGCGCGCTCGGCCGCAGCGGCAAGCGAGCTCCGCTCGTGCGCCAGACTGGCCGCCTGCTCCCGGGCCCCTTGGGCCTGGGCCCGAAGCTGCAGCGCCTCGGCGCTCTGGGGTGGGACGGGCTGCGGCCCGGGCGGGCTGCCCGCGGCCCCGCGAGGCACAGGGGCCCGCCGGCGCCACCGGCGCCAGAGGAGAAGGCCCAGGCCGAGCAGCACCCCCAGGGCGGTGAGGGCCGCCGCGTCGACCGGAATGGACAGGGCCAGTGCGAGCGGGGGGAAAGCGGCGGCCAGCATGGGGGCGCTTCGAATACAACAAGACGCTGGCGGTTGCAGCGTCGAG
>JBKQJL010000192.1:0-7683 GCA_052147975.1 Myxococcaceae bacterium
GCTCCTCGGCCCCCGGGCCGAGTCGCTTGTGGAAGGGGCGAAGGTAGTCCCGCGTCACGCTGGGGAGGTCCAAGTCCCGGAGCCGGGTGGGCAGCTTCCTCTCCAAGAGGCCGCCTCCCTGCCGGGCCAGCCGCAACAAGGGGCTCTTCGCCTCCACGTCGGTGGCGGCCACCACCAGCGCATGTCCTTTGGGCAGTCCAGCCTCGAGCAGCGTCACCAGGCCGGCGGCGTCGGACTCGGACGCGCCGAGACGCTCTTCGCGGACGAAGGACGCCACCTCGCGCAGGAAGTCGACGTCACTGTGGGCCAGCGACACCGAGAGCTCCTCGCGCCAGGCCTCGAGACTGGGGGCGCCGGGCTGGCCAGGCTCGAGGGCCTCCGGCCCCCAGCCGGCCCGGGCCACCAGCGCCAGCAGCCGCCGGGCCCCTTCCTTGCGGCGTCCGGCCTTCCAGGCGTCCCGCGCCTTGGCCAGGGCGTCGGTGCGGCCCTTCTTCGGGGCGAGGAACTCCGGGTCGCGCAACAGCACCACCTTGTTTCCGGGAAGCAGAGGCATGGTGGCCAGCTCGACCGCCACCTCCTTCGGGGAGGCCCCGTCCAACACCACCAGGTTGAGGCCGGCCAGCGCCCCAGGCACCAGCGCCTCCACCAGAGCGTCCGCCTCCCGCCGGACGAGGTACTCCTCGCCCCAGGCCAGGTAGAGGGGACGCACCGTGCCGGCGCGAATTTCCGCCAGCCAAGGCGTGACGTCATTCACGTCCGGGAAACCTCCACCATCTCCAAGGCGAGGCGCTCCAGCTGCAGCCGCGGGCTGGCGTTGCGCTTGGAAATGGCCACCAGGGCTTCGTCCAGCAGGCGGAAGCGCAAGTGCAGCTGGACCTCGTCGAGCCGCGAGGCGGCGGTGGTGGCGAGGCTCCGTAACTCGGGGTGAAAGAGCGCTGCACCAGCGAAGGGCGCCACCGCCACGTCGCGCACCCACATGGTGAGGACGCCGAGTGCCTCCTCCGCCTCCTCGCGGGAGGCGCCGGCCACCTCGGCGAAGCGCAGCGCGGTGCGGAAGTCCGAGCCGGTGACGGCCTCGAAGGCGCGAATGGTGGCTCGACGCCGCTCCAATTGCTCTGGCTCCAGGGCCAGGGCCCGCTCGAGGCTGCCGTCGGCCAGCGCGGCCAGGGCGTCGGCTTGGGCCCCGTCGAGCCCGCGGGCCGCTTTCAGGTGGGCCGCCACCAGCGCCCTGGGAAGCGGGGCGAAAGGGTAACGGACGCAGCGGCTGCGCAGCGTGGGCAGCAGCCGGTCCGGGGCGGCCGTCACCAGCACCAGGGTGGTGTCGGCAGGGGGCTCCTCCAGGGTTTTGAGAAAAGCATTTTGGGCGGCTGGATTCATGGCGTCGGCCGAAAGCACCAGCACCACCTTGCGCGGGGACTCCAGCCCCCTGAGGGAAAGTCGCTCCTGGAGTTGGCGCACCTGCTCCACCCGCACGTCCCGCGAGGGCACATGCGAGAAGTCACTCCGGCCGGCGAGCCGGCGTCGCACCTGCTCCTCCTCGGGTAGAAGCCACAGCACGTCGGGGTGGGCGAAGCGCTCCACCCGCTGACACACCGAGCAGCGCCCGCAGCCCTCGCCTGGGGCTTCGGGGCAAAGCAGAGCCTGCGCCAGGCCCACCGCCGCGAGCTCCTTGCCCACCCCCGGCGGCCCGCTGAAGAGGCAGGCGTGGGGGAGCACCCCGTGCTTCAAGGCGCTGGAAAGCGCCTCCACTGCCCGAGTCTGTCCCTGCACGGCGGCCAGCGTCATTTCCGCCAAGTCTCATGCGGCCCGAGGGCCTACAACGTCAAGCACCGCTTGACGTAGCCGACGGTGGGCCTGATTCTGCCCCGGCCCACCCGTGCTCCAGGCCCTTCAGAGCAACTGGCTCCTCGTCGGCGGCGCAGCGCTGGTGCTGCTTCTCGGCCTGTTTCATGCGCTGACGCCCGACCCGCTTTTCCGCCGCGACGCCCGCGGGGCCATTCGGCTGCTCCTGCTCGGCGGCGCGCTGCGCGGGCTGCACCTGGCGCTGGGCAACAACATCCACGGGGGCTTGGCCAAGGCCCTGGAAGTGACGTGGATGGCGGTGCTGTCCTTCGGCGTCATCCGCAGCGTGGTGTCCCTGTCGCTGTGGCTGGTCCGCTCGCGCGAGCGACCGGCGCCCAAAATTCTCCGGGACGTCCTCGACGCGACGCTGTACGTCCTGGTGACGCTCTTCATTTTCAAGCAGGAGTTCAACCTCGACCTCTCCAGCCTGGTCGCCGGCTCGGCCATCGCCTCCGTCGTCCTCGGCCTGGCGCTCCAGGACACGCTCGGCAACCTCTTCGCCGGCCTCTCGCTGCAGCTGGAGCGTCCCTTCGAGGTGGGGGACTCGGTGTCGGTGGGCACCGAGAGCGGCCGCGTGCTGCAGCTCGGCTGGCGCGCCACCCGCCTGGAAACCAAACGGCGCGAAGTCATCACGCTGCCCAACAACCAGCTGGCCAAGCAGACGGTCAAGAATTTCTCCCGGGGCAACGAGCCGGTGGGAGTGGACGTCTTCATCGGCGCCTCCTACGAGGCTCCCCCCAACCGGGTGAAGCAGGTGGTGGCCGAGACGCTGTCCGAGGTGCCCCTCATCCTCGCCTCGCCCAGTCACCGCACCCGCACCTGGGCGTTCGAGGAGATGAACATCAAATACCGCATCCGCTTCTACGTCGCGGACTACGCCCGAGCCAACCGGGTGCGGGACGAGGTGCTCACCCGTCTCTGGTACCGGCTGCGGCGCGAGGCCATTGAAATTCCAGCCGCCCCGCGCACCATGCACATGCTGCGCCCGCCCCGGCCAAACGAGGTCCCGCTGGAGGCCCGGCTGTCCCTCTTGGGCGCGGTGGAGATTTTCCGCGTCCTCAACGCCGAGGAGCGCGAGCACCTGGCCAATGCCATGGTGCGGCGCTTCTTTGGTGCGGGCGAGCGCATCCTCGAGGAGGGGGCAGCGGGGCAGACGTTTTACGTGGTGGCCTCCGGCACGGTGGCCGTCACCACCCGGCGGGGCGTCGAGGTGACGCGCCTGTCGCGCGGCCAGTACTTCGGGGAAATGTCCCTCCTCACCGGCGAGCCACGCTCGGCCACGGTGGTGGCGGTGGAGGACTCGGTGCTCTTCGAGCTGGACCGGGCCGGCGTGGGAGAGCTTTTCGTCGGCCACCCGGGCCTGGCCACCCAGCTGTCCACCATTCTCGCCGAGCGGCGCCTGCAGCTGCAGGCGGTGGCCAACGCCGACTTGCCGCCCTCGGACCATCCGGAGGCAAACCGCATTCTCGCCCGGCTCCGGCAGATTTTCGGGCTGAGCTGAAGCGGGCCGTCCCCCACCTGGCCGTCAGGCCGAAGGCACGGCCAGCAGCTTCTGCTCGGCCGGCCCGAAGACGACGAGCAGCCGCAGGCTTTCCAGCACCGAATGGAAGCTGTGCGCCTCGCCGGCCTTGACGTAGCACAAGGAGCCCAGCCCCACCGGCCGGCTGACGCTGCCCACCTGCAGCTGGCCCCGGCCGGAGAGGACGACGTACAGCTCGTCCTCGGTGTGCGGCGCCTGGACGTCGACGCTTCCGGCGGCCAGGACGTACAGGCCGGCGCTGAGGTGTGGCACTCGCAGGAATTCGAGGTAGGGCGAGCCGCTCGCGGCCCGCAGGGCCAGAAGCATGTCCAGCTCGAAGACTTCGCTCTTCTGCTTCGAGCGCGCCATGTCAGTGCCACCCGCCTCTCTTCTTCGACGTCACGAGGCGCGCGCCGACACGGCACACGCTGTGCAGCTCGCAGCCGGCACACGCTGGCGCGCGGGCCCTCGGGGAGCACACGCCGCTCATGCCGTGGTGGCACAAGGGAAAGTCAAAGCGCACTGGGTCGGCCGCGTCGATGCGCCGCAGGCTGCCGGTAATTTCCAGCGCCGTCCGCCAACTCAAGTCCTTGCGCCGAGTCAGCCCGAGGCGCCGGCTGATGCGGCCAATGTGGGTGTCCAGGGGGATGACCAGCGCCGAGGCGGGAATGGTTTTCCACAGGCCGAGGTCCACCTCGTCCGGCCCACGCACCATCCAGCGCAGAAACATGTTGAGGCGCTTCGCCGCGCCCTGGCCGAGCGGCACCGGGAGCAGGTGCTGGAGCCCCCGCGGCGGCCCCAGTGCGGCCGTCAGCGGGCGCAGCGGGACGTCTCTCAGTGCCCGGGCAAAGTGCGTCAGCGCGGCGTGGAGGCCCTCGCCCCGGGCCAGCGGCTCGGCCACCCACGGCTCGAGCGAGCCGCGCTGCCGGAGCAGCCGCCCGGCGCCGAGCAGCAACACCGCCATGTCCGTCCCGAGGTTGAAGCGGTAGACGAAGCCGGACAGCAGCTTCTGCGCGCCGGCCACGTCGAGGGCGCGGGCGAAGGCCCCGGGGTGGCGGCCCATGCGGCCAAGCAGGTGCTCCACTTTGGGCACGAAGCCTTCCACCCGGCCGTAGGCCAACGAGGCGGCCAAAAGGCCCGCCACCTCGGCGTCCTCCGGCGCGTCGTAGCGGCGGGGGAATTGCACCGGGTCGAAGCCCACCCGAAGTCGGTTGGGGGCGCGGGCGGCAAAGCGCTCAAGCCGCGGGCGGAGCCGCTCCGCCCGGGACTCTGACAGCCGGAAGGGCGCGACGGTTGGCAGCGAAGAAACCTCTAGCGACTCAACTCGCGGATGGCGTGGCCGAGCTCGGGAAGAATTAGCCTCTCCAGCGCCAACTGGGCCGCATTCGGGCTTCCCGGCAAAAGGAAGACTAGCAGCTCCCCATAGGTACCGGCCAGGGCGCGGGACAGCCACGCGGCGCTCCCAATTTCCTGGTAGCTAAGCATCCGGAAGAGCTCGCCGAAGCCGGGCAGGTGCCGGTCGAGCAGCGGCCCGAGCGTGTCCACCGTTTGGTCGCGTCGGGTGAGCCCGGTACCTCCGGTGAAGAGCACCGCCCGCGCGCCGGCCAGTTGCGCCGCCTGCAGCGCTCCGCGAATGGCGTCCGCCTCATCCTGGACAATGACTTGCCCCACCACCGGGTGCCCGGCACGGGACAGGCCCTCCAACAGGACGGTGCCACTGGCGTCGTCCGCCCTGGCCCGCGAGTCCGAGCAGGTGACGATGTAGCAGGCCACCTTCGCCGGCGCGTGCGCGCGGTGCTCGCCCACGGCCTTGCTGGCTCCGGCGGGCGCTCGCTCTGCGGTGGCCGACGCTTCCTCTTCGTGGTCGTGTCCCATGCTTGCCTTCACCTCGTGACCGCCCCTTCCATGACGTGCAGCACCACTTTGCCTTGTTCCTCGGAGACTTCGAACGCCGGCTGGTTGTCACACACCCCAGGACTGGTGAGGTTTTCGCCCGTGTCCATGTCGAAGCCCACCTCGTGGCATGGACACACCACCATGTTGCCCTCCAACCGCCCTCCGCTGAGCAGGCAGCCGGCGTGGTTGCACCAGTCGTCGAGCGCCTTCAGCCGCCCCCCCACACGGGCCACGCAAATGTTGAGCTTGCCGTGCTCGAAGGGGCGCAGCTCCCCCTCCTTGACATCTGCGTCTCCCAGAACGATGCGCATGGTCCCGGACGCACCATAATCTCCGGCACCACCCCGCCGCATGCCCACCGACGTTCTCGACTCCGCTTTCGTGGCGCGCGCCCTGCGCGACATTGCCCTGTACCTGGAGCTCAAAGGGGAGAACGCCTTCAAGGTGCGCGCCTATGACTTGGCCGCAGACCGGGTGCTCGCGTTGGGGGAACGGCTGGCCGAGGTGGTGCGCGAAGGGCGCTTGGCCGAGCTGCCCAACATCGGCCCGGCCCTGGCCGAGCGAATTGTCACCCTGCACACCACCGGGACACTGCCGCTGTTGGAGGAGCTGCGAGCGGCCTACCCACCCGGCATTTTGGCGCTGCTCGAGCTGCCGGACTTGGGGCCTCGCAAGGTGGCGGCGCTCTGGACGTCACTTCAGGTGGGCAGCGTCGGCGCGCTGGAGGAGGCGCTGCAGAAGGGGCGCGTCCGGACGCTGAAGGGGTTTGGCGAGAAGAGCGAGGCCCGGCTGCTCGCCGGGCTCGCACAGTACCGCGCGGCGCATGCCCGCCGGCGGCTGGGCGAGGTGCTGCCGTTGGCCATCGCGCTTCGGGAGGAGCTGCGCCGGGCGCCCGGGGTGGTGCGCGTTGAGGTGGCCGGTAGCATCCGCCGCTTCTGCGAGACGGTGTCCGACGTGGACCTCATCGCCTCGGCCGCCGAGGCGGCCCCGGTGCTGGAGGTGCTGGCCCGACGAAAGGGCGTGGCCGCCGTGCTGGCCAAGGGCGACAGCAAGTGCAGTGTCCGGCTCGAGGACGGGCTTCAGGTGGACCTCCGCGTCCTTCCCGACGAGGACTTCGCCACGGCCCTGCACCACTTCACCGGGAGCAAGGCCCACCACGTGCGGCTGCGCGGTCGGGCGCGGGAGCTGGGGCTGACCATCAGCGAGTGGGGAGTCTTCCGCGGTGAGCAGAAGCTGTCCGTCCCGGACGAGCCCGCGCTGTACCGGCTCCTCGGCATGGCCTACGTGCCGCCCGAGTTGCGGGAGGACAGTGGCGAGCTGGAGGCCGCCCTGGCCGGGACGCTGCCCACCGACTTGCTAGAGCCTGAGGACATCCTCGGGGCGGTGCATGCCCACACCACCTGGAGCGACGGACGGGCCTCGCTTTTGGAAATGGCGCGGGCCGCCGCCGCCCGCGGGCTGGCCTACCTCACCATTACCGACCACAGCGTCGCGGCCGGCTACGCCTCCGGCCTCTCGCCGGACCGACTCCGCAGCCAGTGGAAGGAGTTGGAGGCAGTGCAAGCGCAGGTGCCGGAAGTCCGGCTGTTGCGCGGGCTCGAGGTGGACATCCTCCAGGACGGCGCGCTCGACTTGCCGGACGCGCTGCTGCAACAGCTGGACATCGTCATCGCCTCGGTGCACGTGCGCCACGGCCAGGATGTCGAGGCGATGACGGCGCGGGTGCTGCGCGCCCTGGACCATCCATGCACGGACGTCCTGGGCCACCCCACCGGCCGGCTCCTCCAGCGCCGCGAGCCGTCTGCCCTGCGAATGGAGGCCGTCTTTGCTCGGGCCGCCGAGCGCGGGGTGGCGCTCGAGGTCAACGGCAACCCAGACCGGCTCGACCTACACGCCGCCCACGTCCGCGCCGCCCTGCAGGCGGGCTGCCGGCTGGTGGCCTCGGTGGACGCCCATGACACCGAGTCCCTGGGCAACGTCCTGTACGCCGCCCGGACGGCCCGCAAGGGCGGCGCACGACGGACGGACGTGCTCAACACGCTGGACACGGAGCGCTTCCTCGCGGCGCTGCGCGAGCGCCACCCTCGGGCGCGCCCCAGCTAGGCCCTCGGGAAGGAGGACGGGAGGCGCTTCCGCCCGGGTGGAAGGGCGTGGGACACTTGGGGGGCCAGACGCCCTGGCGCGCAACAGAAATGTCCACGCCCCCGCCCGCCGCTGCCGCCGAGGACCCGCTGTTGGGGACGACGCTGGGCAGCTTCCGCCTGGTGAAACGCATTGGCCAGGGAGGGATGGGCACCGTCTATTTGGGAGAGCAGACCCTCATCGGCAGCCGGGTGGCGGTGAAGGTGCTCCATGAGCACCTGGCCTCGGACCCCTCGCTGGTGGCGCGCTTCTACGCCGAGGCGCGGGCCGTCAACCTCATCGTC
>JBKQJL010000193.1:0-24289 GCA_052147975.1 Myxococcaceae bacterium
TAGTCGAGACGCGTCGCTGCCCGCTTCACCAGGAGCAGTCCCAGACCGCCTGTCTCGAGGGCACTGGGCAAAACCGGAGGCGGCCTTCGGCGTGGGTCGAACGGCACGCCGTTGTCTTCGAAGGTGAGGACAACGCTCTCCGGCCCGGCGACGAGCTCCACACGGAGAGCCACTGTCGCGCCACTGGGCGAGCCGTGACGGAGGATGTTGGCCACTACCTCTTCGAAAACGAGCTCGACGTTGTAGCGGCTCGCCGCGTCGAGTCCACTTTGCGCCAAGCCCTGGCGCAACTCGCCGAATGCCCGGCTGAAGCCAGCCATCGTGACCGGGAAGCTGAGCAAAGTGCTGCGGCTCTCCATCCCTGGCCCCAGTGGTGTTAGGCGCGCACGGCGGCGAGCGCCGACGCGTAGTCGGATGCCACTGGGAGGATGGTTCTCAAGGAGACGGACTCAAACACCTGGTTCACCAGCGGCTGGGGCGCGTACAGGACGAGCTTGCGCCCCTTTCTAGCCAGGGCACGGCCCACCGAGATGAACATCCGAATGGCCAGCGAGCCGACGAACTCGACTCCTGACAGGTCCACGACGCCGTTGGCGCCGCCCGGCACGAGCCGCGCGGTAAACTTCGTCTCCACCTGGTCGACTCCGGGCGTGTCCAGCCGGCCGACGAATGCGACCTGGACGACGCCGTCGGCCTCCTTCACCTGCATTTCCATGGTGCGGCTCCTCGAGCTGTGGCGCCCCTCACGGCGCGGCGTCCCTCTGAATCAAGCGAACTTGACGACGAGTAGCGAGAAGTCATCCTCGAGAGGGCCCGGTTTCGCCTGCGCACACACGTCGCGGTAAATGCGCTCTGCCTGCCCGGACAGCTCGCCCTTCCCCGCGGCCAGCAGCGGCACAAAGTCCTCCAGGCCGCGCTGGGTGCCGTCCGGCGCCGTCACCTCGTAGGCGCCGTCGCTGAAGAGAAAGAGTGTCGCCTCGGCGGGCACGAAAACCCGCTGCGCCGCGTAGCGAAACTCCGGCGCCGCGCCAATCATCGGGGCTTGCGTGCGCAACGGCAGAGGAGGCTGGTTGGGCGAACAGAGGAGCCCCGGCGGGTGGCCGGCGGAGGCATAGGCCAGTTGCCGGTCGGCAAGCGAATACACGCCGTACCAGATGGTGAAGTACATGCCATCGTGCGCGTCCATCGGAAACATGGCGTTCAAACTGTCGAGCACCTGCGCCGGGTCTCGGCAGTCCGCCCCTGGCAGGGCGTGCTGGCGCAGGACATTGAGTACCGTGACCGAATGCATTGCCGCACCGACGCCGTGTCCCGCCACGTCGACCAGGTAAGCGGCCACGTGCGTGTCGTCGATGCGGCCGTAGCTGAAGGCGTCTCCGCTGAGCTGCGTCGAGGGCCGGTAAACCCAGTCTGTCCGGATGGGGCCGGAGGTGACGGGCGTGGGCAACAGCGCCTGGACGTAGTTGCGCGCCTGCTCGAGCTCACGGTGCAAGTCGTCGTCGCGCTCCACTTCCCGCCTGCTGCGACGCTCGTGCTTGAGAAGACGGCTGCCCACCTGTAGCCAGCGGCCTTCGTCGAGGACGACCGGGCCGGACAGCTTCTTGCCGTCGAGGTAGGTGCCATTGGCCGACCCGAGGTCCTCGACCATGACGCGGCCGTCGGAGAGAAAAACTCTCAGGTGCAGGCGGGAGACTTGCGCATCCTCGAGGACGACGTCCCGACCTTCGTCGCGGCCCACCGTCAGCGGCTCCGTGCCAATTGGGAAATGGGCGACCGACTCGCCTTTCTCCAGGACGACCAGGTAGCTGCGCTCATCCTCGCCGGGGGTGGCGGCCGCGGTGAACCTCGCAGCCATCTCGAGGACCGTCTGTTCTCGCCCCATGCCGCTTGGTTTCATAGCGGACACTCCAACTCACCGGCAAGCCGCGCTGCTCAATGGGCGGTAGGCGAGAGGCAGCGACAGCGAGTCGGTCACCTCCGCTCCTCTGCCGCCAGCGGCGGCTGTGCGGGCGCCGAGCGTGGGGGCACAGGGCGGACCGCTCGACGCACCAACCCAACCACCGCAGTCAACGCGAGAAGACCGCCGACGGTGAGACCGACATCTCGAAACTTGCGGACGGTCAGCAAGGCCAGGACGCCCATCGCCGAGAGCATCGCCAGGTACCACAGGAAAAACGTAAGGACGCCAAACGCCACCCGAAGGGCCTCGGAGGAGGCAGCCGGCAGCCTCCGTGCGGCCCGAACCGCCAGCATGAAGGCCACCCCAATCCACAGCGACGTCACGATGCTGACGAGCGCGGCGAGAGTGGTTTTGTCGGAGATGGCGGACTCCCCCGCTTCAGGCGACTGACGCCGAGTGTACGCGGCCAGAAGCTGGCGGCCCAACTGACGCCCGAAGCTGTGCGCGTCGGCTCGCGCCGAAGCGCTGCGCTGGGCGAAGCCTCTGACCCGCCTCCTTGGGCGGCCGCCTTGAGAACGTGCCCCAAAATCAGTCGGGAGCGAGCCGGAAGGCTGGCTCGCGCGCATTTGCCCATGCACCCTCGCTCGCGTGCGCACTTGGACTGCGCGCCCTTGCCAAGAGAATTTCGCGCTCACCGCGCGGGTTAAATACAGGATGGGTGCCGGCCAACCGGCGGCGCTTGAGGCGGCTTTGAAAACGGCCCGGACGGCCGGACCGTCCCAAACCGGCTGATTCCGACGTCACTGAATCCGGGCGTGCGCCTTCCGGGGAATGGGTTATGAGAGGCACGGCGAAGCCCCGGAGGACGCCCTTGGGGCGGCAAGGCAATCCCCACGAAGTGGGAGAAAACAAAATGGCATTCGAAACCACAGACTTTCGCACCCCACCTAGCCAAGTTGCGGTTGACCAGGCGGCGCGGGGCTTCATGGCTGGCGTCTACCGGTGGATGACGCTCGGGCTCGGCCTGACGGGCGTCGTCGCCTGGTACATGGCCAGTAACCCGCAGCTGTTGGCCCAGGTGTGGGGCTACAAATGGGTGCTCTTCATCGCCCAGCTGGGCCTCGTCATTGTCCTGTCCGCCGGCGTCACGCGGCTTTCCTTCGGCACCGCGGCGGTGCTGTTTCTAGCCTACGCCGCACTGACGGGCGTCACCTTCGGGACGCTCTTCTACGCCTACACCAGTGGCTCCATCGCCAGCGCCTTCCTCGTCACCGCTGGCTCGTTCGCCGGCTTGAGCTTCTTTGCCACCGTCACCAAGCGCGACTTGTCCGGCTGGCGCACCTTCCTCTTCATGGGGCTGATTGGCGTCGTCATCGCGAGTGTCGTCCAAATATTCTGGCCGAACCCGATGCTCAACTTCGTCGTGGCCTGCGCCGGGGTGGTGGTGTTCGCCGGCCTCACCGCCTACGACACGCAGAAGCTGCGCAACTTCGCGGCCCAGGGCGGCGGCGTTGCCGCGCTCAGCATCGTCGGCGCGCTGACGCTGTACCTCGACTTCATCAACCTCTTCCTCTCGTTGCTGCGACTCTTCGGTAGCCGCCGCAGCTAAAGTCCCCGCGGGGCTGGGGGCCTCTCCTTCAGCCGCGCTTGCTCAGCCGCGCGACAACGTCGCGCAACAGCCGCTGCGCATCCGGTGCGGCAAACGTCCGCACCCACCCGGCCGCGTCGGTGGGGCCGGCGGCCTCGATGTTGGCCAGCGCCGGCCGGCGCAAGGACGCTTTCACCTGGGCAAAGGCCTCCGACGGCACGGCCGCCAGTGCCGTCGCCCGCTCGAGCGAGCGCTCGAGCAGCGCCTCCGGCGCCACCACCTCCTGCACCAGGCCGAGCCGGACGGCCTCCTGGGGCGAGAAGAGCCCGCCCTCGGCCGTCACGCTGAAGAGCGAACCAGCGGGGACCTGGCAGCGCAGCGTCTCCACCACCGCCACCGGAAGCCCAATCCCCAACCGCACCTCATTGAGGCCGATGCGGCCCTCGCCTTCGGCCATGAGGCGCTGGTCTGCCTGGAGCGCCAGCACGCACCCGCCGGCCACGGCGTGGCCGTTCACCGCGGCCACCACCGGGAAAGGCAGGGTGAAGACGCGCAGCATGGCGGCCGAGAAGCGGTGGATGAAGTCCGCCAGTGCCCCTGCCGGCAAGTCCACCAGGGCGGGTAAGTCGAGCCCGGCCGAGAAGGCCCGGCCCTCGCCGGTGAGGACGAGCGCCCCTGGGGGCGCAGCGCGGAGGCCGTCGAGCAGCGCTTGAAGGGCGTCGAGGAAGGCCGGGCCAATGGCGTTGGCCTTCCCGGCCCGCATGCGCAAGAGCGCCACTGCGCCGCGCCGTTCCACCTCCATGGCCCACCTCCCTCAGGTTGTGTGGGGCGCCGGCTCGGGCGCTGGCGCGCCCGAGGTGCCCTTCATGCGAAGCCGTTCCACCACCCTGTTGCCGAGCAGGTGGGACTCAATAATCTCGACGACGTCCTCGACGCGGACGCCCGCGTACCACACCCCCTCCGGGTAGACGACGACGCTGGTGCCGAAGGCGCAGGCGTCGAGGCAGCCGGCGGCGTTGGCGCGCATTCTCCCTTTGAGGCCCCGCTGGTGGAGCTCCTCCTTAAAGCGCTCCAGGACGGCCTCGCTGCCTTTGAGGGCACAGCAGCCCTTGGGGTTGTCGGCCGGACGGCGGTTGGTACAGACGAAGACGTGGCGCTGGTAGGGCGGCATGCGGTGGCCACTTCCCTAACACTGCTTCGGGCCGCGGTTGGCCTGTGTCGTTCTGGGGCAGCGGTCGGCCTTGTGGCGAGGGACTGTCAGACCGGGCTGGCACTCTTCGTCGTCCTGGTTCCTGCAGCTGGACGCTGCGCGAGCCGTCAGGAAGGACCCCGAGGTCATGAACATTCCTCGTGCTACTGCCCGCGGTCGTGTCTATTACTTGTGCTGTAGCGAGTGAGCAACCACCACCGCTTGTGGTCAAAGGCTTGACAGGCCGAGGACCCTGAGGTTTCATTCCGGAAAAGGTTGGCGCCCCGAAGTCCCCAAAGGCGTCCAGTGCGACAAGGCGCTCCGGGAGGGTGGTCTTCCCGGAAATCCCAAACATTTCAGCTTCTTCCACCGGTCCCGGTCCTCTCGCGAGGGGCGGCGGGCCGCAGGCCCGGTGCGTCCATTTTCCGAAGGGTTAGTTTGTTGGAGGCACCATGGAGCGTGAGTTGAAGCCGTCGGCGAGCAGGGAGCGCAAGGCTGGGCGGAAGTCCCGCGGCGGTGGGGGCTTGTCCATCCCGCGCTACTTCACCACTCCCGGGGTGGACCCGGCCGACGAAATGGCCTGGGAGCTTCGGACGGCCTCCATCAGCGGCGAGGACGGCAAGTCCGTCTTCGAGCAGCGCGGCATTGAAGTCCCCAAGTCCTGGTCGATGCTCGCCACCAACGTCGTGGCCTCCAAGTACTTCCGCGGCACGCCGGGGACGCCCGAGCGGGAGTCCAGCGTTCGCAAGCTGGTGGCCCGGGTGGTGGACACCTTGTGCGGCTGGGGCCAGCAGGGCGGCTACTTCGCCACCGAGCCGGACCGCCAGGCCTTCCACGCCGAGCTCACCCACTTGCTGCTGCGGCAGAAGGCCGCCTTCAACTCGCCGGTTTGGTTCAACGTCGGCGTCGAAACCCACCCGCAGTGCTCGGCCTGCTTCATCAACTCCGTGCACGACTCGATGGAGAGCATTCTCGGGCTGGCCAAGACGGAGGGGATGCTCTTCAAGTACGGCAGCGGCACCGGGACCAACCTCTCGCCCCTGCGCTCCAGCAAGGAGCTGCTGGCCGGCGGCGGGACCGCCTCCGGGCCGGTCTCCTTCATGAAGGGTTTTGACGCCTTCGCCGGCGTCATCAAGAGCGGCGGGAAGACGCGCCGCGCGGCGAAAATGGTCATCCTCAACGCCGACCATCCCGACATCCTCGAGTTCATCCGTTGCAAGGCCCATGAGGAGCAGAAGGCCTGGGCCCTCATCGACGCCGGTTACGACGGCTCTTTCAACGGGGAGGCGTACTCCTCCATCTTCTTCCAGAACTCCAACAACTCCATCCGCGTCACCGACGACTTCATGAAGGCGGTGGTGGAGGACCGGCCGTGGACCACCCATGCCGTCCGAGACGGGCACGCCATGGAGACGTACCGGGCACGCGACCTCTTCCGCGAAATTGCTGAAGCGGCCCACCTGTGCGGAGACCCGGGCCTGCAGTTCGACACCGCCGTCAACGACTGGCACACCTGTTCAGCCACGGCCCGCATCAACGCCAGCAACCCCTGCTCCGAGTACATGTTTCTCGACGACTCGGCCTGCAACCTGGCGTCGCTCAACCTGATGCACTTCCGAAGCCCACTGGACGGCAGCTTCGACGTGGAGTCCTTCCGTCACGCGGTGGACGTGGTGCTGTTGGCCATGGAGATTATTGTCGGCTCCAGCAAATACCCGACCGAGCGAATTACCGAGAACAGCCACGCCTACCGGCCACTCGGGCTTGGCTACGCCAACCTCGGAGCGCTCCTCATGGCCTCGGGGCTGCCCTACGACTCCGAGCCGGGGCGTAATTACGCCGCCGCCATCACCTCGCTCATGTGCGGTGAGGCGTACCGGATGAGCGCGCAGATGGCGGAGCGGCTGGGCCCCTTCTCTGGCTACGCGAAGAATGCCGAGCCGATGCTGCGCGTCATCGGCAAGCACCGCAAGGCCGGCTACCAGCTGAGCGCGGAGGGCGTAACGCCAGAGCTCTTCGCGGCGCAGCGCCAGGCCTGGGACGACGCGCTGGCCTTGGGCGGCGAAGCCGGCTACCGCAACAGCCAAGTCACTGTCCTCGCCCCCACTGGCACCATCGGCTTCATGATGGATTGCGACACCACCGGCATCGAGCCGGACATCGCCCTCATTAAGTACAAGAAGCTGTCCGGCGGCGGAATGCTGAAAATCGTCAACAACACTGTCCCGCTGGCGCTGGCCAAGCTGGGCTACTCCACCACCGAGGCCCAGGCCATCGTCGGCTACCTCGACACGCACGAGACCATCGAGGGCGCGCCGCTGCTCAAAGCCCAGGACTTGCCCGTCTTCGACTGCGCCTTCAAGCCCTCCAAAGGCGAGCGCAGCATCCAGTGGCTGGGCCATTTGAAGATGATGGGCGCCACCCAGCCCTTCCTCTCCGGCGCCATCTCCAAGACGGTCAATTTGCCCACCGCGGCCACCGTCGAGGACATCGAGCAGGCCTACCTCGAAGCCTGGCGGCTCGGACTCAAGGCGGTGGCCGTCTACCGCGACGGATGCAAGCGCAGCCAGCCGCTCAACACCTCCCGCTCCAGCAAGGAGGAGGCGGCGGCGCCGCAACTGGTGGAGCCTCGCCCGCTTCGTCGCCGGCTCCCGGACGAGCGCAAGGCCCTCACCCACAAATTCTCCATCGGCGGGCACGAGGGCTACCTCACGGTGGGCATGTACGAGGACGGCACGCCGGGCGAGCTCTTCGTGGTGATGGCCAAAGAGGGCTCGGTGGTGTCGGGGCTGATGGACAGCTTCGCCACCAGCGTCTCGCTCGCACTGCAGTACGGGGTACCGCTCCAGGTGCTGGTGGACAAATTCAGCCACACCCGCTTCGAGCCCTCGGGCTTCACCGGTAACCCGGACATCCCCATCGCCAAGTCTATTACCGACTACATTTTCCGGTGGCTGGCGCTGAAGTTTGGCTCGACGCAGCCCGAGCTCCCGGAAGCGTCCTCGGCCCCCGAGCCGGTGGCGCCTGTCGCACCCGCAGCCCGGACGCTGAGCGCCGGCACGGCGGAGGTGGCCTCGGCGACACCGCGGCAGGCGTTCCTCAACCAGCAAGACGCGCCTCCCTGCCATACCTGCGGCGCCATCATGTACCGCAGCGGCGCTTGCTATAAGTGCAACAACTGTGGCGCCACCAGCGGCTGCAGCTAGCGCCCCCTCAGCACGCGCTGGCACCAACCGTGGAGCCACGCGCCCTCCCCCCAAGGGGGGCGCGCGGCGCCCTTTCACTCAAGGCTATTTGTCCGGCTGGGCGCCTGGCTGCGGGGCACTGACCGAGGGCAGCAGGCTCTTGCACTGGATGAGCATGAGGATGGTGAAGGTGTCCGCCGTTTTGCCGCCCGTGATGCTCAGGTCGCTGTGGGTGATGAGGTCGAAGTCGCCCTGGCACACCTGTCGCCCGAACTCCATGCACGCGTCGGGAGTGCCGCAGGCAATCTCCACCAGATGCTCGCCGTGGGGCCCCAGGACTGCCGGCTTGTAGATGGTAGACGTTGGGACCGCCTTCGGCAGATAGACCGGCGCCGGAGCGCAACCGCTCAGGCTCAGCACGGCGGAAACGGACAAGCAGAACCGTGGTCTCATGGTCCTTCTTCCGCATGATGGACGACGTTGCTCGGCGGACGCTGTCGACCGGGCTGAAAAAGTCGGTCGACTCAGGCGTGCTCCTCGGGCAACGTCAGCGTCCCAAGGGCTTGAAATTTTCGCCCACTCACCCGGCGTCCGGCTTCAGCGTCCCCGACAGGGGCTGGTTCTCGCATTGGATGACCATGAGGTTGGTCCCCTTGCTTCCCCCTTCAGGTGTGCCCGGAGCGACGGCGCCATTGGTGACAATGTTGTAGTCACCCTGGCACGTCTGGCGCGCCAACTCCATGCACCCGTCGGGCGTGGGGCAGGCCAGCTCAATGAGATGCTCTCCGTGCGGTCCAACGACATCGGGTTTGTAAATGTACGGCTCGCAACCTGCTGCGACGACCAGCACGAAGGCTGCCCACCTCAAGTGGCTTCGCATTCGATGCCCCCCGACAAACAGTGACGTGGCTGGCCACTCGTCCTACCTCCTTTCCTACCCGCGACGCCGCCGAAGGTTACGACGAACTCGCCCCTCGTTTTCTTTCGACCAGCTTCTCGAGCGCAGTCTTCGAGCGCATTCACGGGCTTGGGCCTCCTTGAGGATGCGGGACTGCCGTCGCTTCGACGGTACGCCTCGCCGGTGAGAGGCGAAGCACGACATTCCGCGGCGAAGGCTGCACCCGGGAAGTGCTCCGCTACCTGGCACCAGGCACACCAGGCGGCGGCACAGCAGGCGGCGGCGCCCCGGGCGGTGGCGCGCCAGGCGGCACACCGGGCGGTGGTTGCCCGCTTTGACACTCGATGAGCATGGGGGCGGTGGTGAAAATGTCGTAGTCGCCCTTGCATGTCTGGCGCGCAAAATCCAAGCACGCTTTGGTCGTACTCGGGCATTCAAGCTCGATGAGGTGTTCGCCGTGCGGCCCAGTGACTTCCGTACTCACCACGTACGGCTTGCATCGGACGAGCAGGTAGTCCGGACTGCTGGCCGGGGCACTCTCGAAGCCGCCTTTACAACTCTTGTTCGCAAGCTCCCTGCACGACTCTGGCCGGCTCGGGGGGCAGTAGAGCTCGGCGTAATGCTCGCCGTGTGGGCCAGCGACATCCGGCTTGTAGACGTATGGCTGGCAGCCGATGAGCGCGAGGACTGAGCAGGCCGCCACCCCCAAAGACACTCTCATCGCGTTTCTCCGGAAGCCATTCTTGTCCATGGTTTGTCCCGGTGCACGTCTCATGCTCGGCACTCCGGCCGAGGCCCTAGCGGAGGGGCACGCCGGATGGGAGGAGGCACGAGGCGCGCCGCGGACATTCCAAACGGCGGCGCTGAGTTGGGCCTTTCAGCCGAGGATGAGCTGCTCGAGCAACGCCTTCTGGACGTGCATTCGGTTCTCGGCCTCGTCCCAAATGCGGGACTGCGGCCCTAGCATCACGGCGTCGGTAATTTCTTCGTCGCGGTGGGCGGGGAGGCAGTGCAGCACAATGGCGCCGGCGGCTGCCCGCTGCAGCAACGCCTCGTCCACGGTGTAGCCCCGGAGGGCCTCGCGGCGCTCCTCCGCCTCGTCCTCCTGTCCCATGCTGCTCCAGACGTCGGTGACCACCACCTCCGCGCCGCGCACCGCCTGCTGCGGGTCCTCCACCAGTGTGACGTGGCCTCCAGCGCCCTGGACGCGCTCGGCGGGCGGCAGAAAGCCCGGTGGGGCCGACAGGCGCAGCGCGAAGTCGAAGAGCGGCGCAGCCTCGAGGAAGGAGAGGGCCATGTTGCCGGCGCAGTCGCCGACGAAGGCCAGCGTTCGCCCCTGGACCGAGCCGAGCGCCTCCTCAACGGTGAAGAGGTCCGTCAGCACTTGCACCGGGTGCCCCAACTCGGTGAGCCCGTTGATGACCGGGATGGAGGAGGCCCGGGCGTACTCCCGCAGGCGCGCGTCGGTGGAGGTGCGAAACACCACCGCGTCGGCGTACCCGGAGACGACGCGAGCGGTGTCTGCCAGCGGCTCCCCGCGGGCCAGCTGGCTGCTCGCCGCCGAGAGCTCAACCGCATGGCCCCCCAGCTGGCCGATGGCGGCGGCGAAGGAGAGCCGCGTGCGGGTGCTGGCCTTTTCCATGAGGACGACCAGCGTGCGACCGGCCAGCGAGCTGTCCAAAAGCCGCGCCTTCCGACGACGCTTGAGCTCGGCAGCGCGGGCGAAGAGGGCCCGGTACTCGGAGGGGCTCCGGTCCCCAAGACGCAGGTAGTGCCGTGGTGTCACCACGTGACCTCCTGAAGCACCTGAAAGAGCTGCGACAGCCGGGGGGTGGACTTGGCCAGTGCCCGGCCCTCCACGGCGCGCGCGCGAAAGGCAGCCACCTGCTGAGCCACGGCGAGGGGCCCCGTGCCCCCGACACTCTCGCGCCCGGCGACAGACGCCCGCACGTCCCGCGTCTGCTCCAGCACGGCCACCAGGCGCGGGTCCACACTGTGGGCCACTTCCGCCGGAACCGTTGCCAGCGGCTGCTGCAGCCCTTGGGCCTTCTTCACCAGCGTCCCCACCAACTGGTAGGCGGTGCGAAAGGGCACCCCGCTGCGCACCAGTGCCTCGGCGACGTCGGTGGCTTGGGTGTAGTCGCTCTCCAGGGCGCGCACGGTGGAGGCGGAGTCGAAGCTGAGGTGCGGGAGCGCGACGCGGAGGGCCCGCACCGCGCCCAAGAGGAGGGGCCCCGAGCCAAGCACCGGGGTCCGGTCCTCCTGCAAGTCGCGGTTGTAGCCGAGCGGGAGCCCCTTCACGAGACTGAGCAGCGCCAGGAGGTGGCCCACTCCGGCGGAGCCCTTGCCCCGCACCAACTCAAAAACGTCCGGGTTCCGCTTCTGAGGCATGAGGCTACTGCCGCAGGCGATGGCGTCCCCCAGTTTGAGGAAACGGAACTCCGAGGAGGAGAAGTCGATGACGTCGGTGGCCCACCGCCCGGCGTGGAGCAGGCAGCGCGCCACCGCGTAGGTGAAGTCCAGGGCGAAGTCGCGGTCGCCCACCGTGTCCAGCCCGTTGAGGGTGAGGCGCGAGAAGCCGAGCAAGGTCCGGGGAATGTTTCGGTCGGTGGGCAAGGACGTCCCAGCCAGCGCGCCCACACCGAGAGGCGAGGCGTCCACCTGCCGGTGGACGAAGCTGAGCGCGTCGAGGTCCCGCGCGAACATGCTGGCCGCGCAACACCACCAGTAGCCGGCGGAGATGGGCTGAGCGCGCTGCCGGTGGGTATAGCCCGGCAGCAACACGGCCGCGTCCTCCTCGGCGCGCGCCACCAGCGCTTCCACGAGCCCGGACACGGCCTCCAGCGCTTGCACCACTTGCTCGCGGACGTGCAGCCGCAAGTCGAGCGCCACCTGGTCGTTCCGGCTTCGCGCCGTGTGCAGGTGCCCGGCCTCGGCCCCGAGCTGGCGCGTCAGCTCGGCCTCGACGGCCATGTGCACGTCCTCCTCGCCCTCCGCGGGCCGCCACGTGCCGGCCTCGGCTGCGCGGTAGAGCTCCACCAACGCCGTGTGGAGGGCCCGGGCGGAGGCCAGCGGAATAATGCGCTGCCGGCCGAGCATGGTGAGGTGCGCAAGACTGCCCAGCAGGTCCTCGCGGAGGAGCAGCCGGTCCTGCTCCAGCGAGCTGCTGAAGGCGAGCACCTCCGCGTCCAGCGAAGGGCCACCGCCGGCCGCCGTCTTGGCAATCACCGCTTGGGCTCCCCGTGCAGCCGCGCGAACTCCTGAAGCTGCAGGCCCATCAGCTGGATGAAGCCCTCGGCAGCGCGGTGGTCAAAGCGGTCCTCCTTGCCGTAGGTGGAGAGGGCCTGGTTGTAGACGCCATAGGGCGACCTGCGGCCCACCACCCGCAGCGAGGCTTGATGCAGCTTTAGCGTCACCTCGCCGGTGACGCTCTTGTTGTGGGCGTCGTTGAAGGCCTGGATGGCCTCGCGGAGGGGGGAGAACCAGAAGCCCTGGTACACCATGTTGGCGAAGTGTTCATCGAGCTCGCGCTTCACGCTGTGGGACAGCGCGATGGTGGTGAAGCGCTCCAAGTCCTGGTGCGCGGCAATGAGTGTGACTGCGGCCGGCGCCTCGTACACCTCCCGGCTCTTGATGCCGACCATCCGGTTTTCCATGAGGTCAATGCGCCCCACCCCGTTGGTGCCGGCCACCTCCCCCACCCGGCGGATGAGGGCCGCCGGACTGAGCGCCTTGCCGTCGACGCTCACCGGGAGCCCGGCCTCAAACCCAATCCGCAGCAGGGTGGGAGCCGCGGGGGCCGTGGCCGGCCCGCGCGTCCAGGCAAAGGCCTCCTCCGGCGGCTCCACCGCCGGGTCCTCCAGGACGCCGCCTTCGATGCTGCGGCCCCACAGGTTCTCGTCGATGCTGAAGGGAGACTTCTTGCTGGCCGGCACCGGAATGCCGTGCTGGGCGGCGTACTCCATGGCCGCGTCTCGGCTGATGTTGCGCTCGCGCTGGGGGGCAATAATTTTCAGCTCCGGCGCGAGCCCCTTGGTGCCCAAGTCGAAGCGCACCTGGTCATTCCCTTTCCCAGTGGAGCCGTGGGCGACGGCCACCGCCCCGTGCTTTCGGGCCGCGGCCACCAGGTGCTTGGCAATGAGGGGCCGGCTGAGGGCCGAGTTGAGCGGGTAGACCCCTTGGTAGAGGGCGTTGGCCTGAAGGGCTGGAAAGCAGAAGTCCCGGGCGAACTCCTCCTGCGCCTCCACCAGCTCGACGGCCACTGCGCCGGCGGCCTTGGCCCGCGCCACCACCTCCTGGGCATTGCGCGCCTCCCCCACATCGACGTGGACGGCGATGACGTCGTAGCCGTAGTCGACGCTGAGAATTCGCACCAGCACCGAGGTGTCCAACCCTCCGGAGTAGGCCAGCACCACTTTGTCCTTCTTCATTCCCGCTTCTCCTTCTTGAAGAAAAATTCGTCCAGGCGCTGGCGCAGCCGGGCGGCGGTGGTGCCCTGGGCCGGCGCGACGAAGACGGTGTCGTCGCCGGCGATGCTGCCCAGCACTTCCGGCAGCCGTGCCTGGTCCAGGGCCAGCGCCACCGCCGAGGCCGCCCCGGCGCGTGCATTCACCACCACCAGCGAGCCGTTGTCCTGGACGCGCGTCACCAGGCTTCCGGCGGTCCCGGCCGCCCACGGGGTGGCCGCCGCGGCTGGCAACTCATAGGCCATGCCGCCCCCCGGCAGGGGCGCTCGGCGGGCCCCCAGCACCGCCAGGTCCCGGCTGAGCGTCCCTTGGGTGACGTGGTAGCCGGCCCGCGAGAGCAGCGAGCGCAGCGCGCCTTGGGTGGCCACCCGCCGCTCGGCCAGCAGCTGGCGGATGAGCGCGCGCCGGGCGCGGGTGCCGTGCTCCTCCTCGCGCGCCACATTCATAGAAGCGTCACCAGCGTGCCGACGCCGTGGTCGGTGAAGAGCTCGGCAATTCCGGAATGGGGGACCCGCGCGTCGATGACGTGCACCCGCTCCACCCCTCCGCGCAGCGCACGCAGAATGGCCTGGATGGTCACCTTTAAGTACCCTGCCACCGCGCCGTCGGCCAGCTGGTGCTCGAGGTCGGCCGCGGTGAGCTGGCTCTGCAGCTCGCCGTCCAGGGTCAGCCCCGGAGCGTCCAGCAGAATAATGAGCTTCCGCGCCCCCACCGCCACCGCCACCTCGGCTGCCACAGCGTCGGCAAACATGTGGAAGCCCATGCCGCCCTCGCCCAGGCCCACCGGGGCGATGACCGGGACGTAGTCTCCGGCGAGCAGCATCTCCAGGAATTCCCGGTTGACGTCCGTCACCTCGCCCACTCGGCCGAGGTCTCCCCCCTCGTTGACCAGCTTGCGCGCCCGGAGCAGCGGTCCATCCTTGCCCGACACCCCCACCGCACAGCCGCCGTCGGAGTTGAGCAGCGTGACGAGCTCGGAGTTGACGCGGCCGGTGAGCACCATCTCCACCAGCTTCAAGTCGGTCTCGTCCGTCACCCGGACGCCGTCGACTTCTCCGGCCTCGCCGGCGCCAAGCTGCTTGAGGGTGGCCGCAATCTCATGGCCCCCGCCGTGCACCACCAGGGGCTTGAGCCCCACCGAACGCAACAGGTTGACGTCCTCGCAGAAGCTTCGCTTCAGCGTCTCCTTCACCATCGCCCCGCCGCCGAGGGACAGCACACAGCGGCTGCCGGCGAAGCGCGAAATGTATTTGAGCGCCTCCACCAACAGCGCGCGCTTGAAGCCGGGGCTGTACCGGGTGAGCCGGTCGTCGCGCGACACCGAGCCGTCCGAGCCGGGGACAATGAGCGAGGTGTAGTCGGCGTTAATTTTCACGTAGTCGTAGCTCAAATCGCAGCCCCAGGCGGTGGCGCTGGCTGCCCCTTCGGCCAGGTGCACTTGGACGAGCACCTTGGGTTCCCGCATCCGCACCCGAAGGGCGTCTGCGTCGTGCGTCACCGGCGCGCCTCGCCCGTAGACGAGCACCTCTTGAATGCGCACCTCGGCCCGTTGCGGGTCCACCGGCCAATTCTGGCTGCCGGCCCGGGCCCCGACCGTGGCGAGAATGCGCCCCCAATTGGGGTCCGCTCCGAAGACAGCCGATTTCACCAACGGCGAGACGGCAATACTCTTGGCCGCATCTCGAGCCAGCGCCACGTCGGGTGCGCCGGACACCTCCACCGTGAGCAGCCGGGTGGCGCCCTCCCCGTCGGCGGCAATGGCCTGCGCCAGCTCGATGCACAGCTGAGCCAGGGCCTCGGCGAACGCCTCGAAGTCCGCTCCCTCCGCGGCCAGTGGGGGGTTACTGGCCAGCCCGTTGGCCAGGGCGAAGACGACGTCGTTGGTGCTCATGTCCCCGTCGACAACCAGGCAATGAAAGCTGCGGTCGACGGCCAGCCGCAGGGCCTTGGCCAGGACGGGGGGCGGCACCGCGGCGTCGGTGCAGACGGCCGCAATCATGGTGGCCATCTGCGGCGCAATCATCCCCGAGCCCTTGGCCAGGCCCAACAGCCTGACTTCCCGCCCGCGGAGCTGCAGCGAACGCATGGCCACCTTCTTGTGGGTGTCGGTGGTGAGGATGGCCTCGGCCGCCGAGTCCCAGCCCGGGCCGAGGGAGGCCACCAGCCGCTCGAGCCCGCCGGAAATTTTCTCGAGTGGCAGCCGGACGCCGATGACGCCGGTGCTGGCGGTGTAGACACTCTGCGCGCCGACGTGGAGGACCGCCGCCAACTCGTCCCTGAGTCGCTCGACGTCCTGCTGGCCGGCGCGCCCGGTGAGGGCGTTGGCATTCCCGCTGTTGATGAGGACGGCCCGCGCGCCGTCGGCCGGAAGGCGGGCCTCGGCATCGCGCACCGGCGCCGCCTTGGCCCGGTTGACGGTGAAGCAGCCGGCCGCCGAGGCCGGCACGTCGCTCACCACCAAGGCCAAGTCCTTGCGGCCGGGCTTGATGCCCACGTGCAGGCCAGCGAAGCGAAAGCCCAAGGGGCCATTCATGCGAGCGCCCCTCGCTCCAAGAGGAGGCCGCGCGTCTCGGGCAGGCCCAACAGGACGTTGAGGTTTTGCACCGCCTGGCTGGCGGCCCCCTTGAGGAGGTTGTCCAAGGCGGAGATGACGACGACACGTCCCGGGTCAAAGCCTCCGAGGGCACAGGCCACCCCCACCCGGGCCCTGGGCGTCCCCACCACCGAGCGCAGCGTCACCTCCTCCGGAGTGTCCACCACCTCCACCAGCGGCTCCTGGGCGTAGGCCTCGCGGAGCGCCAGGCGAAGGCGCTCCGGCGCCACCCCTGGGAGAAGCCGCGCCGAGGCGGTGCAGAGAATGCCGCGCCGCACCGGCAGCAAGTGCGGGGTAAAGGTGAAGGCGGCCGTGCGGCCGGCGGCACGCTGGAGGGACTGGGCAATTTCCGGAAGGTGCTGGTGGCGCAGCACGCGGTAGGCCCGCATGTCCTCGTCCACCTCGGCGAAGCTGTAGGGCTCCGTCGCCTGGCGGCCGGCCCCGGTGACGCCCGAGGCGGCGTCCACCACCACCGCCTCCTCCGCCAGTAGCCCTGCGGCCAACAGCGGAGCCACCGCCAGCGCCGCGGCGGTGGGAAAACAGCCCGGGTTGGCCACCAGTCTGGCCTGCGGCAGCGCCTGTCGGCCCAGCTCCGGAAGCCCATAGACGGCCTCGCCCAGCAACGCCGCCGCAGGGTGCGCGAAGCCGTAGGCCGCCGGGTAGGCGCTCGCCTCCTGCAGCCGAAAGGCACCGGAGAGGTCCACCACCCGGACGCCCGCCTCGAGCAGCTCCGGCGCCAGGCGCAGCGACACCTCGGTGGGGGTGGCCAGCAACACCACCTTGCACCCCTCGGCTTGCTCCAGTGCCCGCTCCACCGCCTGGTAGCGCAGGGCCCCGACGGTGCCGCCGATGCCCGTCCGTGCCCGGACGCTGTCGCCCTCCCAGCGCTCGGAGGCGGCGAAGCGCAGCGAGACGTCCGGGTGGTGGGCCAACAGGCGGCACACCTCGATGCCGGAGTAGCCCGAGGCCCCCACCACACCCACTTCATAGTTATGCGCCAAGCCTGCGTATTTATGCAGCCTCGCCCCCCGACGTCAAGCGACGTTCGCGCGACGGTTTGGCCGCTCGTCGGCAGCGAGCGGGGCCTCCCCCCCCAGGAGGCGCCTTCGCGCCAGGGGGCGCTGTCCGCCTTTGCGGGTTTGGGCCTCTTGCTTCCTCAGTAGGCGTGCCGGGAGAGAAACCCGCCGAGCACGGTACGCACCAGGATTTTCACGTCCAGCAGCAGCGACCAATTCTCGATGTAGTAGAGGTCATACTCAATCCGCTTCTCGATGGACGTCTGTCCGCGCAGCCCGTGAATTTGGGCCCACCCGGTGATGCCCGCCTTCACCTTGTGGCGCAGGTGGTAGCGGGGAATGCGCCGCTTGAATTCCTCGATGAAGACGGGGCGCTCGGGCCTTGGGCCCACCAGGCTCATGTTCCCCCAAAGGACGTTGAGCAGCTGCGGGAGCTCGTCAATGGAGGAGGCGCGCAGAAACGCGCCCAGCGGCGTGCGCCGCGGGTCCTTGGCCCGCGCCATGGTGGCGCCGGCCGCCTCGGCGTCCGTCCGCATGGTGCGAAACTTCAAAATTTGAAATGTCCGGCCGTCCATGCCCATGCGCTCCTGCCGGAAGAAAACCGGACCGGCGCTGCTGAGTCGCACGGCCAGCGCCACCAGCAGCAACAGCGGGGACAAGACACACAGCGCCAACAGCGCCAGCACCACGTCGAAGAGGCGCTTGGCCACCTGGTTCCAGCCGTCGAGAGGCCCCCCCTGAAGTCCACTGAGGGGCAGCCCGCCGAATTCCTCCAGCCCCCCGTACAGCGTCACGTACTGAAAGAGGTCCGGCACCACCTTCACGTCCACCGTCTGCAGGGTGAGGCGCTCCATCAGCTGTTTGAGCAGCGGGGTGTCCTCTGAGGGCAGGGCCAAAATGACTTGGTCCACCGGGCCGGCGGCCAACACGCGCTCCAAGTCCGCGGTGGTGCCCACCACCGGCACGTCACGGACGGTGGCGCCCGGCGCGCAGGCAACCGCCGACAAGGCCCCCACCACGCGGAAGCCGAGCTCGCGGTGGCCTTCGATGGTGTCCACCACCCGCTCGCCGAGGCTCCCCGTCCCCACCAGAAGGATGGACTTGAGGTTGTAGCCCCGTCGACGAATGGCGGCCAAAACAGCCCGGAAAGTGAGCCGCGTGGCCGAGACGAGCGCCATGGCGTAGAGGAGAAACAGCCCCAGCGTGGCGCGCGAGTAGCGCTCGCGCAGAAAATACGTCAGCGCCACCAACAGCAGCGTCGCCGTGAGGGAGGCCTTGAGGACTTCGAAGACTTCCTCGACGTTGGTCCGTGCCCGGTTGGTGGCGTAGAGGTGGGCCTGACGGAAGGCAAAGGGGAGCAACACCAGGGCCAGGCCCAGCGTCACCAGCGAGTCGCGCCAGGGTGGCTCCGGGCGGTGGTGCGTCCAGGTGAACCAGGTGAGGTAGGCCAGCGCGAAGGCCACGGCCAGCACCACCACGTCGGTGGCCACCTTGATGGAGTTGTAGAAGCGCTGGAGACGGCCAAACATGTGGCGGAGGAAACGCCCCTGTTACCACGGACGGCCACCCAGGAGCGGCTCCACCGCCCGGCGGATGCCGGCGTGGAATGGCTCCGGCCCGAAGAGAAGCGCGCGCTGTCGGGCCGCCTCTGGACGGAAGCCCTTCTCAAACGCCTCGAAGCGCTGAAGGGCCGCCAACAGGGCCTCCGGCGTCGCCTCTTGGAAGAAGAGCCCCGTCTCGCCGGTGACAGTCTCCAGCGCGCCACCGCGCCCCAGCGCCAGCACCGGCCGCCCGGAGGCCATGGCCTCCAGCGGCACAATTCCAAAGTCCTCCTCGCCGGGAAAGACGAGGGCCCTCGCCCCACGGTACAGGGCCGGTAGCTGTGCGTCGGCCACCGGGCCGAGCCAGCGCACGGACGGAGGCCGCGCATGGCGCAGCCGGCGTGCGTCGGGGCCCTCCCCAGCCACCCAGAGAGGGGCGCCGAGGCGCCGGAAGGCCTCCAGGGCGACGTCCAGCCGCTTGTAGGGCGCAAGCGCGCCCACCCACAGGAAGTACCCCCCGGCGCCGGTGCCCAGCGGCCCGGTGGCAAAGCGCTCGACGTCCACCGGCGGGTACACCACCGCAGCGGGCCGCCCCCAGTCCTCTTTAATGCGCGCGGCCACATGCTGGCTGTTGGCCAGTAGGACGTCCGGGGCAGCGGCGGTGGCTTTGTCCCACGCCTGCAGCGTGGGGCGCAGCGCCCGGGCGCCCACACGCACCGGCCAGGAGGCCCGCCCTGGCCCGAAGTACTCCTCGAAGAGGTGCCACATGTAGCGCATGGGCGCGTGCACATAGGCCAGGTGCGGCGTCCCTGTGGGGACTCTCACCCCCTTGGCCACGCAGTGGCTGCTGGAGAGGACGAAGTCAAAGCCGCGCACGTCCAGCTGTCCCACCGCCCAGGGCATCAGCGGCAAGAGGCTCCGGTAGTGGCGAAACACGCCCGGCACGCGCTGCAGGGGCGAGACGTGGATGGGCCGAGCTTCAATGGTGGGCCCTACGCTGCCCGGCTGGTGCAACAGGGTAAACACCTCGGCCTCTGGAAACAGACGCACCAGCGCCTCCAGCACGGCCTCCCCGCCGCGCCGGCCCACCAGCCAGTCGTGCACCAGCGCGACGCGCATTCCCAAGGGCGTGTACCTGTAGCACCCCCGGCGCTGGCGGCAAGGCGTGCCCGGGGACGGCGCCTGCCTCCGGCCGCTCGAAAGGGAGGACAGGCCCCGCGAAAGCACCAGCGAGTGGTGTACCTTCAACACCCCTTGCTCGCGGCGCCCCCGCATGCGGAAGAGACGGCGGACGGCTCAGGCTGGGCCTGGCGTCCGGCGTTGGCCGAAGTGGGACTGCTCGTTTGGGGCGTGGGCGTGCAGCTTTCCGAGGCCCTCGGAGCCCTGGGCATGGTGCTGTCCCTCTTGGCAGTGCTGCCGCCCTGGCCGGGCTGGCGAGCGCGCGCGCTGCGGGCCTGGCCGCTGTGGGGCTTCATCCTCTGGTGCCTGGTGGTGCCTCTGGTGGCCGGGCACGTGCCCACCCCCGGAGGGGCGGCGCGCATTCTCGACTGGTGCTTCTTGCCGGTGGCGGCCAGCGCGCTTGGCCAACTCGGCCGCCCAGCGCGGCGCCGCCTGGCCATGGTGGTGGGCGCCGTCTTCCTCCTCTCCTGCGGCGCGGCGCTGTGCCAGCACTGGGGCCTGTGGCCGGTGGCCGACACCTTCGCGCGCTTCCGCTGGACGGGCCTTCCCTTCCAGAGAATGTATGAGCCCCTTCCCGGCGAGCCCACCCGTTACATGGCCGGGGGCCTGTTGCTGCACCGACTCAAGTTTGCCCACGTCGGCGGGCTGTTGGTGCTGGCCTACCTGGACGTCGGGCTCCTCCGCCGAAACCGGGCGGCGCTGGCCCTCGCCCTGGCCGGGGCGCTGTGCGTCGCCTGGCTGCCGCACGCCCGCGCCGCCTCGGTGGCACTGGTGGTGGCCATGGCCGTCGTGCTGGCACTGCGCCTGTCCGGGCGGTGGCGGGGCTGGGCCCTGGTGGGCGTGCTGCTGTTTGGGGCGGGGCTGTTGGCCGGCGTCGGTAGCCTGCGGGTGCGTTTCGCCCAGGCCGCCACCGACGAGGGAAGCGGCGACAGGCGCTGGCTGGCGCAGTCCGCCTGGCGCGCGGTGGCCGAGCACCCGCTGGCCGGCGTCGGACTGGGCCGCTACCACCCGGCCCTCTTCGCCTCGGCCGACACGCCCGAGGAGGTGGTGCGCCACGCCGGCAAGGCGCACAACCAATACCTCACCCTGGCCGCCGAGGCGGGCGTCCCGGCGGCGCTTCTCTACGTGCTGGTGCTTGCCTGGTGCTGGCGCAGAGTGCAGCCCAAGTGGGCCCTCGGCGCTGCCGGCCGGGCCAGCGTCGTCTTCCTCGCCCTGGTGAGTGTGCTGCACGACCCGCTTTTCCACGCCGAGGTGTCCATGGCCGCGGTGCTGGCGCTCGGACTGGCCCAGGGCATGCGAGCGGTAGACGAGGGTGCGTCCGCGTGAGCCCGGCGGCGCCGGCGGGCGCGCCGCCCGACGCCAGCCTCCCCGTGGGGCGACGGCGCAGGCTTGTTTTGGACTTGCGCATGGTGGAGGGCCACCTGCACGGCATTGCCCGCTATGCCCTGGCCTTGGCCCAGCGCATTCCAGCGCTCCTGCCAGAGGTGGAGGTGCTGGCCCTCGTCCCTCCCGGGGGGCTTCCTTCCCTTGGACGGCTGGCCCCGTCCCTTCCGGTCCGCCGGTGCGCGGCGCGCTTCCTCTCGCCCTTTGAGCAGCCAGCGCTCGCCGCCTCCCTCTTGAGCGCCCGGGCCGACTGCTTCCACGCCACCTCCTTCTCCTTGCCCCTCCTCTGGCCGGGCCGGCTGGTGGCCACCCTGCACGACGCCGCCCACCTCGTGCGTGCCGAGGAGTACGGCCTGGCCACCCGGCTGTACTACCGGACGGTGGTGGGGCCGCGGCTGCGCCACGCCCGGGCCCGCCTCACCGTCTCCCACTTTGCCCGGGCCGAGTTGGCCGAGCGGCTGGGCCTTGCGCCCAGCGCCTTTGAGGTGGTGCCCCCGGGCGTCGACGCAGAGTTTCGCCCCCCCACCCCAGAGGCCCTGTCCGAGGCCCGGCGGCGGCTGGGGCTGCCGGCGCGGTACCTGTTGGCGGTGGGCAATGCCAAGCGCCACAAGCAGCTGGGCTGGCTGGCCCAGCTGGCTCCCCGGCTGCCCGCGCCCCTGGTGCTGCTGGCTGGGCCAAGGGTGTGGCAGCTGTCCTTGCCCCAGGGCGTCCTCGGGCTTTCAGACGTCGAGGAGGGCCTGCTTCCCTCCTTATATGGAGGGGCCGAGGCGCTCCTGTTGCCGTCGCTGCACGAGGGCTTCGGCCTGCCGGCGCTGGAGGCCATGGCCTGCGGCTGCCCGGTGGTGGCGGCGCGGGCTGGGGCGCTGCTCGAGGTGGTGGGCGAGGCCGGGCTGTTGGTGGAGCCGCGCGCGGAGGCCAGTTGGGTGGAGGCAGTGCAGCGGCTACAGGGTGACGCCGGGCTGCGCCAAACGCTGGTGCAGCGCGGGCAGCGAAGGGCCCAGGCCTTCAGCTGGGACGCCTGCGCGCGGGCGACGGCGGCCGTCTACCGGCGCGTGCTTCTCTGAGTCCCCTCGTCCTGGTGGGCGAGGCCCACCCCCCACACCAGCGCGAAGGTGAGGTGGACACTCGAGTGGAAGGGCAGGTAGTGCACCAGGGCCAGCGCTTGGAAGGCCCCCCAGGAGAGGAGGGCCCCGGCCGCGGGCCAGGCGCCGGCGCGCGCCCTGTGCCACAGCGCCCAGGCGAGCAGCGCCTGCCAGGCGAGCCACAACACAAGCCCCACCACGCCCGTCTCGGCCCAGGCCGTCAACCACAGGGCGTGGGCGTCGCGCGCCAGTTGCGGCGGAAGCCCCGTCACCTGCGCGCGGGCCAGCGCCGCGGCGTGGTAGTTGCCGAAACCGACGCCCAGCACCGGGTGCCGGCCGACGAGGTCCCAACCGGCCGCGCGCGCCTCGGCCCGTTCTCCGTCCAACAGGTTTTCCCCCGCGTCGGCCAGCCGCAGGCGCCAGCCCGGGGCCAGCGCCACGGCCAGCAGCAGGACGAGGACGCCGGCCAGGCCGGCCCGGCGCGTCCAGGAGCGAGACAGTCCCACCCCCGCGGCCGCACCGAGAAGGGCCGCCGCCCCCAGCGCTGCTCGGGCATAGGAGAGGTAAATGGCGAGCGCGCAGAGGAGGGCCAGCCACGCCCCCAGCCAGCGCCGCCGGGGACGGAGGGCTTGCACTGCCGCCGCCAGGGCCGGCCCGAGGAGGGCCACCGCGCCATGGGCGAAGCGCAGCCGATGAAAGAAGAAGCCGCCGGCGGCGAAGCGCGGGCTGCCCTCGGGCGCGAAGACTTCATGCACCCTTCCCACCGGAAGGCGCAGAAGCGGGGGCAGCGGAGCCTCCCAACGCACCAGGTGCTGCACCAAGCCGAGCGCCACCGAGCCCGTCCACCCCAACACCGCAGCCACTTCCACCGCCGCCCAGCGCACCCCCAGCGAGGCGACCACCACCAGCGCGGGCGCGGCGGCGGTGTCCAAGCACTGCAACCAGCGTCCCACCGGAGGCCAGTCCGTGCCTCCGGTGAGGTGGACCAGCAGCGGGGACAAGCCCTGGTAGAGGGCCAAGACGCCGCCTGCCACCAGCGGCGCGCGGAGCTCGTGGGCGACGCGCGCGCGCCGGGCCAGCAGTAGCCCCAACGCCAAAAGGACGGTGGCGTCCGCGGCCACCTGCATCAGCCCCTCGGAGGCCGCCGTCCCCAGGGCCCAGGCCGCCAGAAGCCCGCTGACGAGGGTGGTGAGGCCTCGCGGCAGCACAGGGGACGGTGGCGGGGAGGCCAGGGAGTCCATCGGTAGGCGTCAGGCCGACGAGGCCAGCAGGCGGCGGAGCCGCGGTCGGGCGTTGGGCCAACGCGCCATGGCGGTGGCGGTGAGGCCCAGCACCACCACCGGTGCCCAGGCCGCCACCGAGGGGGAGAGTCGCCCTCCCACCACCAGCCCGCGCGCCACCACCATCAGCCCCCACAGGGCGAGCGTCACGAGGAGTCCCTGCATGAGGACGCCGGTGATGCCCTGCCGCCCCGTCCGCAGCGCGAGGGCCAGCGCGAGCAGCGCGGCCGGCACGGCCATCAGCGGCACCGCCACCCGGTTGTGCAAGGCCAGAGAGAAGAGGCGGTCGGGAAGTCCCACCGTCCGGCGGGCCCGAATCTGCTCCTTCAGCACGGCAGTCGACATCTGTTCCGGCCGTCCGGGGCGGATGCTCAAGTCCGAGCGGGCCACCCCGAGGTCAAAGACGCCGTCGGGCAGCGAGCGCAGCCGGCTGCCCGCCTGGCCGTCGAAGGTGCGGACACTGACGCCGGTCAGGCGCCACAGCGTCCCGGAGAGGGAGGCCATGCTGTCCGCCTCCAGGCGCTCGCGCAGGGCAAAGGCCTCGTCCAGGGTGAGCACCGTCACCCCGCGGAAACCCTCGTCGGCCGTGCCCTCCTGCAGGTGCAGAATGCGGTCCCCGCGGCGAAACCACTGCTTGCGGCCGTAAAAGGAGCGCCAATCCCCCCAGCGGTGAAAGCGCAGGGTGGTAATTTCATCCACCCGCCGACTGGCCCGTCCCACCACCGTCTCGTCCAACAGCACCAGCCCGGCCGCCATCACCAAGCTCACCACCAGCACCGGCCCGTACAGCGTCCAGCGGGAGAAGCCGAGGGCCTGAATGGCGGTGAGCTCGCCCTTGGAACGGAGGACCGCCACCAGCGCTCCGGCGCCGAGGAGCAACGCGGCCGGAGCCAGCTGGTGGCCGGCCACCACGGCCTTGTAGCCGTAAAGCACCACCACGTCCCGCACCCAATTCGGGCCGGTGTAGGACTTGGCGCGGTCCACGAAGT